>CP128433.1:1763500-2075500 GCA_032615215.1 Microbulbifer sp. MKSA007 | reverse complement strand
ACTCATCTTCTATCACCGCGGTAACTTCTTTAGCCGCGACAATATTCATCCGGGGATGCTTACCCTCCACCCCATGGGATTTACCCACGGCCCCCACCCCAAGGCATTTGCTACCGGAGCCCGGCATGCACGCAAGGAAACCGATGAAGTTGCTGTAATGATCGACAGCCGCACCCCCTGGGATATTCTCCCGGATGCCCATGCCGTGGAGCTAACAGATTATGTAAACTCCTGGAAGCCAAAGTGAATACAGCGCATCCAGACAACACCAAGAAGGCTGACATTCAAACAGCCAAACGCCAAAACAAAGAAAAGGAAAGGAAAGAGAATGGACCTTTACGGATACTTTCGCTCATCCGCCAGCTACCGAGTGCGTATCGGGCTCAACTTGAAAGGCCTGGAATACGAGTATCACCCGGTAAACCTGCTCAAGGGAGATCAGCACGGAGACGACTACCGCACGCTGAATCCACACGGGCTACTGCCAACCCTGAATGATGGCGAAACCAGTCTCACCCAATCCCTCGCCATTTTGGAATGGCTGGATGAAACCCATCCAGAACCAGCGCTACTTCCAAAGGCTCCTGAAGCCCGCGCACATATCCGCGCGCTCGCGCAAAGTATTGCCAGCGATATTCAACCTATACAGAACCTCAGGGTTCTGCAGTACCTCCAGGCTGAACTCAAAGTCAGTGATGAGCAAAAAATTCAATGGATTCAGCACTGGATACACCTGGGCTTCTCCGCACTGGAGAAGCAATTAAGACCCTCGCCTTTCGCCGCTGGAGACAATCCAGGGTTGTTCGAGTGTTGCTTACTCCCGCAAGTATACAGTGCGGAGCGCTTTGGCCTGGATATGACCCAATATCCCAAAATCCAGAAAATCACAGACGCATGCAATGAACTACCGGCCTTTATTAAAGCCCACCCTTCAGAACAACCAGACTGTATTGTGTAGTACTCTTTTATGGATGCTTGGTCTCATCAGGCATCCTTCATACACTTGAAAATTTCACTACTTGCCACATTTCATTGGCTGTGGTTAATATCTCTATCCAAACTTGAAAATAACTCGAATAATAATATTCCCCACTGCTGTAGCTAATCAGCCAAGGTCATCAATATGAACTCCCGAGACCAGATCTCCGCCAAAGAAAGAAAAGTCATTGAGCATGTCAAGAAGCTGAAGAGCTTTTACCAACACCTAATCACCTACTTATTAGTTATCTCGGGGCTAGTAATTGCCAACTTAATACTCGCTCCCGGATACTTATGGTCACTCTGGGCGGCATTTGGATGGGGTATAGGGCTCGCCTCCCATGCAATTAGCACCTTCAATTTATTTAATTTCTTTGGTGAAGATTGGGAGAGAAAGCAGGTAGATAAGAGAATGGGACGTAAATAGCAATAAAACGTGCACGATGGACCATCGCCAAATACAAGCATATGCTTTAGATGTTAGAGTACTTTCCCAAAGTACTCTTCTCCTAGCCTCTCACTGTCAACTCAAAAATTCCAAACACTTGCCTACTTACGAACAATTACCTGTAATCTAAATAAAAATCTACGCATCTCAATGCCGTTTGAAAAAAAACAGTTAATTAACAGGCTTAAATTATCCAGTTCTGGTAACAAAGTATTAACACACTTTTTATATAACAAATAATAAATATACTATTAAAATGATAACAGGAACCCCAATGTCCTTCCTCAAAGTCTCTACAGGCGCTCTATGTCTATCACTTTGGGTATCTATACCCAGCATCAGTAAAGCTGACACTTTTCACTGGCCCGATTACCAAGCAGAAGCGGCCACCAGTGAGCATCGTATTGATGAGCTTTATTACTTACAGCCCCATAACAGCTATGAGCGGCTAGAAGACGGTGAAACACTGACTGACTGGCTCGACAAAGGCTTTCGATCACTGGAAATCGATGTCGTAGATCACGGTTCCTGGCAAGGTAGCAGCCATGGACCCCATGTTGCTCATGGACAAAACGACATCGGTAATCACATGTGCAATAGCAACGGAGACGATGATCGTCTGGAACACTGTCTGGACGATATAAAATCCTGGCTCTCCGTTAACACTATTGAAGCGCCAATAATGCTGTATATCGATATGAAAACCAATTTAGATTGGTTTAATGCCTGGTATGCAGATGAAATTTATTTGCTTGACCAGTATATCCAACAAGAGCTTGGCGACCTCCAATACAGCTACCAGGATATGCTTGCATATTTACAACAAATTTCTTCCTCAGAAAATTACCGTACCACGCTTACAAGTACGGGATGGCCTAGCGTTGGCAACTTATTAAATAACGACAAAAAAGTAATCGTTATTTTTACCGGAGGACAGTCAGGCAACGTCAATAATCGAATGGAATCCGCATTAGACTCCTACGAGATGAGCGCATTTTTATGTCCTGATATAGATACCGCAGATCCAGAAGAATTTACCGGCTCCATTGATTCAATAGACAGCAGTAGTTCGCAAAGAATATTTTGCGGCAATGTCCAGGCTGGCGATCATTACCAGATAACAGCCAACGCAGCCGCTGAAACCAAACAGCTGATGCACCTATGGGATAGTTCTGGCGATTTTAGCAATACCGACTATGGCTACATATTTACAGCAATCGCACATGGTGCCACTGCAATCGGGATGGATCCTGATACAGTCGCAACCACCCCCAATTATACTGGCACGGCAATTCCTTTTGTCGGAGTAAGGAGAAGTCTTCCTGGCTATTTGAGAATCCGTTCTGCCTCAAATGCTGACTTGTGCATGACCGTCTCCCAGGGCTATAGCAATGGCTCAAACCTAAATATGAATAACTGTGGCTCCAGCAATGAACAGCAGTTTGTTTATACTGCTGAAGGCCAACTCCGCCCTAAGGGTAATAATAAATACTGTGTTGACTTCAACACTGGCTCTGCTGATAACGGCGATAAAATGCACCTGTGGGATTGTGACGGCGGCAATTCGGAGAAATGGCAAATCCAGGAAAGTGGGGTCATCCAAAATCGCGATAAGAACTGGACCTACTGTATAGACGCACCGGGTAGCTCAACCGAAGAGGGTGAGCGTCTTCAGGTTTACAAGTGTGATAAGAATGACAAAAGCCAACAGTTCGTTTTAGAAGCAGTCAATGATTGGGCACAAAATAGCTTTTAAGGTTTGATTACGATTAAAAAAGGGCGCCCTATTAGGCGCCCTTTCTCAAAGAGGTCACAATGTTATAGAACCTCAGCAATAATATGTGTTATTGCAGAAGTAAGCTCTGAAAGATTAATTTAACTCCCCTGCTTCACACTGTCTCCAGCCCTCGCTAAAGATACCATCATCTATGGCTACCCAGGTTTCGTAGGTGAAGGTCAACTCCGGGATTTCTTTAATATTAAATGAGAAATGGAAGCCTTCTATTTTTTCATCTGTGCGCATACAGGGAACAGAGGGTACCCATGTCTTGAAGTCCAGAGACTCTCCCTCGCTAATAACCTGTCCCTCTGCAACACCCTCGAACCATGGTGTAAGGCTAGCCAAATCGCCATTGATATGCTTCACCTGTACATTCTCAATGGTGTAATCGGCATCAACTGCAGTCAGAGACCATTGTAGGTATTCATCTTCGGTAGGGGATGTATCCCACCGTAAATCTGACGGGGTACCGTAGCTTGGAATATTTTCGTACGGCATGGGCAGCCAAAGGCTCTCTTCCCAGGAGTTGATATTACGCAGACGCACACCCTTGGCTTCGCTCATGGGCTCAACTTCTACAACAAAATCGTATTCCGGCGCATCATCAATCAAATCTGTAGCGTAGTAGCGGAATACGTAGGTGCCCGCTTTCGAAAATACGGTACCAGTTGTATTTTCACAATCTTCACTATCTGGATAGCTGGTAAATTCACCACCTTCCGGCGCGCTGATCAGCTCTTCATAAGTGAATACTTCATCACCGTCGGCATCTACCACCACAGGGCGATGCAGCAGGGACATACAGGGCAGGATTTGGTAATAATCTTCACCAGTGGATAAGCTACCCCAGTTGCGCGCCCAAACTACAGAACGGATTTCTGGTGCCGTGTTGGAAACTTTGGCAAGACCATCGTCTTCAGAGTAGGTTTTGGCATATAGACCACGATCATCACTGACGATCAGGCGAGCGGTATAGGAACCCGGTACATCGGTAACTACCTGAGCACGGCGAAGCTCCCCACTCTCCGGTTCGGTAACCGGTTCAATCACTGCATCACTCCCATCGGGCCGGTCAACCAGCTCCCAGTGGAAGGTCATTTCATCATTATTAGGGTCGCTGCTGGAGGCATCAAACACCAAAGCATCGCCAACGAGCACAGACTTGGACTGAGCTTCGACACTACGGGTAGAAGGATAACCATTTACCTTGCCAATCTTGGCTTCCATAGTGGCTTCTAGGTCTATCTGGTTGGTTCCGTCAGATACGGTCATACTTACGCGATAGGTACCTACCACATCCAGCTCTTGGATTTTCTTACCCAGCGGTTTCCAAGAACCAATATCAACCAGTTCGGCAACACTACCTTCAGGTTTTTCAATTAGCTCCGCTTCAATAATTTGCAGAGCATCACCCTCAGGGTCATAGCCAACAAAATTAAATTCAGCGCGAAGCCCCAGCTCTTGCTCACCAATACTGTAGGACGGGTAGTAACCAGTCGCTTCGATTTCACCAATTGGAGCATCATTGACTTCCGCTTCGGAATCGGCTTCAACTACGATAGTAACTTCACGCTCCTCACTCTTTCTTGCGCCATCAAAAACAAACAAAATTAAATTGTAAGTATCTGCCGCAATGGGAGTAAATTTAACGGTAGAGGTTGTCTCTCCCTCTAACTCGGGAACCGGAACACCATCAGTTTCCACTGGACTATAAGCCCACTTCCAGCGGTATTGCAGAGAGTTACCTTCAGGGTCATAACTCTCGCTCGCATCCAGTACAACTTCTTCTCCAAGAGTAATCGTCTGGTCTTCTGTTACGGCAACAGGTGGAGCATCACCGGCGGAAACTGTTACCAGAACTTCCGCAGGTTCACTGGCAACTCCATTATAAGTAACAACTAATTCAAGCTTGTAGTCACCTTCGATATCCAAGTGCAATGTAGCTTGGCTAGAGTCACTGTTAGTCAGGTACGCAGCACTGTCGAGAGGCTTTTCAACCAGGGCCCATAAATATTCCAGATCTCCAGTCTCACCCGTTGGCGGAGTACTCAAGCTGCCATCAAGGCCCAGGGTCTGAGTACCCAGGATAACACTGTGCACCGGCTCAGTAATTGCCACTGGATTCGGGCTGGTTGCAGTCAACGTTATACGGGATGCTTCACTGGTTTCAGTACCGTCATCCACGATCAGGCTCACAACATAGTCGCCTGGAAGATCAGCTGTAAACTCTGTGTAGGCATCCTCAGCACTGGCCAACTCTACCAGGCTAAGCTCAGGCCACTCAATCAGCTCCCAACGATAAGTCAGGCTTGCATCTCGCGAGCTGCTACTGTCAGTACCGCTCAATTGAACAGTGACATCACCGCCAGCCAAGGAGAAAGTTGTGTCTACAGGGGACAACAAACTGATACTGGCGGTAGGTTTATTATTTGAGCCGTCGCCCGAACCACCGCCACCACAGGCGGCCAGCACGAGAGACAAACATAGCATGCCGATAAGGGCTGCTGCTCTTTTCATCTGTGGAACTCCAAATGTTTAATATTGATAAGTGAGACTGAGTCTTGCCGTACGTCCCGGTGCAGGCACCAAGCCAAGACTCAAAGCATCGATGTAATATTGATCGGTTACGTTGTCGACGGTGAAATCCACCGAAAAACTATCGTTAAATTGGAAGCTGGTATAAAAATCTAACAGTTCGTAGCTCTGCCACAGCACCGGCTCAGTAAATCCAGCTTGATCGCCGTAATAAGGAACAGGGTTTCGCTCCCCCATAAAAGTACCGCGCAGCCCGAATTCCAATTTTTCCTGGAATAAACGCAAGCCAATATGCGCACTGGCATGCCAGTTAGGTGGGACCATATTATTGAAATAACTGTTTTCTATACCCCAATCCGTGCAGTAAGTACGCACATAGCTGGCAACATCACAGACTTCAATGTGGCTGTATTTGGTAGCACTCAGCTCAACTAACCACCAGAGGGCATCGTATCCAAGGTTGAACTCAAAACCTTCAAGGTCGAGGCTATCGATATTTCGCATACGGAATAAATCGGAGATACCGCTACCTTGCTTTTCTTCATCGGCGTTGACCCCGGTGCGAGTCAAATAATCGTCAACATGGTTTTCGAAGTAAGCAACTTTCGCTCGGAGTTGATGATGAGTTTCAAATAACTGGCCGTTAAGATAATTAATCCCAACCTCATTATTTTTTGCATGCTCAGGCTTAAGGGTGATATCCAGTGCGGGGCTCGATGAGAAACCAGTGGTACCTTCAAACAGGCTCGGCATACGCAAAGCCTGCGCATGGCGGGCATAGAATTGCAAACCCTTGATCGGCTCCCATGTCAAAACCACAATAGGTGCAGTACCGGAGCGACTATTGCTGTAGTAAACGTCCTCACAGCCCCCTTCCCCATTATCTACACAAAAATCGGAATCAATGCTCAACGGGAGGGGATTATTGTCTTTTGAAGAGAAATGGGTATAACGAACTCCAGACTCCAGCGTCCACTCCGGCCACGGTTGCCATTCAATACCGGTGAACAAGCTGTACTCATCGCGCCCACCACTGCGGGAACCCGCATAAATACCTTCAGCGGTCTGGGTATCGCTATCCAAGTCTTCCCACTGTGCAGAAACACCATAATCCCAGCGCAATTCACCCATGGGGTAGAAGCGCATACTATTGGTGATATCAAGGCCAAAGCGCTGATAATCGTCATTTCGCGCAATATTATCCTCCACCTCGATAGAGAATATATTCGGTGTGTTCAGATCAGTGACCGCATCGGTGTGCCAAAAATTGACACGCAAGTCGGCCCAATCATATTCCACCGGCTGCCAACGATAGCGTGCAGTGTAGGTTTGGTTAAGCACTTCACTATCGAGCCACTCGCGCGCCTGACCGAAATTTGAAAGAACTTGCGAGGGCATCATCTCACCAAAGATACTGTTATAGCGGATATAGCCCAGCTCAAGACTTTGGTCTTTTGGCAAATGGAGACTGCTTTTTAACAACCAGGAATCGCTAGAAAAACTAGTATTCGGAATCCGCTCCCCGGCGCGGTAAGGGATGCTTTCTCCCAGTTCACTCTCCAGCTCAACCTTAGTCTCGGTATACCAAGCCATTTCTTGAGGCTCACCAATAACCACTTCCGGCGCGGGGCCATCAGTACCCGCATAGTAATTTCCCTGTTCGCGCTGGGCGTGAGCCAATACCAGATCACCCCACTCAAAACGCTGGGCGCCCGCAAAGCTCGCCGCGTAACCCTCAAAATCCAACAGGCTGGGCCTATCCATTCCATGGTCCGGCGCAAAGCTGTCCGGCATTGTATAGTCAGCGGTGCAATCACTTGCAAAGCGGCAATCGGAGCGATAAACAGGGCGCGGCAAGTGGTAACCAGCGTAAGTACCAGCCTCTGGAGCCTCGCTATTGTTTCCAATACCACTGACACGAACACGGAAACCCGACAATTCGCCGGGTTTTACGACATCTTCCGCTCTCAGGGTATTTACACTGACAACGCCACCGGTAGCGCCAGTGCCCTCGGCACCCATTACCGGCCCCTTATCAATACGCAAGGACCCAATCAGATCTGGGTCAATATAACTGCGACTGGAAACCCCGGCATAACCACGATAAATCGTTGTTTCCTGGCGACTGCCATCGATTAAGACAGGAACCCTGCCCTGCCCTTGCATACCGCGAATATTGACATCCAGACCACCGGAATTGCGGTTTTCACTGATAAGTACACCGGGGGTGCCCTGAAAAATATCGCCAACACTGGTACCGCGAAAGCGCTCAATATTTTCCTGGGTGAGAATATTTACTGAACCGGACTCGCGAAATACCTGGTCTTTTTCACCGCCATCACGGGTCTCAACCTGAATGCTGTCCAGCACCATCAGATCCTGCTCGCCAGCGGACTGGATCAACCAGGCTCCGCTACCAACGGGAACCGCTTGCAGGTTGGTGCCCCGCAGCAAGCTCAACAGAGCTTCTTCTGCACGGTAGCTACCAAATAGTGCTGGAACAGAAATAGTTTCCACCAGGTTCTCGTCGAAAGAGAGCGTTACCCCAGCCTGACGCGAGTAGAGGTTGAGCACATCTCCCAGATTACCCGCAGGCAAACTGAATTCGATCAACGCTGTATTGCCCTGCTGGGCTTGCGCAAAACTCGATACGGGAACTACGGCCAACAACAGTGCCAACAAGGTGGGCAAAATATGTTTTGGGGCGCGGGACTGCATTTAAGCGGCTTCCTATTCTCAGGTGTATAACTAGGAAGCCGAACGAAAATCAAAAACCCGTAATCTAAATGAGAATTATTTTGTTTTTTTTGCTTCGGAGGGAAAACTAGCAATCAAAAGCGTCATCAAAAATAAAAAATGACACCTTCTGATAACTTTTTGTGGTCATCTGGCAATAAGAGCAGGAATTAAAGGTTGCCCGTTCCGAAAAAACCGTCAGCCCTGCAATTGAATCGTTGCCCACCAGCGCGTGGTATAGCTCAGTTCAGCTCCCGCCGAACGCGCCAATATTTTTAGGATGGTGTCGATATCGTGAAGCTGGAAAACCCCGGAAACCTGATGATCTCTTAATGCCGGATCACAGCGTAAAAAACCAACACGATAGCGAGACAACTCTTCAAGCAGTGCCCCTAATGGCATGCTCCGAGCTGAAAGCACCCCGTCAATCCATCCGCTGTAATCAAACATCTTGCTGTCCAGAGCGAGTGAACCGGCTCCAGTAAGACGATAAGCCTCACCCGCTTTAACTGCAAAGGGCTCTATATCCGCACTCGGCTGAACCTGCACCCCACCTTCCACAACCTGCAAAATCGTGTGGTCATCGCCATTGCGGACAAAAAAGCGCGAGTCACGGGAAATCAGCTGCCCCTGAGGCACCGATACCTGCATTGGCCTCGGGTCAGCGGCACTGGTCAAGTGCATTTCACCTTTAGTCAGAACAAGGGAACGGATTGCTGTGCCCGATTCCCATTCAATGGCACTACCGGTGTTTAGCCAGACTTGGCTCTTATCATCCAGAGTATATTGGGCCGGCTTAGAACCAGAGGAATAATCGGCAGACATATACTTCAGCAAACCGGTGTCATATCCCACCAGGCCAACGGCAAAAGCCCCAAGGACACCACCGCCCATGGTTTTAAGAGCAGCCCTGCGATTTAAACGGCGAATTTCTGCATCGGTTTGATTGAGGGTGGAATGGGCCAAACGCGGCGCTCGGCGAGCCACCGTATCTAGAGGTGACTCCATCCGCTCAAAACGCTGCCACGCCAGTTCATGCAGAGGGTCCGCCGAACGCCATTGACTGCAAGCATCGCGCTCTGAGTCAAGCGCCTCGCCGGAACCCAGGCGAACGCGCCAGCTAACGGCTTGCAACAGTACTGCTTCAGGAATTTTTTCTCTATTTTTTTCTGGGGCGTTTGACATCAGCAAGCAAGTTCCAAGTCCATAGAAAATTATTCGTTATCGTACGCAGCGGCATAGCACTTGAGCATGGCTTTTGCGATATATTTCTCTACTGAGGAAAGGCTTAGCCCCTGCTGCTCAGCCACCTGGCGGTATGTTAAGCCGTCTAGTCTCGCCATTAGAAATACCGTTTTCTCTATCGGGCGCAGACCACTGAGCAATTGATCAATTTGCTCCAAAAGCCCCAATAGCTCCCACTTATCTTCCGGGGAGGGACATTCCGGTTCCGGCAAATTTTCCAGCAGCGCTAAATAATTTTTCTCCAGCACTTGGCGACGGGCTTGGTCGATCAGCAGGTTCCCGGCCACTTTGGTTAACCAGGCCCTCGGGCTTCGAATCCCCGCAGGCAGGCTCGGCCTATCCAGCAGACGAATAAAAGTGTCCTGAGCTAAATCCTGGGCATTATCAACACCGGAAGTTCGGCGCGCAATCCAACGGACAAGCCACTCGTGGTGCTCTTGGTAAAGCTCATCAAATCCTGGGGTTGAAGGGGTTTCCGGGGCCAAAACTCAGACCTTGCGCTGTAATCTTTTGAGGGCGGGGACTGTAAATGATATCTATTCTCATTTAAAGTAGCTGAGCTGAGAATGTTATATCAATTTGGAATAACCCGGTGAATTTTTCAAAAAATATTGATCAACGGGATGGGTTAATTTGAATTTGGTCCGTCACCCATTACAAAGCCACCGGAATAACCGGGCGGTTATTGTTTAATTTGTTTTGGAAAAATCCCGTGAGCAACCCAGCAGAATGCCAATCCGTTGAACCAACAGAGCCCACCTTTTCCGCTTGGCTGAAAGAAGGCACTAATACGACCCACGAGAGTCTAGATCAACGCATTATGTCCCTGTCACCATTTTCCAATCGCGAGCGATATGCACTGTTTGTTCGCACGCAGTCGCGATTGCATCAAGCGGTATCTGATTGGTTTCAAAGTGACGAATTAAATAATTTTTTGCCCGGCCTGAAAGAGAGAGACCGCTCTGAAGCAGTCCTCCAGGACTGTGCTGATTTCGAAATGCCCGAGAGCGATTTAAAAGCTGATCAACAAGCCGCAGCAGAAGTCACAATTACTGATTTCCACTCTGCACTGGGCTGGCTCTACGTAGTTGAAGGCTCCAACTTAGGAGCGGCATTCCTTCTCAAGTACGCGCGCAAACATCTGGATTTATCAGAAGAGTTCGGCGCACGCCACTTGGCAGGACATGAAGACGGTCGCGGGTTACACTGGCGCCAATTCAAAACTGCGTTAGATGCTCTTGAACTCAACCAAGAGCAAAAAGAAGTAGCCCTCAATGGGGCCAAACAAGCCTTTGCTTTTGCACGACAAAATGTCGAACAATTATTAGCGCCCGCTACACCCTAATTTATTTTTCACCTGAAGCCAGGAGTCGGTAATGAAAATCTGGACTGTAATTTTATTGTGCCTGCTAGGCAGCACATTGGGCCCATTGCCGGCTTTAGCGCAGGAAAATAATTCCAACTCAAGCGAACAAAGCAATACAGAAATAGTTCTCGAGGGAGATGTGGAAACCTCCGTGGGGTTGCAAGAAAATCAAGACAACTCTACCTCGACTGCAACCTCCAACATTGGAGATACCGCTTTCAGCGCACACGATTTATCTCCCATGGGAATGTATCACGCCGCGGATATCGTCGTTAAAAGCGTAATGATCGGCCTACTGTTGGCCTCGGTTTTAACCTGGGCGATTTGGCTTTTTAAAACCTTGCAGCTGGTAATAACACGTCGCAAGGCCAAACAATTATTGGCAACCCTGATCCAAAGCAAGACGTTCGCCAATGCTGAATCAAAGCTTTCAGGCCAAACCGGCGGTGCCCTGTTATTGGTAGAAGCGAGTCGCCACGAACTCGACTTATCTTCAGGTGGCCCAGTGTCAGATGACGGCTTAAAAGAACGTGTTCTGGCTCGCCTGGAAAGAGTCCAAGCTTCTCTCGCTACCGACATGAACCGTGGCACCGGAATTCTGGCAACCATCGGTTCCGTCGCCCCCTTTGTCGGTTTATTTGGAACTGTTTGGGGCATCATGAACAGTTTCATCGGTATCGCAAAAACCCAAACCACAAACCTGGCCGTAGTGGCTCCAGGTATTGCCGAAGCCCTGCTGGCAACTGCGATCGGCCTGGTTGCTGCAATTCCGGCGGTAGTGATCTACAACTACTTTTCCCGGGCTATCGGCAATTATCGTGCGGTATTGGCCGATAATGTCACCGCCTTAATGGTACTGATTAGTCGGGACCTGGATCGCCATCATCCAAATGCGCGCCCGCTCGCCGAACTGGTTAGCGCGAACAAAAAGCGCGCAGTACCGCAGGTTCAGGGCGTCAACTAATGGCATTCAATCTCAACAGCAGCAATAGCGAAGAACTGCCAGAACAGCACGATATCAATGTCACACCTTTTATCGATGTAATGCTGGTATTGCTAATTATTTTTATGGTTGCGGCTCCGTTGGCCACTGTAAGCGTGCCCGTCAATCTACCCTCGGCGACAGCTCCACAACAACCCCAGGCAGAAGATCCGAAATATCTCACCCTGCAAAAGGACCTCACCCTGACTCTCGGTGAGGACAAAGTTATTGTGCGGGAGAACTTAGCTGCTGAACTCCGGGCAAATGAAATTGGCACAGAACAGCAAATCCTGCTGCGTGCCGACAGCAAAGTGGAATATGGGGATTTGATGGACCTGATGAACCGCCTTGCCAGTGCCGGATACCAGAAAATCGCTCTGGTAGGTCTGGATAAACCGGCGACCGTAAACCAATGAGCCTCTTGGCCGGCCCGAAGGTAAAATCTGCGAAGCGTCCGCGATTTTTTCTATCGCTCTGCGCCTTTTGCTGTGCCCTAGCCCTTCACGGACTTATTGCCGTCTATTTTTTATGGCAACCCAAATCCGAACTGGCACTTCCGCCTGCTGCAGCACCACAGGTATTTGAAGTCAGTATGGTAGCCGCTCCAGTGGCACCACCCACGTCGCTACCGGTAGGTCCTCAACAACAGGAATCCTCTCCCGCAAACCAGCAGAGCAACGAGCCACAAAAAACCTCTGCGCAGTCAGAGCCTGTTATTTTGCCAGAAGCCCCCTCGGAAATTGCCATTGAGAAGCCCGAAGAGGAGCCCCCCACGGAGGAAAAGGAAGAGACCCCTGAGCCAGTGGAAGAGAAGGAAATCGCACAGCAACAAGACTCCAGTGGAGAGGCTACTGGAGAAACTGTTGTTGAAGAAACATCAGCCCCTCTCGCGGCAGATGTAGCAGAAGCAGAGCAAGCTGCGGCACCGGAAGTGGGCGCCTTGAACCAGAGGGAATCACAAGCCAGATTAACCTGGCAGAACCAATTACAGGCTCACCTTGAGCGAAGAAAACGCTACCCCCGTAGCGCCCAAATACGGCGTCAACAAGGTATTCCCTGGGTACAATTCACGATGGACAGAAAAGGCAAAGTACTAAAGGTTGAGCTGCACCGAGCCAGTGGCATATCGTCTCTCGACCGAGAAGTCGTGGCCTTGGTGCGCAGGGCAGAACCACTGCCTAGACCACCAGAAGAGGTACCCGGTGATCCTCTGACAATGGCCGTTCCGGTCGAATTTTTTATTCGTTAACCAAAATAAATTGCTTTCTCAGAACTGGGAGGCCTGGCTTCACATAAACCAGAAAGTCACCTCCCTGGACAGAGGAAATCATCCACATAATCCGTTACCCTGCACTAGCGACCTATCGGCCTGCTGACTCTATTGACTAGGTGCTGGGCAAACTGCTTATGAGCAAGCAGACCAAGCGGACAAATATTGTTACTTTTGATGCACAACTACTGCAATAAGCTAGAAGGTAGAGGTACCGAATGAAAGAATCCACTGAAGACAGCGTAATGTCCTACACCCCGCCGTTGGCAAAGGGCTGGATGCGCTGGCTGTGGGGCGCCGCTGCTTGCTTTTTTATCGCCCTTGGCATTATCGGAGCCATTCTTCCCGGCCTGCCGTCGGCTGTATTTATTGTCCTCGGTGCCTGGGCCGCATCACGCAGCTCCCAGCGCCTGCACCAATGGATCGAAGAACACCATCTCTTTGGGCATCTATTGCGGACTTGGCGCAGTGGTTATGTAAGCCGCAGAACCAAGTTACTGGCCAGCCTGACAATGGCTATATCCCTAGCTTTTGCCATCCTTCATATCAGTAATATTTACCTTCTTTGCTTTACCATTGGCGGCATCAGCTGCGGCGCCTACTGGATTTGGTCCCGGCCGGAACCCAGGGAGTAGACAGCGCTACTTTCTACCCCTATTTGGCAGCAGACACCCGTAGATTTTAGCGCTATAGTCCCCCAACAAGGATTTGTCTGGGGGACAGGATGTACAACGTAGTACTTTTTTTCACCTTCTAGGTGCAACAATTTGGACCGGTGGGCATCTGATACTTGCCTGCACAATACTACCCAAAGTTTTACGGGATAAGGATGTAGCTTTTCTTTCCCGGTTTGAAAGCAGCTACGAAAAGATTGGCATCCCCGCCCTGCTCATTCAAATACTCTCCGGGCTATATCTCTCATATACCCTACTGCCTGACTTATCGCAGTGGTTCAACTTCTCCAATCCAATTTCTCGCCTGGTATCCTTCAAACTGATTCTTTTGGCATGCACTTTCTTACTGGCAATTGACGCAAGGCTGCGAATCATTCCAAATCTTTCTGAAAAAAATCTCACTGCACTGGCATACCATATTATCCCAGTTACAGTACTGTCCGTTCTCTTTGCTTTTGTTGGAATTTCATTTCGAACGGGATGGTTGTTTTAGATTGCGCCCCAGCGCACATACTGCTGAATCAGAAGGAAAAGCCAAAAACATCCCCACTGACTTGCTTGATCGATATACTAAGCAAAAATGAGATATGACAGGAGTTCGGGGTTTGTCTATAGCTGAATACTATGAAGTGATTTTCGATACACTAGAAAAAAATGAATCCATCCAAGACGGCCTTGAAAACCTTTCTTTTTGGGCTGATGGCCGAACTCCCAATTTGGCATGGCTAAAGCTGCCCACTATGCTAGGAACGGATGAACTTGACCTAGCCCAAACATGGTTCGATACAGAACTGGTAGCTGCTGGGGGCTCGCTTCCTCCTTCAATCCTATATTTCGAGCTACGTGAATTCAGAGATAGTATTGGCCGGGAATTCCCAGATATCAGCTTAACTCTACTTCCTCAACTATTTAAAAGCAGACAGGATTGGATATATTCAAAATCTGATTTGGGCTCGAGATATTTGAGAAATATTGCAGCCTTGTGTAAAGGAGCTAACAAGCCGAAACACCTAAATAGAGACGGATACATTGGTTTCAGCTTATGCTATACATCCCTCTTAGCGCGAGAACTCTGCAAAAACGAACAACTTCTCCAATACAGTGACGAAGCACCTATTAAGATTGTTGTTGGATTTTCTTCTGGAGACCTTCTTGAGATTATGCGCATATCCAACGGCTTGATTTATTACGAACGTCGCTTTGCGCAGCTAGAGAGCCTGTAAATAGTTCGCTATATTTCTGTAGACTTTGAAGACCCGCCCCATGGAGCACTGATGGTATGAGCATCCTGGCTTCCCTCAGCCGTTAGATAGTTTGTATACCAAAAAACAAACTGGCACAAACAAGCCAACTATCACAATAATTTTATACTGCCCCAAAATAGCATCTATTACTCAAGGAAAAAACTAATGGAACTAGCAATTTATCAAGTAGATGCCTTTGCCTCCGAGGTATTTGAAGGTAATCCCGCTGCTGTATGCCCTCTTGATAACTGGCTTGCGGATGATACGCTGCAAAAGATAGCTGAGGAAAACAATCTCTCTGAAACCGCATTCTTTGTTAAAAATGAAGATTCCTTTTCTCTGAGATGGTTTACTCCTGAGGCAGAAGTAGATTTATGTGGCCACGCCACACTCGCAGCTGCCCACGTTCTATTTACTCATTTAAGATACTCAGGCCAAACCATCCAGTTTGATACAAAAAGCGGCCCACTGTTAGTCCAGAGATCGGGAGTTGTCTATAGCATGGACTTTCCGGCTAGCATTCCGGTATCCACAGAAGCACCTGGTGCTCTTATTGATGGCCTCGGCATCACTCCGCAAGAAGTTCTGTGTGCATATGATTATATAGCTGTGTTGGGTAGCGAAACCGATCTAAAATCTGTAAATCCAAATTTTATAAAACTCTCCCAGCTGGATAAACGAGGAGTTGTCATTACCGCTCCTGGGGCAAGTAACGATATTGATTTCGTTAGCCGATGCTTCTATCCAAAATTAAGGGTAAACGAAGACCCTGTGACAGGGTCAGCGCACTGTCAACTGGCACCATATTGGAGCCAACAATTTAAAAAGGATGTACTTTTAGCTAAGCAACTCTCCAAGCGGACTGGACTAATTCACTGCGAACTGCATAGTAACAGAGTCTCTCTCAAGGGAGGCGCTATAGATTATCTTCACGGTAGTATTAAGATTTAATGGCTTGGAACGTTAAATTTATATAAGGAGCCTCTAAATAAATCCGTGATGCTTCTGGCTCACAGAGATATTACGGAATTGTTCAGAAGCTCCATAAGTCATCTTGCTACATATTCTCATTGAAAGCTCTTTGGCTTTGCTTAGTGGTAACCTTCCCCCCAAAAAGCTACTATCCGAACCTCCAGTTACAACCTGACTCAACTCCCTAGCTTTTTACTTATCTCAAAGTGAGAACTTAGAGCCTATAGATGTCTTCCCGACCCAGAATATGAATTCAGGGCAATAGTTAAAGATTGTGCGCCCCTTGTAGTACATCAGTGAATCACCTAACCTTCAAACACGCCCACCATTGACCGCAATTTGCACAGACAGCCTATTGTTTGGACAAAGTCATATAGCTGTCAGACAGGTGTCGCAAGAATATCGTAACCAATAAGGACTGCCCCCTGAAAATGGAGCTCAATTTTCAGAGGACAGAAGTATGGAAGTGAAAGTTAACTCAAAGAAAATTATTAAACTGAGAACAACTAGGGCTTGGAGTCAACAACAACTAGCCGATGTTGCATCATTAAGCCTTAGAACCATTCAACGGATAGAAAAAAGTGGAAATGCCTCTCAAGATTCAATAAAAGCAATATCTTCAGCATTTTCACTGAAGCCCATAGATATAATCCTTCAGGAAAACCCAAAAATATCAATAGCCAAGCAGGGTAGAAAATATCTCACCGCAATATTGGCCCTGGGTACGACTTTGCTCTTGTATACCTCCTTATCGTCAGCTTCTCCAATAATGCTTAAGGTAGATGCCAGCACCAGAAACGAGAACCTGACCTCCGTCCGCCTCCTCAATAACGAAGGAGATGAAAGCGAAATCCAAATTGAAAACACACTTAGGTTCGAGGTATCTGCCGAACAAGTTTCTGAAAACCAAATTCGATTGCAGACAAAAATATATGAATTTGGGGCTTCTAGTGGTTATAAGCAGATAGCAAGTCCCATTCTGGTGACAGGGTTCAACCAAGCTGCAGAGGTAGAGTTTAAAACTTCAAACGGAACTCCGTTTAAAATCCAAATTACCCCTGAAATTTAGCCAGCCCAGCAAGGCTGGCACCCCTGCCAACGCCACCAAAAATATCTCTTGGGCCTACCTTTTTGTGGGTGGGACTGAGAGGTATGCAGTGAGTGATATATATCCTAGCAAAAACTGCCTGCAGCTCCACCCTGTGAAAACAGCCTTCCTGAAGACACCCAATAGTCATTGCAAATAAGTGCACACTTACATTTAGGATAGAATTTTGAAAGCGCAAGAATGCGAGGCTCAGACATTAATCCAAATGCCAACATAAACAATTCTTTACATAGGAATACATCGCATATTGCAACAATATTTTAATCCACAAATCATTAGCGGATTAAAAAACAGGAAACGACGATCATCACGACCAAAAGGTGCTACAAGTCACACTTTTAGCATGCAATCCGTGCTAAATTCAGCGCATTCAAGTCGAGGTCAGCTTGATTGATTGCCAGACCGAAAACGCTGGTAAGCTCGCTGTAGGTAGTATTCCAATCATATATTGTTTTGTGCCAATAGGCTCGATACCCATCAGCAGACAATTAGAAGTATGCCCTCCACAAAAGGAAGTAAATATTTACTTACAGGTCGAGCCTGAAGTAAATAGCGAGAATATAGCGATATCAACAGCAATCGCAAAAATCGATCGTAGCTTAAGGTCAGAAGAGCCTCTTCTTCACCTTGATGCAAGCACGAGAAAACGGGCATTGCAACTTTACGAGAGAGACGAAAACTGTAAAAGGACAAAGGAAGTCGTTCTTAAGGTATGTGCACAATAGGGAAAAGGCAGAGACAGGGATATTTTAGGTGACCAAAAGCACTGATAGTCTAATTTTCTTTTTTAGTAAAACACTCACAGCAAAGAAAAAAATTTGACATAAATGTAGGGCCGTTTGTTTTGATAGGTTTTATTCAGTATCAAAATAATCCGTACCCGCCATTAAAAAGTGCCTTATCACTTTTGAAAATTTTGATTTTCCGATTTGACAAAAACCCAACGTATCGACAACCCTGTAACCACGGTTATCGGTGCAATCGACGCAACAGCTGACTTTTCTAAACAGAGAGACTTATTTCTATGAGCACTGACAAAAGCAATGACTCCACACCATTTTTAGCAGGCATGAGCGCTGTTGAGCAGCAATCATCTCTTTCGGGCTCAGGCTCCAAGTCAGTGCTGGGTGAAGGTATTAACTTTCGTGGCGAGCTGATCGGCACCGAAGATCTGCACGTGGAAGGTACTGTTGATGGTACCGTGATCATGGTTGGTCACAATCTTTCTGTTGGAACTGGCGGTGCAGTTACTGCCAATATCCACGCAAAAAATATTGTTGTAGAAGGCACCTTGGATGGCGATGCCCTTGCCGATGAGTTGATCGAAATCCGCAACACCGCACAAGTTAATGGCAATCTGATTGCACCGAGAATCAAGCTGGACGACGGCGGTAAATTCCGTGGCTCCATGGATATGGTTGATACCGATTCCGAAATGAAAGAGCGCCACAAGGAGTTCTCTGATCGTCTGGTACACCCAGACCTGCCCGCAGCAGAAGAGAAGCCCGCAGCCCGTACTCGCGGCAGCTCTACCTACTCCTCCAGCACCACAAGCACGAGCGATTCCTCTCGCCTGTCCGACACCAGCGACTACCTCTTCGGCACTAAAGAGACCGAAGAAGAAGCTGAGGAAAGCTAGGAAACCTTCTTAGTTAATCCTCAATATGGGCCCCGGCTAATGCCGGGGCTTTAGTTTTGGTGTGGGAAATATGTTGCAGCATCATTCATTTGGTATTGCTGCTTTGGTGGATGAAGTCATTCAACCAGGTAGTAAAGTTTTAGATTTGGGATGCCTTTCGTTTGGCACCACACAGCCTTTATTGGAGCGCTCCTGCCAGACATTTATCGAAGATTTACGCAGTCTGCTATTGGATACTTCTGCCCTCGATAAAGAAGTCAGGGCCGTTAAGCTTTCTGAATATCTCACCAAAAAGCCCCAACGAATCAAGCTTGATGTGGTGCTCTGCTGGGATCTATTCAACTTTATGGAGCCTGAGCTTATTACCAAGCTCATTGAGGAAATCCGACCCCACTTAAAGCCGCGTACCATTTTCCATACAATGCTGTACACCGGCACTATGCCCAAGGGGCCCGCGGATTTTAAACGCCTTTCTGGCTTTACCTTCAATACAGAACCGCTCCACCTGGAAGAACCACTGCCCACCTATAGGTACTCATCCCTGAATTTAATGAAGACTATGGGCAACTTCTCCCTGCGCTCTTCCCTGCTACAAAGAGAGGGGATGCGTAAAGACCTTATCGAATTAATGTTTGAGTATGGCAATGTAAAATCGCCAACTTCAGTGATGGCCAGTGGATCATCAGCAGCGGTATCCGCTTTCCAAAAAACCGCCTTACTAATATTTCGCTAACCGCTCTCGACACCGCCCTGACTCACGTCAAGCGCTCACCGGTCAGCAAAGTTCTGGATATTGGGCAAAAGGCTGGGAGAAATATGGAACACCTCCAAAGGGAGGTGGGCGAACTGTTTATTTCTGATTTTTACTCATCGCTCGCTTGGCAAATCAGCAGAAAAGTGCCATTTGAAGAAGCCGTTCAGGCCGCGTTGCGACAGGCAACCCTACCAAAGGATCTCAATTGCATCCTCCTCTGGGACCTTCTCAATTTCTTTTCCACCGAGCAAATACAATTGATCACTAAAGCCCTGCATCAATATCTCAGTGATGGTGGCGTGATGCACTTTTTGCTATTCAAACAAAACAAGCTTCCCGTCAACTGTGGTGTATTTGAAATTCAAAAGTCGGGCCAGGTTGGAACCTATATTCACGCTTCGGGTAGTAAGCAGCCCCAGCTCCGCACTATCACCGATGTTGTGAAATCTCTACCAGAGATGAAAGTACTCAGCCAGGGAACCGGGCGAATACCCAACGGACCTTTTTATCACGAAATAACAATGCAAAAAGTTGTAAAGGATAAATAATGACCCAGTTTTTCTATCACTGGTTAACCAAGTTGTCTGCGGAACAGGTTACCGACACCTTTCTTATGGTCATGCTTGCCATTGGTGCTATAGCCATAATCCTCTACCCTTTAGGCAAGTTTCCCCGCTTTGTAAAGGAAACGCCGTCACTACTGACTGCCCTCGGTATTTTAGGTACTTTTATCGGTATCATTATCGGTATCTATGGATTTGATCTAAACGATATTGACACCTCAATTTCAGAACTGATGCAAGGTCTGGAAACCGCCTTTATGACCAGTATCTTGGGACTCTTCCTATCCCTGATATTGCGAACTATTTTTCAAATATTCACTAAAGAACAAGCCCCTAAAGCGACAGCAGATGACATACTGCAGGCTATTAACGGTCAGCGCGAAGATCTGGCAAAATTCCAGCGACAGATTAGTGATGAAGTCCTACAGTCACTCACTGCGGTTGTAGAAAAGTTTAATAGCGGCCTGAATGCCCAGATGGGTGAGAACCTACAGCAGTTTACCCAGCAATTAGAGGCCGTATCCCCTGCCCTGCAGGCCCTAATAGATCAGCATCAGCAGCACGCAGAACTCGCAACTATTTACCGCGACCAAACTGCAACTCTTCTCAATGAAATTAATGGTGCTCAGGAAAACCTTCTGCTGTTACACCAGCGTATTACTGAGCTGCCAGAAATTTTCAACGTGATTCCGACCCTGGTAGAGCAGCAGCGCAATCACGCAGAGCAGATATCAATCATGCTGAATGAGCAACAAGCTTCTATTGAAGTTCTACAGCAATCGATCCCCGATATTGCGCCCAAGTTTGAAGCGCTCACCCGAGGAATTGACCAAGCTCAACAGCAACTGGGGGCCCAGGTTTCCAACCTGATCTCCCTGAGTAGGACCCAGGCGGAAGTATTCGACCAAAGAACCAGTAAGGTCGTAGCCCTGGCCGATGTGGTTACCAGTATGGACCCCAACCACTTCTCTAAAGCAATTCACGAGCAGGCTACCAGTCACCGGGAATCCATGGCCGAGCTAGCTCAGCTGATCGCCAAAACTCACAACCAGATGATTACCGAATTGTCACAAGTGATTACTCGCGATCTTAGTAATGCCGATGTCAGTATCAAGCGTCAATATGAACTTCTGGATGAACGTCTGCGCGATGAGGTAGAGAGTGTTATGGCAGCGATGGGCGATGCCCTTGGCACTTTAAGCGGTGAATTCTCCAGAGACTTCCGTCAGCTCATCCAGCAAATGAAGAGAGTCGATGCGCAAGCTCAGAGAGTCACTGGAGAGGCGCATGTTTGAAAGCACGCAAGCCAGTAGTGAGTCCAGCGATAGTCAATGGATTAGCCTATCGGACATGATGGCTGGCCTGATGATGGTATTTCTCTGTATTGCCGTCTTTGTAATGCGCTCTCTTATCGACGAACGCGCCAAGATCCGCGAACTCGCAGAGTCTTACCGGGACACCCAGTTGGCCATCTATCAAACTCTGCAACAGGAATTTGCCCACGACTTAACTCGTTGGGGAGCGTCTCTGGATAAGCAAACCCTGGCCATCTCCTTTAATAACAGTGATGCCTTATTTAAAACCGGTGATTTTACCCTGAGCGACAATGCCCGCGAGATTATGTCCTCCTTTGTACCTCGCTACATCGAAGCGCTCACGCCCTATATGGATTCCATTGCCGCAATCCAAATCGAAGGGCACACAAGTTCTGAATGGGGAGATCAATCCGCACCGGAAGCTGGTTATTTCCACAACCTGCGACTTTCCCAACAGCGCTCCCGAGCCGTAATGCAATATGCCCATTCATTACTGCCTTCGCAGCAAGCCGTCCTGGTACGGGCCAAGGTAGCAGCTGTCGGTTACTCCTCAGCTCGCCCAGTCTTGGATAAGAATGGGGTAGAAGATCCAGATCGTTCCCGCCGGGTAGCATTCAGGGTAGTTAGAGACTCTGAGAGCCATATCCTGCAAATCCTTGAGGAAGCTCTGTGAACCTCACAAAATTTCAACCCATTCAAAACCGTCAGGCTATCACAGCATTCCCAAGCGCCACACGAGCACTATCAGTACCTTATGTCATTAACGATGGGGATTCATTCTCAGCCGGCAAACGTCCGTTAGCACAGCGCTTATCTGAAATGCCTGATCGAAACAGCTTAGCCAAAGCCATCCGTACTGGAATGCAACTCGATTCAAGCGATCTGGACAGCGTACCTGTGGCTTGGCGCTACCGGGGTATACCGGTTTTTTTATTTGGCCTGGAACAAAACCCGGACTCTTTTGGTCAAGTTCATATTTACCCCAAGTGCCCAATAGTGAATAACTATAAGGGTCCGGTTTGGATAAGCAGTGACTATAGCGAAGCGCGAAAGGCATTTCCCCAGGATCAACTAAAGCCATGCCCTCACTGCTTACGTCACCTTTACAGCCACAATATTCCCGATGTTGTACACAAAGACCGTTTCGGCAATGTAACCAATATCGACTGGCTGACCTATACCCGATACTTTGCCAGCAATATTTTTAAAAGACACTCTCTCATCTGGAAAAATGGCGAACGCCCCCAAAAAGTTAGTTCTGTATTCACCCCTGAAAACCCGAAATATAACTGCTCTATCTGCCAATGCGATATCAAAGCCGGTGGATGGGCACTCAACCAAGAGCTTGCAGAAAGTAGCGGTCTCCCCAAAGAGATTTGCCTACTCTGTGCAGAGAGAAGGGCCCGTGCCGTTATACTCGCACCACCCCAAGCCTCACTAAGAGCCGCTACATTGCGCTACGAATCCCTGGCAAAGCAACTGGGTAGTGATCCTCAGGCCTCATGGATGATCGCAGAACAGGTAGTCCCCGCATCCTGGCTACCATTAATACAGAGACTCAAATCCCTAATGGGGCCACCCAAAGTCTTCCAAGTAATCGCGCCCAGGGTATTGGCCGTACTATGCTGGCCAAACCTCGGCCGCGCCATCCTTGCCGATGGCACCAAAGAGGCAAAGATACCAGCCAGTTACTCAGTTTGGAGAAAGGCTCAGATTGAGCGGGAATTAGGACTTTGCAACTAGATATATTAATGTGCTGCCTCCGGGCAGCTTATTTTTGTTACTTATCGGCCAAACTGGCAACTCTATTTCATCTTGTAACTCTCTACATCACTAGATCAACCCAGATTAAAATCTATTCTCTTCTACCCCACCGAGAATTAGCACCTCCTCAATTTATGGATCCAACAAAACCATTCCAAGAATCTCAAGACTTTTGACCAAAAGTGTGGTTACAAATAAGTCACAAAAAAAATTAAACTTTTTAGCTCGGAGTGCCGTAAGGGGATGCAGTATTAGGTAATCTGGTCACACTGCCCCTTCATTCTTTACACATGTAGAAGATTTTCTACTATAGATTACTTTTTCCACAAAAGCTATCCCTATAAAAAAGAACCAATAGAAAACCAGAAAAAACACAATTAGCCAAAAATATCTATCACAGAAGAACCGATTTAAAAGACCAAAAAATCTACCCTAGAAATCATACTCGATACGACCATCTCTAAAATTGCCAATATTAATAAAAACCACACTACAGGATATTAAAAGGGAACCTACCTCACAAAGGATACAAACCCCAGAGCAATAAACACCCCGAAAGAAATAACTCACAAACTAAGACAAAATTTGGAAAGGTGTTGCATTTATTTCTTGAACCCAACTTTCATGAAGAGTAACTTGATTAGCAATACATGCATTACAAAAACTGAAATATGATAACTCCTGCTTTTGCAGTTGTGTCCAAGCCAAATAAAAAGGTTCTACTCGACGAGAAATACACCGAGCACATTCGACGCTAAACCAGTCGTCCTATAGTAAGATGGAGATATAAAATGCCAGTAAACAATATAACCCTGCAAGACGCAAAGGCTCGTGTTCGCGCCACATTGCAAGCCGGAGGGCTAGTGATTGTCCAAGAGCCGCATAATGATGTACCTCACGGTTTCTCCTTTGCAGCTGAAGCGATAGCTGATAATAGCGATCAGCCTCACTCATTGTTCGTCGAAGCACCGCATGAAATAAAAGCTGCAGGAACTCTCTCCGCTTACCCCAATAGGATAAAAGACTATTTCGCGGGTGGCGTAACTGACACTGAAACATCAGCGCTACTAATCAATATAGCTTCTCGGAAAAGTTGGGATATAGCCTGTGTGGATTCATGGAGAGGAAATGGAGAGTGGAAATCTTCAGAAAAACGTCAAAAGGGAATAGCAAGAAGAATTATTCACCACTTTAATATAGGCGGACGTCCAGGAGGAATAATCCCTATAGGTTCTGCGCATGTCACAGGGTTAAGAATGGGAAGAAACATGATTGGAGACCGACGTGTTGCTCGTACTATAAGCACTCTTTCAAACCAAATCCCCGATGATCAAGCCATTAACTATCAGGGTTACTGGGGGTTGGGAAGGTATATTGCCGGACGGAACTTACAAATGTATAAATTTACAGCTACCGGAGATTATTCCCATATCAGTGCACCGAATGTTTCTCGAGACCTACACATTCAGTTTGTTCCTCGCGACAGAATTTTTCGAGCTCGAAATCTTGCTATCTAGAAATCCCAAAAGCTCTTGCTTTTGTAATTTTTAACATGCATCTGATCCCAGATGATAAACTCAGCCATAATCCAAATTTTCATTTTCCGTCAGCAATCACCACCTACACGAATTGCTGACGGGCTTCTCTCACAATGACACCATTTCTAATAGATTATAAGTATAATCTTCCTAGGTCGCATACATTAAAGAATCAACTTCCAAAAGAAAGATTATCGAAAAAATACTGTTAGCATATATTCCAGTCAACACCCTAAAGTAAGGAAAGATCATTACTAAGGGATATCAAAGTCGACTTGAAATTAAACAAAGGATGTTCAGATCAATACGATTATCAGGTAGCTGTTATAACCTATAATTCTTCGAGCAGAAAGACCTCAAAAAACACCCTTCTCTAGCACTTACCTGAAAATAATTACGAACAATATTTAAAACAATCATTTGGCAACAATGTACCAAAACCCTTCATTGCATCGAAGCCTCAGAGTATACCAATCGACATAAAATATCTGTATAAACACAGATCCAGCACTTGCCTTTAAAATTCATTCGGGCTTATTAAAATGCATATAGGATATAATAAAACTTTACCAAGGATTCTCCTGGCAGTCACGCTTCTAACGTCACCCTTTATCGCACATGCCGAAGATTCGTTACAAGAGTTTCTCGAACAAATACTTACTAATGCCCGAGATAGCAACAACCTTCCAGCAATCGGTGTACTAGTTCAAATCGATGGCGAAATCGCTGCTATGGCGGTAGACGGAGTTCGCGCACAGAGCCATAATGAAATAGTAACTATCAATGACCGCTGGCACATAGGTTCTAACACCAAAGCGATTACAGCAACAATGGTAGCGCGCTTAGTCGAGCAGGGCATATTACAATTTGAGGATACACTAGCTGACTCATTTCCCTCTTTTGCAAAAGATATAGACCCCGCTTACCGTAATATTACGATCACACAATTGCTCAGTCATACTGCCGGCCTACCCCCTTTATCCAGCTGGTATGAGCTTCCTACATTAATGAAAGTAATCGAGCCGGAACACAGTATTCGAGCGCAACGCATGGCAGTCGCACGCCATTACCTCACTATACCTCCCAGCTCCGAGGCTGGCTCAGCTGAATATTCCAATCTCGGCTTTATCATTGCTGGGGCTATCGCCGAAGCTCGAACAGACAAGACTTGGGAAGATCTCATAAAGGAGCAGATCTTTGCTCCACTTGGTATCAAGAATGCAGGTTTTGCAGCTCCCGGCTCTTCGACCACATTAAATCAACCTCGTGGCCACAAAAAATCCTGGCTGGGCAAGCTCATCCCGCTAGACCCTGCCGACAAAAATAGTGATAATCCACAAGTAATGGGTCCCGCAGGAACTATCAATATATCACTCCAGGATTGGAATCTTTTTGTAGAAGATCAGCTCAATGGCGTACATGGTCGCGGTAAATTGCTAAAGACTGAAACCTATCGCAAGTTACATTCACCGGTGACAGGCAATTACGCTCTCGGGTGGGGCGCAGTGTACGACTCTGAGTTATCGCTTCTTGCACATACTGGCAGTAATGGATATTGGTTTACTGATGTGCGTATCATGCCCAAGCGTGACATAATCTTTCTAATTGCGATAAATGCGGGGCACAAGACTGCAGAAAAGTCGATGAAAGATATTCGCAAGCACCTTACAAAACGTTTGAAACCATTTGAGTGATTCACTGGAGCAAGCGGGCTTGATTGTTCAGGTCCGCAGCAGTTTCTCACTCTCTCCTCCTATAGACGCCCACATTTTGTGGAAAATAGCAGCCGCATTAAAGAAAATCGCCCACCTTTAAATATGTTAAAATAAACATTTCTGAAAATTAATTTTAAAAAACTACACCTCAGATCCTTAAATAGAATAAGCCAGAATAATTATCAACCCATACGGACACATAGTAAGACCCTATTAACAACTAGTGGGCCAGCTAAAATTTAGCAAACATCGAAATTCGATTTAAAAAGGATTTAACACCAACATATAGAGATATCTCCTTGTAAGCAATGGTGTGATTGGCCATTATTGAACTACCGCTGAGTAATAAGGCACAAGTAAGTAGCGGCCTGTGAATTGACTCTCCATATTCTGACTAGAATAGAAAAACCATCGAAATCAGACAGAAATACTATCATTACTGACGAAAACAGCTATTAATAATCTCTACCCTAGGCAATCAATGTTTTGCCTGGTATAACCTACAAAAATAGATAATACTCATGAAAAAACTGATTTTCTTTCTACTATTTTCTAGCTGTGCAAATGGAACATCTATAGAGCCTGCAACACTGGAACAGCTTCTAGAAAGCACCGATCACGTTTTACATGTTCTGGTTCAAAAGGTAGATATGATCACCTCAAGCGGAGAAATCACCTTTAATCCAGATGGGAGAACCAGTCCTTTATCAGGGAATAAGATTAGGCTCCATGTTAAATTAATGCCAAATGGTGTAATTAAAAGCAACCTTGATCATGTCCCCCGGAATTTTACGTAGAACTTTGGGAAATGTGGCACTATCAACTCGGTAATATCCAAGGGTCATCATTAGGCGAAGAGTTTGTTTTTCTGCTGAGAGGTCCAGACTTAAACAAGGTATACCCCCGGTATTTTATGAGAAAAACAGATGAAAAACCTAACATTATTGAACTACTGAAGAAGCTATCTGACTAACTAATGCTACCTCTAAATTCCCCCTTAAATTTTCAGTCAGCATGAAAGTCTCAGCATAATGTTTAAACACTAGATTCTGTATACTCTTTTCTAAATATCTCGAGGGGAGGCAACATATAGCTTCTCAGATACTCTTGAATACCCTGCCACTTTCTACAGCAACACCAAAAAGGAGTACATATTTTGAAATTAATCACAGGCACTGATTCCACCTGGTCCTTAAGAGTCTGGATATGCGCCCAAATCGCAGGCCTTGACATTGAGATCAAAGCCATAGACCTCTCCAGCCCTAACTACAAAAACGAAGTACTTAAATATTCCCAAGCTGGACTTGTACCTGTGTTGTTGCTTGAAGATACTTATATTCATGATTCACTGGCAATCGCTGAGTATTTTAATGAGCTCTCCAAAGGCATCTTGTACCCTTCATCAAATATTGAGCGAGCACAATCAAGAAGCCTATGTGCTGAACTTCACTCCGGTTTCATCGCCTTAAGAAGCAACTGCCCTTTCACTCTAGATAAAAGCAACTCCTCCCCGGATATGAACCCTGGAATTCAGGCTGAGTTAAAAAGGATTGAAGATATTTTCTCGAAAGCAAAACTGCCCTTCATGTTCGGCTCTGCTGGGGCTGTAGACGCATTTTACGCAATACTCGCTTATAGACTATATGTTTATAATATCTCATTAAGCGAGAAAGCTACCAAATACCAGCAAAGTCTGTTGGAATGGCCAATCTTACAGCAAGCAATTGACCTGGCTGCAGAGTGGAGAAACCCATAATTAAAGCTGTCGCCAAATGTCGCTTTGGAACTTTCTTATCAACTCATCGATTACAAGGTTGGCTGTAGCCAGCCTTGTAGTTACAACAGCATCAACACGGCGAAAATTTGTAAGTTATTTACCTAATTTGCCATAATCACCAATAAGGAAATCAATCTTAAAGGGCCTCGGATAAGATACATGCCTATATCCAGCCTGCACTTGAGTACTGAGCAAGCAAGAAGCGCCACATCTCAAACTACTTGGCTAGCCATTATCAGCCTCTTCTTAGGCGCAGCCTGTATTCAGTTAGTTATCACGCGCTTTTTTAATGGGCAAATGGCACCGGATGTCTTCGCAAGCTTGTTACATCAGCTTGTACAGACTAAGGGCACACCTTCACTTGTCAAATCACTGGTCAGCTACCTTATCCCCTACTCAGTTTTTGTAACCTATACACTCCACCTGGCACTATTGCTTGCTGGAACCCTCTTGATATTGCGTGTTTTTATTGTTTTGGGCGCGACACTCATGTTTTTTGGTTTTATCTTGCTGTGGGGATTGACTTACATGGGAGAAAACAGCTGGTACTTCGAGTTTTTGTCACCTGCGCTATTTGCCTTAATCTTGGCAGTTAGCATTTACAAGCTCCATAAAGAATCTCAATACAATTTTCGTTCTCGGCTTTTAGGCGCGGTGATAGCACCGAGAGTAAGCCTATTAACCTGGAGTTGTTCGATTGTTGTAGCATCAGCTCTCTTATTTGGGGTCTTTGCTATGTCACGCAATGGTGGCGATTACGTATTCACTGTAAGCGCCCTATCCAGTATTACCATTGCCGTTTTATCAATAGCTTCAAAGTATTTAGACAAGTATCGAAATACTCCCCCCAAGCAGGATTCAACTCCGATAGTAGGGCGCTGGATTGATCTATTTACCCTCACCATCGGGGTAATGTTAGTCTTTCAGGTTTTTGAGGATGGGCTATTAAATTGGTTTACTGTAGAAGGGTACCGAGGTCTCATTAACTCCTATGTCGAATACGGGAATACACCGTATTGGTATCGGGGAGCCTTGTCCTGGGTAGCGGACCACGCCGAGATCTTTATGCCAATCCAGAGAATATTCGAGACCTTTGCTGCAATTTGTATGGTGATTTTAGTATTTCGATTTCCAGTTGTACTGCTGACGACCGGTCTCTTTGCCATTCTCTCTTTTACAGAATTTGGAGTTACGAATGCTTGGCCTCCGGCTCCAGGCAAACCTCCCGCCTGGGTATTTGAACTACTGCTTACGACATTGGTTAGCTTTACCTGCGGTCTCTATTACTTACTAGATGCTATTGCGCACAAATCCTGGAAGCATTGGATATTGGGTCCCAAAATATTTGACTCAGTGTCAGATTTCAATAAGTGTTTTTTATTTATTTTCTTACTTATTATCGAAATAATTATATTTTCCAGCGCGCCCATACAAGAGGAGACCAAATTCATTGCACTACACTTCTCTGTACTGTCACTTATTCCTTTATTCTTCATTATGATAATTCTGGATAAATACCGAGCAGTCACACCCAATATAGATTTTTATACCAATCCAAATGGGAAAAATCATAACCAACTACCCTAAGCTCCCACCTACTTTGGCTTTAAGCAATCAATCCTATAAAACGGACGTTTGTGCAATTTATATGGTCGGCAATATTGCAGCAGCAACTAATAGCAGTAATTCCACGGTACAATGTGGACCTAAGCGAATATTGGTAGCCGAAGCCACTTCGCCTACGAACTTCCTCTGATAACGTTATAGAAATTTTATTGGGTTAATTTGCGTCATGAAGACTCTTCATCTGGTAATTTTATTTAGCATCCTGTCTATTTTTTCTACTTATGTGGCAGCAGAGAGAATCAAGATCGACAACTCTCTCACTATCCACTACGAACAAGCGGGTAACGGCGATACGACAATCATCTTTATTCCCGGCTGGATGATGTCTACAAAGGTTTTCGAGCATCAACTTGCCCATTTCAAGGACTCCACCAAGTATCGCGCACTAGCTTATGATCCCCGCGGCCAGGGCATGTCATCCAAGCCTGTTGAGGGCCATACTTATCAGCAACACGCTCGAGACTTAGCTGCACTGATTGACAAGCTGGGGCTTAATAGCGTGATTCTCGCGGGTTGGTCCTACGGAGTGACCGAGCAACTGGCCTATCTCAACCAGTTCGGCACTGACAAGATAAAAGCCATGATTATGATCGACACTGGCCCGGATATTTCTGGGGCCAGCCGGGACGAGTGGGTCTGGTATCTGAATGATGATTCAGACGGATACTCGCGCTCATTCACTGAGGGGGTTATTGAGGACCGCGAAAATGTGATTGCAGAGTTCGCCAAATGGATGCTTGAGAATCCCACTACAGAAAATATTGCCTGGATATCTAATATCGCCAATCAAACCTCTAGCAGCGTCGCCGCAATTACCAACGCTACTGGTTTTTACCTCGACTACAGCAAAGACCTTATCGGCCTTGAAGGGAAGATCCCTATGCTATATGTGGTGCGAAATGAAGTTAAGGAAGTGGCTGAAAAATGGATCAAAGCTAATACCCCTTCCGCCACTACCGCTTATATGGGAAAGCATATGATGTTTTGGGAGAGACCCGATGAATTCAATGCAGTGGTCGATCAATTTCTGGAGAATATAGAAACTAAGTAGCTTTTACTATTTTGTTAAACTTAGGGCAGACCGACTTCAGCCTGTCCTAAGCTTTAAGTCTGCAGGCCCTACTTCTTCGACTTACCCCCGCTCAACAAGGCATATCTCCTAGTCAAGGCACTTGACATCTAAAGGGTCAATAAATAGATTTAAGTCATATAACAATAAATTGTTAACTTCTTCCGACACAAACATCGGCGCACGTCGACACGAGTACCCTCTACTGAAAATACCTGATAATTAAGCAAAATCAGCTTTCTTCAGCCAGTTTTAGCTGGTTAATTTAACCCGAACTTTAGTGCTACACCCTAAAATAATACCTACATGGAGAGTGGAAAATGAGAGTTCTATTTTTAGCCTTGATAAGTGTTTGTTCGCTGATAGCAAATGCTTCAGATTTTATTCTCGCACAAAAGACGGAAATCAAATCAGATTTTCTTGGTGAAAACCGAACCATCTTGGTGAAACTTCCCGAACAATATAAGGATAATGACAAAGAATATCCTGTGCTCTACGTATTACATGCTCAGTGGGACATGCTTTCTACTTTGTCTACTGTCGATTTACTTGAAGGCCAAGTGCCCAATTTTATCGTGATTGGTGTAGAGGGAATGGGCAAGGAGTTGCGCCCGGATCAAGGTAAATCGACAGCATTTTCTCAGTTCCTAGCGAACGAAGTTGTGTCCTATGTCAATAAAAACTATCGAGCCGCAGATTTTAGTATTTTGTCTGGGCACTCCAACTCTGGCCGCTTCGTACTGGACTACTGGCTAAACGACAAAGCACCATTTTCACAGTACTTTGCTTTTAGCCCGTCATTAGAGGATAAATATATAACCGGGCGAGTTTCCAATTTAGCACCTAAACAACTCAAAGAGCTTTCCCCGCTGACCGTGACCATCGCTAACGAGGGGGATCATATGCAAGTCCCATTTGACGAATTGAGCCAAGCTCTCGCAAATGTACCGGGCGCAACCTTTACCTTCCAGAAATTCCCAGAGCAATCCCACAGAACGACTAAACATCACTCTATGCAATTTTCCCTTCAACACACCTTTACAGGGTGGGAACCTACTTACGAACTTAAAGTAAGTGGGTTTGATGGACTGACTAATCACTACCGTAATTTATCCGATAAATTTGGCTTCAAAGTAGTTATTCCCACCAATACCCTGCAGCGCTTGATGGCCCACCATGCCATTTCCGACTCTGAAAACGCAGCTAGCGAATTAAAACTCCATATCGCATACACCATTAAAGAAATTTCGGGCGGGGCCGATGCCACAGTCGAAACAGCAGACTACCTGCTGAACAATGGCTATGAAGAGGCGGGGAAAACCATATTGAAAGAGATGTGCAACCAGGCTGAAGAGCACGCTCGCTGCAAAGGCTGACAAAATCTACTCGAAGGCCAGACACAATCTTAATGTGAAGCGAGCCCACTAAAACTTTAAGGAAAGCTTGCAAAGTAAAAAAGGAAGCTGCCCGCCCTATCATGATTTAGGCGCGGGCTTCTATAAAGGCAGGCTCTCGTTAGCGGCGTGCGGCGAAAATGCCAGCGGTCATTACCGCTAAAGAAGATAAAAGTCCAACACCTACCAAGCTATACAAGCTAATGGATTGCTTGGCCATCTCGGCAACTACCTCACTGAAAGGGAACTGCCAGGCAATGATCCCTAAGGCAGCTGCTACCGCGATGTACTGAGAATAACTGGAACGACGCTTTGAGCGATTAGGCTGCGCAGGGAGCGCGGCCATCACGCGGTCACAAAAACCATCGTTATCCAAATGGGGCTCATTGAACTGGAGCTGTTCACTTAGCCAGGCGTCAAACTCCCGGTCGTTGCCCTCTAAAGCCATTTCACTCAAGGCGTTACCTTTCGTGTTGCGCTGTTCAAAGTTAACCATTTACCACCTCCTCACGCCAGGGCTGTAGCAAGCTACGCAGCTTGGCCCGAGCACGGTTGACATGGGATTTTACCGTACCAAGCGGCAATTTCATAATACTTGCCGCCTCCTCGTGAGAAAAGCCCCTGTGCATACACAGATGGATTGCTTGCCGCTGCGGGCCACTCAGGGTATCCATCGCGGCAGTGAGGTCCCTAGCCATCCCTAACTGCCGAGATTCTTCAATAGTCTCATCGGCCTGAGCCCTATCCACTGCCTCTTGATCCACATCGGGCATATTCTTACGCTTGTGGCTCATGACAAGATTATAGGCGATACGGTACAGCCAAGTGCTGAAGCGGGCATCCCCCCTGAACGCCGGCAACGCCTTATAGGCCTTAATAAAGGCCTCCTGCGCCATATCGTCTGCCAGACCCTGGTCACCATCACACAGCTGTCGGAGCGAGTATCGCAGCTGAGATTGATAGCGACGAACCAGCTGGGCGTATGCCCGCTGGTCCCCGTCTTTGACGGCCCGCCTGATTAATTCCTCGTCATTGAGGTCCATACTCGCCTTTCCTACACCTGCTTGTTATCAAGCTTCCAGTTCACATAGCGAGCCACACCGATAAACAGAGGGATCAAGCCAAGACTGCCTACTCCAATACCTGCAAGAGCTGAGAGGGAGAGGAATACTGCAGCGCCTATTGCAATCAGAGTGATACCGCGATCACTGGAGCTATTTGGCTCTCTCTCATCCAAAAGATCAATTAGCTCCGGGGGCACATCCCGACCATCAGCAACCATCTGGTTGATATTACTCATAACCAGTTGTTTCTTGCGATAGCTGCTGCGCGTTACCAACCAGACAATAAACACTGGCATGCCAAATACACAGAGCAGCGCTACTATTGGGATTACAGATGAGTCGTCACTTCCAGAGTGGTGTGAGTCATGGTGATCCCAGTGCCTACCCCGGTAGTCACGACTTTCCGATAACCTGATTCTGACATTGTCCGGTACGCTATTCAGGGTATCTTCGGTAACCTTTCCGTCTACATCCAGAATGCCCTTGCTTTTCAGCCGTTCGATAATTTCCTGGCTTAGGGGGCCGCCAAAGTCCTGCCCCAAGTCAACCCGAACTTCACTTTTCTCACCATTCTCGCCTTCGGATTTGATCGTGAGAACACCATCTTCACGCAATATACGGACGCGGGTTTCAGATTCGGAGGCCTCCACACCTGGCGGCGGCGGGGGCTCAGGGACAAATGAGTCCTCCTCCTGGGCCCAGCTGCCCATGCTTATGCTGGATGCCGCAATGGCCACCCAACAGCAGATGACTGCCTGGAATGATTGTTTGTTTCTCGCTCTCATTACTTACTCTCTAATCATTTTCGTTATCAGTGGTGTGAACCGTCATTGGGGGGGGTGACCTACATCACCATCATTCGAGCCTTGGAGTAGGGGTAAGCCATTCCTCCTCGGGGCTCTTTTTCCTCAGCAATACGCACTGGAGGTAGCCGGTTAACTTCCTCACTCTTATCAGTGCACTCACCAAGCTTTTTAAGTATTTGCTGATCAATTTTCTGGGTGAGCTCTCGGTGAATCCCATCCTGGGAAAGCGTCAGCTCGGAGGCATTAACCTGACCCACTTGCAGAGCCGCAACTACCAGAGATAGCGCGACGCAAAATTGTACCTTTTTAGTTGATCTCGCAGTAAACATTGTGATCTCCCGATTTTCCCTTGTACGCCACTATGACGATTCGGGTAGCCCAGTTGGATGCAGCTGTATAATTTTTTTTACGCCAACACTTGGAACCACCTTCTAATGGTCATCACTGGGCTGGAACGATCGGATAAACTCGGAACACAATACGGAATGAGAACTTCGATATGACAACCCCTAATGATGTCCTGGTTTTTTGGTTTGGCAGCACTGATATTCGTGGCAACTCTATTGCAGCGGAGAAGCAGGGTTTATGGTTTGCCGCTACTCCAGAAGTGGACGCCGACATCAAGGCAAGATTTGGAGCTATTGCCGAGTCAGCGCAGCGTGGAGAGCTGGACCGTTGGCAGCAAACTTTGAAAGGCGAACTCGCCTTGCTACTGGTTTGTGACCAATTATCCAGAAACATTTACCGGGGCACCCGCCAGGCATTCGCTGCAGACTCCCAGGCTTTGGCAATTACGATGTCACTGATTCAGCGCGGAGAGGCCCCGAATCTTGGGCTCTACCAGCAGGTATTCCTGGGCATGCCGCTAGAGCACAGCGAAGACCTCGTGACCCAGCAACACTCGGTAGACTACTTTCGACAGTTGCAGCAAACCTTCGCAGAAGACAAAATTGCCTCGCCCTATCTCGACACTCATTATCGATACGCCCTTGCCCATCAAGAGGTCATCGAGCGATTTGGGCGCTTCCCTCACCGCAATGCGGCTTTGGGTCGCACTTCCACTCAAGCAGAAAAAGAATGGCTGGCTCAAGGGGGCGGCTTTAAATAATGGATTTACTCAGTTGGTTATCTCTCGCGGGGATCTGTGCCCTCGGCGCTATGTCTCCGGGACCGAGTCTTCTTATCGTCTTACGCAGCGCCTCCTCAGGCCTACAGCAAGGCCTGGCCAGTGCTATTGCTCACGGAGCCGGGGTCGCTATATACGCAATTCTTACCGCATTTGGCCTGGCGGTGCTGATTACTAGCTCTCCTCTTCTATTTAACATCCTGCAGTGGGCCGGTGCAGCAATGCTGGTCTACCTGGGCTGGAAAGCCCTCAGTGCGCCCGCACCGGGTACCAGTACTGCAACCGTACAAGCTCCACACCAGAGCCTGAAGCGCTCTATCGCTCAAGGTTTTGGTGTTGCCTTCTTCAACCCCAAGATCGCCGTATTTTTCACCGCCCTATTCAGCCAGTTTGTGTCAGAACAGCAAGCCCTGAGCACCAAGCTGGGCATGGCGGCGCTGGTTTCAGGAGTGGATGCAATTTGGTACTGCATCGTTGCCCTGGCGGTTCACGCCAGCCGTAAACGCCAGCTGGTCAGCAAGCATATTGGCCATCGCATCCAACAGGTTTTCGGGATCTTACTGATAGGACTGGCTGCCCGGCTGATCCTTAGCATCTAAAGCCACAGGCCTGCAGAAACCTTCACTACCTCAGTTTCACCTCACCCAAATAAAAAACAGGCCCGCAAGCGGGCCTGTTAAATGATGTGAAGACAGCCAGTCGCCCCGGGGGGAATGCGTCTGGCTGTAGGCACATTATGACAGTGTTCACGCTTAATGGCGGACCAATCATCGCACCTGCTGGTCTTTTGACCGCATAGGGCCCTTTCTTCACCGCATCGTTGACACTGAATATTTATACAGTTAGGGTAGCGACATACAAACTAAGTGGACAGTCTAATAGACGATTGGGAGGCACACGATGGCCGTAGTAGCTGTTTGGAAATGCGATAGAGACGGAGCAATGTTCGACAACAAAAAAGACGCTGAAGAACACGATAAGATGCTGGAGCTCGCAGCTAATATCACGTCGCTGATTGAGCGCCACATCGACAGCATTGATGAGCAAGTGGGCGAAGAGATCGGCCTGCTGTTGGCCAAACGCCGCGATGCCCTGGCTAAAGCCTGTAAAGGGAAGCCTGAAGTACTACTCGAAGAAGACGAAAGCATGGTGCAGGAGAGCGAAGATGATCGCGTAACTCCGCTCGCCGCCAATCAGTAAACGCTTATAGATTCATCCCTGTACTCTGCCCGGTTCTACCGGGCTTTTTTGCGTGGGGCTCATACTGAGCCTCACCAATAAACTTCAAAGATTAATTACGGCATTAACAATGTTAATGACCGCTAACACAACGATAACGACCCAGCTGATTAAAGTTCCCCAGAAGCGCCCAAAGTGCAGCCCGCCTTTGCCCTTGGTCAGTCCATAGGCATGAAATACCCGTGAGATAAAAAAGAACGCCCCAAAGAGGTGTAACCACAGTGCAGGCAAACCACCCAACTCTGCAGCCAGCAACAGAAGCAACGCTATCGGAGTGTACTCAATCGCATTAGCGTGAACTCGCACCCTAATCTCATTGAAACGATCGTCTCCGGTTCCAATTCCCACTTTCTTTGTGCGACGAAACTCGACTACCCTGAATGCCAAGTAAATAATCAGAAGCGCACAAAGGCCGGTGTAGAGTGCTGTGATATTCGCCATGTTTTTTCCTTGTTCTTATCAATCTGGCCAGGGAATATATCCTCGAAAGCAAGTATTCCGCCACACAAATTCTGCACAAGCCGATGGACCTTTCAGACCAATAAGCAGAAAAAGAAAAGCGGGCTAGAAGCCCGCTCTTTGCATACTAGTGCTTGTAACCAAATTCATGGCCCTTTGCGGGCTTGAGGTGTCGATCTCTGAGGCGCGTTGAGCGATTCACCAGGGATTGATTCTCACCCTCAATCAGGATCTGCTCAGCGTAGCTGGTAACTTCCAGGGGATCACCGCTCCAGATCACAATATCCGCAACCGCGCCCTTCTCCAACGTACCGCCCTCAAGGTTAAAAATCTCAGCAACATTGCTACTGATTGCCTTTAGCGCTTCCTCATAAGGCATACCATGGGCTACAGCGTTGCCCGCCGATTGGCGCGAGAGGTAAACGTTGTGGCTAGCCACCATATCTGGGCCACTGATAGCTACCGTCACCCCAGCCTTGGCCAGAAGTGCAGCATTATCCAGGCGTGCGCCCAAACTTGAGAATGATGCTGGAATGTTGTTGATTGCATCGATCACTACAGGCACTTGTGCTTGCGCCAGTTTATCGGCAACCATCCAGCCCTCAGCTGCACCGATTATAATGAGCTTCACCTTAAAGGTTTCACCCAGTTCTAATACTGCGAGGATATCACTGGCCCGGTTGGCAGTTACCATCAAAGGCTCCTTACCATCGATCACCGGCTGCAGAGCTTGCAGATCTGCCAGATCGTAATCCAGCTCTCGCCATTCTCCACGGTGGATCGCTGCACGATTATCACGATACTCCTGAGCTTCACGCAGAGCACTCTCCACCTTGGCATAAGCGTTGGCACGGCTACCACCGGCCAGCTCGCCACCGGACTCTCCCAGATAAGCTTTTTGCGCAACATTCTTTGCTTCGACGCTATCAAATTCACCATTCAACTTGATGGCAAAACTGCGCCCTGCAAATATCCGCTGAGCATCGATAGCACCGCTGTCCCAAGTGCTGATTCCCGGTGAAACAACAGCACTGGTGACTCCACCCGCCCGGTTGAATGGGATCAGGGTGGACTTAGGGTTGTAAGCAGGTACCGGATTGAAGGCACTACCGATACTGTCACCGGTCACCTGGTGATCATTGGTGGCGCTGGCCGCACTGATCTCGACCAACCCCAGTTCAGAAATGGGCGCTATCACACCGGGCGTCACCACCTTGTTGCGCGCATCAATTACCTGATCTGCATTCACCTCCAGTGAGGGGGCTACCTGCTGGACCTTGCCATCCACAACCAGAATATCTGCGGACTCCAGGCTGCCCTGTCCCGCCAAGGTGTGTACCTTGCCACCCTTGATCAGGATGGTCTCTGCCTGGCCAGCGGCTGACATCAACCCCAGGGCCAGCGCACAATAAACAGCTACTTTTCTCACAGTCGCTCTCCCTCTGCATCGAGAATACCCAACTCGAAATCGGTGCGTGGCTGACGTTTCTTGTCCGCACGATCGAACATCAATTCCCCATCGATGAAAACTTGATCTACATGGGTGTAAACACTGAAGGGGCTGCCGGACCAAACAACGATATCCGCCATCTTGCCGCTCTCAAGGCTGCCAGTTTGATCGGCAATACCCAGAGCCTTGGCGGGGTTCAAGGTCATCCAAACCACTGCATCCTTTGGCTGAATATCGAAGCCCGCACGCTGTCCTGCAGTCATTGCCTTCGCGGTCTCCTCGTGCAAATGCTGTACGCCAACACCGGAGTCCGAGTGAATCATTGCGCAGGCTTTGGCTTGATCCACAATGGCGATATTGGCCTCGGTCATATCGTAGGCCTCATGCTTAAAGCCCCACCAATCAGCCCACATTGCCGCACAAACATTGTTTTCAGCCAGCAGGTCAGCAACCTTGTAAGCTTCCACTGCGTGGTGGAAAGTGGAAATTTTGAAATCAAACTCCTTGGCAACGTCCATCATTACCGCCATTTCCTCGCCGCGGTAGCAATGGTTATGAACGAGAATATCTCCATTGAGTACGCCCGCCAGAGTTTCCATCTGCAGGTCGCGCTTGGGCTCATCCCCTCCGTTCTCAACGTAATCCTCCCACTCCTGCTTGTAGGCACTCGCCTTAATCCAAGCATCGCGATAACCGGCGACGTTACCCATTCGAGTTGAGGGAGAGCTACCTTTACCACCGTAAACCCGCTTGGGGTTTTCACCACAGGCCATTTTCAAGCCGTAGGGAGCACCGGGGAATTTCATATCCTGAACACTGCGGCCGGGTACATTTTTCAGGGTGACACTGCGGCCGCCAAACAAGTTGGCCGAACCCGGCAGGATTTGCAGGGTTGTTACACCTCCGGCAAGAGCTAAGGGAAACTGGGGATCTTGGGTCCAGACAGAGTGCTCCGACCAAACCTGGGCAGTGTTTGGCGAGGTCATCTCATTGCCATCCTGGGCAGATTCAATCCCCGGAGCTGGATAATCACCCAGATGAGAATGCACATCGATAATGCCAGGAGTGACCCACTTACCTTTGCCATCGACAATCAAGGCACCTTCAGGGGCCAGTAACCCCTTACCGATCTCCTTGATCTTGCCATTTTCAAACAACAGGTCCGCATTTTCTTGCTGCTCCCCTGTACCGGTTAGCAGGGTAGCTCCCTGAATCAACACAGGGCGGGACTGGGTTACAGAATAAGTGGAAGGGAAGGCGTCCACACGAGCGAAGTCGAGAGATCTCGGCTCACTGTCAACACGCTTCTCACCGCATGCGGACAGCAGTAGCGAGGCACTTAACAGAGCCGCGATACTGCGCCCGAGAAATCGGGGTTGCAGCTGCATAGTCATTCATCCAATCGTTTTGAATATGGCGGTGAATGCTACCAGTTTGTGCTGACAGCGCCACTATCCAAATTGTCACAAACGACTGTTTAGAGATATGCATCTCCCAATCCAAGGGGCCATAACAGAGCCTGAGAGTTCCCCCAGTACCACCAAAGCACACTTGATAACAATACGAACTAAAAATAACAGCCAGTCAGCAAAGAATGTCTACACGGTCAAAATACGCCGCCCCAGCTATATACTTTTGTACGTCTTCATGGTGGAATTTCTGGCGGAAAAACAGGCAGCCGCACTCAGGAGGAGAAATAGGTGATCAAGAAAAGCAATATGCCCATTTTTCCCCTTTCACCATCTACAGCTACCACCTCGGATAGAGACTCAACCCAGGTCTATGAGGCCTTACGCAAAAGTGAGGAGCGCTACCGGGAGCTGGTGGAGCATGCAAACTCGATCATAATGCGATGCGATCAACACGGCCGTATCACATCCTTTAACGAGTACGCTCAACAATTATTTGGCTATACCGAAGCCGAGATTATTGGCAGGCACTTAATTGGTACGATTGTTCCCGCCAGCGAAACGAGCGGCCGTGACCTGCGGCAATTGATAGACCGTATTTGCCAGTTCCCAGAGGAACACCGTTACAATATTAATGAAAACATTACAAAGTGCGGGAAGCGAGTATGGATCGCCTGGACCAATAAAATTATCTCAGATGAGAAGGGAGATCCCGCGGGAATTCTCAGTATTGGTTCGGATATTACTAAGCAGCGGTTGCTGGAGGAAGAGCTTCGACAAGCTCAAAAAATGCAAGCTATCGGTGAGCTTGCCGGCGGTATTGCCCACGACTTCAACAATATGATTCATGGAATCAATGGCTATGCTGAAGTTATTCGACAAATTTCCACCGATGCCAGAATCAACGAGTATACCAACCATATACTGACTACTGCCCGCCATGCCGCAGAGCTGACCAAACAGCTACTCACTTTTGCCCGCAAGGGAAATTATCAACTTAAGAGCTGCAATACCCACGAAATCATTCGCGATGTTTGTGCAATGCTAACCCGCACTATTGATCGAAGAATCGAGATTGATCAGCAATTAGATGCAAATCGTCCACATATTGTGGGCGACCCTGCTCAACTCAAGAGCGCTTTGCTAAATATCGGAATCAATGCCAAGGATGCTATGCCCTCTGGTGGCTCCCTGAGCTTTGTCACAGCTAATATCACCATAGAAAAATCGGCTTCTATCGCCGATTTTGAGATCCAGCCAGGCCAGTACCTATTAATAACGATTACCGATAATGGCACTGGCATGTCTGACGAAGTGCGACGCCGTATTTTTGAACCATTTTTCACTACCAAGGAAAGTGGACGTGGTGCTGGGCTGGGCCTTGCCGCAGTGCACGGCACCATTCATTTACATAAGGGCGCTATACAGTGTCAGAGCCGTGAGGGAATTGGCAGCAGCTTTAAGCTATACCTGCCAATTTCTAAGCCCCCAATCAAAAAGAGAACTTACCAGGCCAAGAAACTAGCTCGCGAGCGCAAATTGCGCATTATGGTTGTCGACGATGAGGCAATTGTCCGCACCTACTCTAAAGCCCTGTTCGAAATGAACGGCCATAGCGTCGTTACCTTTGCGACAGCAGAGCAAGCAATAACTTACTATCGAAAATATAGTGATGAAGTAGATTTGGTCCTGCTGGACATGATTATGCCCGGCATGGATGGGCAAGAATTATTCGCTTTTCTAAAACGGATTAACCCCGAAGTGAAGGCTATTCTCTCCACCGGTTACAGCGTGGATAGTAAAGTTCAGGAAGTAATTTCTGACGGGGTACTGGATTGCATCCAGAAACCATTTACATTTGAGCATCTCAGTAAAAAGATCGAAGAGATGATTGCCAGCGGAAAAATAACTTTACCCAGGTAACAAAATAATTCTACCTAAATCGCCGCAGCCGGCCTAGCTGACAGCTACGTCACAGAGTTCAACTACAAACAGGTTGGCTTATGGAATGACCTCTATGATAACCGGCTGTAAAAAGTGAAGTGATAAAGTAACCAGGATAAGGCTATACAAAAGCAGCTCAAGCGGAATTCCCCATTATTTTAGTGCTTGCAGACTCCCCCAAACCAAAGTCAATCGATATGTCATCATTTTCCTGTTCAGTATAATCTCGATAATTTTCAAGCCGATACTATCTTAGTCGTACATCACAATTTTGCTGCTACGGCCCCCTTCCCCACCAATGTTGTCAGCTTGATGTTCTCGTCTCCTATTTCTGTGGACACGGTCTCCACGAAACGCACCATGCCCGCTAAAATCGCTGCGTTATAGTGCTCTTCACTTGCCTCTAGCTCCTCAACGGCTGCGTTCATATCCTTGAGAGCCCGGGATGCTTCTAGGTCCCACTCCTTCAGCTTGGCGAGACTTGCCCTGGCAGATGCCACTTGCTGTTCATTCACTCCGTCTTGAGTCGCCGCAAGACTCTCTGCTCGAACGGCCTTTATCTCAGCATCGTACTTACGAATAGTAGCCAGGGAACGGCGAACAATACTGTTCAACTTGATAACTGTATCCCGCTCGAATGCAGCCTTAATGTCGTTGCTAGCCAGTGCCACTGAAGCGGGTGTTTTTGCAGGGTGGATAACGCTTTCAACATCCGGTACCGACTCCTGTTTACTTACCCAGACCTTCTCGTTTTCGACTGGCTCTTTGAGTGTGTGCGTAGCTATAAACCCAAAAGCGATTATTCCGAACACTGCCACTGCAATATATCGTTTGCTATTCATACGGTGAGTTACCTTTGGTTTGGCCGCCCCTTGCGGAGCGGCACCTGATAGAGAGCGAGAATTTAGCTCATAGCGTAAAAATAGTTTACCTGCGAGTCCTTGATCTACTAATCAGGCTAAATGCTTCGACGTTGTTCATTAAATTCTGCGCGATCTGCTCGCCCATGACTTGGCCTGCAATATTGTCAAAGTCCCAGTGCACTCCGTTATAAATGCGGCTGAGGCCATTTTCCTGTTGAGCGGCGGTATAGGATTCAAAACGGACAGGTACCAAAGGCCTCGGTGTGTCCGGCGTGAAAGGGTCGAAGCCTTCCCCATTGTATTCTTCCGATACAAAAGTAAAGGGCTGATCTCCAAACATACTGCGCATAATCTCGAAGGTGGAAGCACCGAAGGTAGCATGACCCGATGGGTAGGAGGGGAACGGCGGTGTTGGCCTAATCGCAATGGTGGTATTGATGACTGACACCCCTACCGGCAACCATTGCTCATCCTGCAAGGTCGATGGGTTGTCGTCATCGATGCGAATACCGGTAACCGGTCTCCAGTAATTGTAATAGTATTTACTGTCCCACGCAGCGATACCAGAATCCGCCAGCCCCACATTGATCAAAGCAAAATACCGGGCCAGATCCAGCTCATTCTCGACTTTGTTATCCAGTGCTGCCTGCAGGGCGATAAGGTTATATAGTCTCGGGGGAATGCCCAATAACGGTACACCGTCATATCCCCAGTAATTCCCGATAAATCGTGTCTCTGCTGTGGATGTCGATGGGGTAATAGTATTGGCTGGGGACCCGCCGAGGGCCGCCACTTCCTCATAGGCTTCGGCATATTCCTCAGACGTAATTGTAGGCGGAATCGGACTGCGGAATTGATCACCTGAACTTAGTGAAAAAGGTGTCACACTGCCCCAATAGGCTCCGAGAGCCACGGAATCGTGGCCAACAGGATCCACGGGATCAGGCTGCCATTCTCCCGGTACCGTAGCACCCGTGTTGACCGATGTCGAGTGATAGGTGTCATCCCCATCCGCGACAGCGCCGCCCTCACCATAAGCGGGCTCCAAGTGGTCGGCCTTATCATTGCTGCGCACTGCAAGCATTGCCGCAGCAGCGGCTTCGCCAATCACTTGGCCCTTGGCAATTCTATCTGCGCTATCTCTTATCTGGTCAAGATCTGATAGCAGTAATTCCTGCAAACGCTCTGACTGATCGGGGTAGAGTGCGCGCAAGGTATCGTAAGCGGCGTAAGCGATAGCTGCATCTTTGGATGCATCTCTGGTGTCGAGTACACCGAGATCATTATAAGGTTGGTATTTACCGTCAAAGGCGTTCAGAGCGTCAAACACAGCAGTTTGTACGATGGCGAATGCGCGACTGGACCGGGTAGGGCCGCCTTGGTAGAAATCCACTTCGCCGGTATCAGGGTCGGGAGTATGATCGATAGCCGATGAGTCGAGCATCGTGTTGAACCAAAATACAACCCGATCTCTAGGTCTATTAAGCTCGCCAGACTTCCCCGAAGTCCGCTCAAGCCGATCAAGTACACCTTTGGAGAGAGTTGATCGGCTGGTTTCTCCTAGATACGCGCTGGTTTGTCCCTTGGGCTGCTTACCCTTTGTCTTCTGGGCCTGCACAGCACCCGATGTCAATATTAAGCCTGCTGCCAGGAAGCAGGCCGATGTTTTTAACAGAATGTGGTTCATTGTATTACGTCCTTTGATATTGAAGGGCGCGCTGAATCAGTAAATCTATCAGTGGGCCGTAAGTTTGTTTTCAAATTGGCTGTTGTTGACCGCACTGGGTTGTGGAGGCCGTACCAACCTGTCGATACACCGATTCAGCTAGACCTTAAACTGGACTTCAGTAGAATGTCTCTTCATCTATTACACTTGTGATCCCTAGCACTTCAATCCCTCAACGACTTAATTCCAAATGCATTTCGTGTCGATAGCAAAAAATGAGTAGATGCTAAAACGGTTTTCTTTTCCAGCAGTCAGACTTTTATCGGGCGCTGGCTATTTTCCCATCCCCAAGTTCAATTCCGAGGAAGCCCTCAGTACTTTTTGGCTCTCTATGATCTGTATCGCAGTCAACATCGATTCCTCCAGGATCGAGAGCAGATTTACATAGAGCTTCATTTGCAGATGTGATAACTCCATCACCAGCCTCTAGGTAAACATGGTCAGTTGCACTAGATCTGGCTCTAGTTGAGACAATAGCAATAATCGTGTGATTTAATGCGACTTGATTAAATACAAATACTAGGTTGGTTTTTTGTGAAATCATACCTATGCCTATTATTCGAGTTTGTCCAACTCCCTCCCCCAGACTAATCAGGTTATTATCCTGTCGAGATCAACCTCAAATATAATATTTATTGTAAAGTTGTAGACCACCACTTGGCTTCACAGTTCCTGACAATTATCTTCAAAGCTTAAACCCCAAAAATAAAATCGCTGAAATCTGCAACCAAAAATGTATAGAACAAAAAAACAGCTAATAAGGTAAATTTCTAAACACTTAAAACAATCAAATCACCAACAGGCACTAAAGAAATAAGGAATTCCTGAGCTTCACAGGAAAAGGGATTCTGCCTTATTGGCTCAACATATAAATAGATCCTTTTAATGATGCTCAGACCTGGGAAAATAATTTGACACCAGCCCAGGCAATTTTGATCGGAAAAATACTCCCCCACCCTAGTGAGGCTCGCCCAGAGACACCACTAGAATAACAGCGCCTCCGTAATCAAACTGAAACGTCGATTTACCTCGTTAACTTCACGACCTGCCGGATAAGCACCTTTTGATTACATCAACCATAATGCCCAAGGTATCTCAAATAAATCAAACCTCAAAATCAACGGTTCATTTTTACCACCCGTAAAACGAATACAACACTACACGAGAGCCCGCTGAGCTATATGGCATCATATCTTTACACAAAGGCACTATGCCCTACCTGAGCAGCAAACAAGATACAGTTACTTCTAACTGTACCTGCCAATTTCCGCCCCTCATAATTAAATAAATTTATCAGGCCAAAAAATTAATTCACTAATAAAATCTGCACACACGCTGAGACCCGATTTGAAATAAAAAATAACGGCCCCGTTAATATTACAGGCGCCGAATAGCGCGATATCTGACTATAGGAAGTTGTTCAATAGGGTGGACTTTGCGTATCTGGATCGAATGATACCGCAAAGAGGCAGCTAGGAATTGATCACTGTTCTGGACAGTATTGACCCAGAGGGGAAAGCAATTCCCTTCTAGAGTTACAGAGTTGACAGTAAGATTCAGGAAGTCATTGTCAGGTGACGCTTTGCGCTGTATTCAGAAGCCCTTCACATTTGAATGTATCAACAGGAAAGTTAAAGGAATAAATACTGACGGGAAGTAAGATTGGTGTATCACAAAGAGCAACACACCTGATAGCTTAACAAATGCGTCCGACCTAAGGGAGCTGCGCCCTTTGGTCGGACTGAGCTCAATCAACTACCAAAAGATAGGAGGCAGAGTGTACTCATCATTGGCAGGAACTCTCTTCCCAATACTGAGGTGCGGCCGATGGGGACCACCAGTTTGGCCCGTAGGTTGAAATGTAGACCTGACCACTGAAAGTTACCCGATCTCCAACTTGGTAAGCACTATCACCGGCGTAGGGCTGCTGGAACTCAGGACAGGAAACCGCAGAGCTATCATCTCCACCATTGCTATCAGAGCTATCATCGGAGCCGTTATCAGAGCTATCGTCTGAACCACTATCGGAGCCATCGCAGGTAGTTTCATTCCAGAATTGCGGTGCAGCACTCGGCGACCACCAGTTTGGCTCATGTGTAGATTCATAAGCAACATTGTCATAAACAACTACGTCGCCAATCGAGTAGCCTGGATCACCACCATACTGCTGCACAAACGCTTCACAGCTAGAGTTTCCGGAATTTCCAGAGTCGCCATTGTCTCCACTATTATCCGAATTATCGTCACCGGAATTATTGTCGTCATCGGTAGAGTCATCATCCTGATCTTGGATAAGCTCGTATCCAATTTCAACACTCTCTAAACTGCTACCTTCTAACAAGTAGATACTGTTGATGCCATATAGAGGCTCAAAACTACTGCTTCCATCGTAATCACCGGCGCGGATGCTGCTCTGTTCCTGGTTAATCAGCTCAGCCAGATCGTGAGACCAGTTTTCAGCGATACCCTGCTCATCTGAAGCAATTTCCAGGACAGTAGAATATGAGGAGTTTTCACCGGAGCTATCAAATACACGAGTATAAACTTTATCGCCCACATTCAAATCTTGAGTTGGATTAATAGTGCCTGCAACACTCCAGTCAGTATTGACAACATTATCACCATCAAACTCGACATCGATAACATTATAGAAGGCATTAACCGTATCACCCACATCCCAAACTGCAAGAATTACGTGGTAGCCTTCACGTTCTGGCACCTGACACTCATGTGTCGTATTTACCGCAGGCTGCTCATAGTTGCCATCAACCTCACAGAATGGATCTAAATCAAATTGATCGCGGGTCAAAACCGCATTTGGATTCCAACCTTCTTTGGTAATGTAATATTTCCAGTCCCGGGTTACATGATTGGCTGTGAAGCGCCATTTAAAAGTTTGCCAACCGGAGCTAATATAATTCTTAACCCAGCGATCTGAGGATTGCTCATTTAATTCTGACCAGGAGCTATCTCCTGCACTGGCTATCTGCCCATCAGCAGGACCACTTTCAGGGAAACCTTCATTCCCTTCTATACTTTGCGGTTCCCATTGAACAGCACCGCAGTCAACATTCATCTCTCCCGTATCGAGAGCATATTTACACAAGGTTCCACGAGCGGATGCAACACCACCATCAGCGGCCTCTACATAGCCGTGGCTAAGTGCATTTGAACTCATACCGGCCAGTGCTATTGCCATCAGGGCGCTATTTAATACGGGTAGTTTAATTGCAGATGCTAGTTTGGTTTTTCGTAAAATCATATCTATGCCTGTTATTCAATTTCGTCCAACCTCCTTCCCCAGCTGAACCAGGTCCTTATCCTGAATACACATATTCGATGTGTAATGTTGGCGACAGAATTATGGACCGCTACTTAACAGCACGGTTCCTGACAATTATTGATATAAATTTACAAACCTCAGAAGATCACCAGCGCACCATTTTCCCTTAAAAATAATATTAAAGGGTATTTTTTTTCAAGGAAAAATAATCAATTAAAAAATAGGACGAAAAAACTACAACGACCCCTAAAATAGAGAACAGGCAAACCTTTAACAGGATGAGAAATTTCCAGACGATTTTTAACTTAATACAAGTTCCCACACTCATTAATTATCAATAGATGACACCCCTCTCTCACGAACAACCCCCTATTACAATTCAAAATAGATAAGCCTGACTGCCTTAAAACCATAAATCTCTCGATATTACCTACCCTCAAAAGTTGCCAGCAGGGCGGAAATTGGCAGCTACCCCAACCTACGAACACGTATTTCATCCTGAGAAAAAAACCTCTTTTCAAATCAGAGAACTATCACTGTCACCGCTTTTTTTAAACTGTCACTGCAAGTGTTTTCCTGGCAACAAATACAACTGCAGCCTAGTAAATTATTCCCATTAGTAAATTACCACTGGGATAAAAGACCTATATTCGCTCACCTCTGTCTACACTGGAAAAGAACCCGGATGATTTTGAGTTTCCCTAACCAATCATTTTCTTGTAGTCACCATTCGTAGTAGGAAAGGTAGGATCAGGGATGATGTTGTACTTGATTATCCGCAGGCTCGGCCTGTGTCTGCTATGTTCTTCTCTTTTGCTTCCAGCCTGGTCTTTGGCTGAAACGGCAACAAACCCGGATAAACGGTGGGCTGCAATTGTAGGAGCCGGCCCGGGATTTTCCAATCGTCGCAATGAGCTCACCCAATATCGCCTTGCCATATCCAAGGACCTGCCCTGGCAGTGGTCCCTTGCTGAGAAATGGACGCTCAAAACGCGACTGGAGACCAGTTACTTTGAATGGCACTCCAGCCTGGACGATGGTGATCCCGACGTCTCCAAAAGGGGAGAGGATTTAGTTCACGGTATGTCAGTGAGCCCGGTATGGAGGCTTGAGTACCTGCCCCAGTGGGACAAGCCTATCTTTCCCTACTTCGAGTTTTCCGTGGGGGCCAGTTACATTACTGAGTCCAATATTGTGAGTAAAAACACAAATCACACAACTCTGGGATGCCATTTCCAGTTTGAGGATCGAATTGGATTGGGCTCTGACTTTGGGAGTGAGCGCCGCTGGGGAGTCACAACTTACGCACTGCACTACTCAAATGCAGGAACCTGTTCTGAAAATTCCGGAGTGAATTTTTTGAGCTGCGGTTGCACTATAACTTTTAAAGAAGAGGATTGAGCAGGCGCCGGCTTGATGTCAGCGCCTGCAGTCATTGGCGGGCCCTAGAGGATGATATGTGGCAGATAACGGCTCATATCCTGGGTAATCAGGTTTGAATCTTCCCGGATGGACATCCCCGCTGCCAGGTCATCAACGAGCCAGCTTCCCACCAGAGTATGGTTCTTTCCAAATTTGGGGAGAGGATGCAGAGCCTGATAGATAAACCCTTCTTGCCCATAGGGGCCATCGGACAGCAAAGTGGTATCCGCCCCTTTTACTACCGAAATATTCGCCCCTTCTCGTGAAAAGATTGGCTTCTTAACTAATTCCGGGAAATCCGCAGCCTTGTCCAGCTCATCCTCAAAAAAGAGGGAAGCAGATTCGGGTGCTCTGGAAAAAGCTTCCACAACATTGGCAAAAGCGCCTTATTGGAAATAATCGCCTTCCAGGGCGGTTCCAACCAACGGACATTGCTTCCTGCCAACAGGGTCCCGAACTCCTCGCGGAGCATAAATTCCCATGGGTACAGCTTAAACATCCAGGTGATTACCTGATCATTCAAATCGGTAAACTGACCCGCTTCATCCCGGCCAATATCTTCGATAAAGACAAAATGATTATTGATCCCCGCTTCGTAGGCACAATCCTGTAAATATTGAACCGTGCCCCGGTCCTCTTCCGTATCTTTACAGCAGGCGAAATGCAACTCCCTCCCCGGGGTCAGGAATTGTAAATCATGGAAGCGGTTAACCAGCTTTTCCTGCAGGCTATTGAACTGATCAGACTGTAGCGGCAGAGACCTGCGATCGACATTGTCCTGCAGCCACAACCACTGCCAGAAGCCGGTTTCATACAGAGAAGTGGGAGTATCAGCATTGTTCTCATAGAGCTTTGCCGGCCCCTGTCCGGAATAGGCAAAGTCCAGGCGAGAATAGAGACTGGGGTCGCCATTACGCCAGGATGTTCGCACAAAGTCCCAGTGCTGCTCGGGTATACAGAACCGCCTCAGCAACTCCTCATCCTCAAGCACACGGGCAACGACATCCAGGCACATCTGGTGAATTTCTTCGGTGGGATCTTCAATGTGCTTTTCTATCTGCTCCAAGGAGAATTGATAGTAGGCGCTTTCATCCCAGTAGGGTTCGCCATACATGGTATGGAAGTGAAACCCGAACTCCTGCGCTCGCTCTTGCCAACGCGGGCGCTCACCAATCGGCAACCTCAGCACAAATCAGCCTCCCCAGCCGCGCGAACCACCACTGCTGGAGCGCCCCCTCCCCAGTTGGATTTGGCCGATGCCACTGCACCAAAGCCTCCACGGGAAACAGTTTTGGTAACTTTAGGCTTAGGCGCCGTAGCGCTTTTATCCACCTTATAAGATGAACGGCCATAATCGCCAATGATGCCGCCGTCAGCTGTCATCAGCTTGTCGCGGTAACGGGAACCTGAATAGCGGTAGACCGGGTTGTAGTAGCCATAGTTATAGTGGCGATCCCTGTCATTGAGCATGGAGCCAACCATAAAGCCCGCCATCAGAGGCATCCAGACGCCGCTACTGGTCTCTTGGCAGCTACCGAACTCAGCCTCACATTGAGAGAGACGGGAATACTTGGGCCCGGTGCGCTCCGCTTCCTCAACCGCGCGCTGATAAGCTGCTTCACATTGAGCTTCGTCCAGCTGGGTATTGGCCACACAGTCATCTACTGAAGAGACGACTTTAACTTCCTCATCTGAGGAGCAACCGACCAGGGCAGCCGCTACACCTAAGGCAAGTGGGCGCAGTAAAAAATTGGAGCCACCGCCCTTGCGCATCCTTGCCAGGTTAATATTCTTGGTACGCTTCATTACCACCCCCAATTAGTAGCTCATGCAAGCCGCATTCAATACGCCAACAGCGATTGTAGTTGCAGCCAACATAACACCGGCACTCACCTCTCCATCTTCGATGCGCTCAACAATACGCGGCATAAATCCAAAGCGGATAATGGCAAAAGCAATTAACTGGGCGATCAATGCAACCAGGGCCCAGATGGCGAAATCGACAATAGAAATAGAGTTACTGGCAGCACCACCTACGGCAATTGCAAAACCCAAAACAGCGCCACCAAAACCTATGGCGGCAGCCGTATTCTTATCTTCGCGGATCAACTTCCACTCATCGTGAGGGGTCACCAGTGCGTATAAAAATTTAAACGCGATCAAAAGTACCAGCGACAGGCCAAAGTAGGCCGCAAAATGCAAGATACCAGTCAGTAAATCATAAGGCTGGTCCATTAAATATCTCCTTATTATCCGTGTATTGTTATTTGTGAGGGGGTCAGAGTAATGCCGGTGCTAATCACCAGGCTGCGGCTCAAGTAGCCTGCATCCTCTTCTTTCTCTTCAGCTGAGAGAAAAAGGGATTCGGTTTGCTGATCAGACAATTCGCGCTCAAAAAGCATGGTGAATTGATCCGTTACTGAATAATCACCATCTTCATCGTAAGTCTTCTCGGCCATATGCACTGGGTTGTGGTAGTCCCCTGCTGCGGTCCATACACGGCTATAAGAGCGGTCCTGCAGGTGATAACTGGGTGCGCCAATATCACTCTTTAACAATTTATTCCAAGCCTGCTCCGAACCAACATCCAGAGTGTCGTAAAAATGGAATAGCTTTACATCGACCACATGCTCATCCCGCTGACCGCCCTCAGCAATCACTTGCAGCCAGGCATCATCATCAGTGTAAAAGCGATAAATCCAGGTACCATCTAGTTCGACAACACCGGCCGCTTTAATGATCTGGGTCGGTGAACAGGATTCAATGGTCAGTTCATCGAGTATCAGGCGAATAGCCAAAGGGTCCAGCTCAAAACTCGCCCCCATTCGCAAGCCCATAATTTCTGGAGTCTTGACCTTTGGAGCGTCCTTTCCCTTTATTTTATTTATCAGTTTGGTAAACATGTACCAACACCTTCTTCATTACTTTTTATATCGAAACAGCTTTTTTCATCGAGCCGCTTTGCAGAGATATAATACAGCATGTCACCCTCGGTGACCTGATCGGTAAGCCCCGGGTTCACATCAATTTTAACCACGCCCTTTCTACGTACCGCAATTAAGGTCGCGGAGAGATCCCGCTTAAAATGGTCAAATAATTCACCGACAGGAAGAGGCTTCTCACCCCGATATTCAACGCTGTATTGGGTCATGCCGTATGTGCTATCGAGCAACTGTCGGTGCAACCTTGCGGAACCGGGGTCAAGCGAGGATTTTGCCAACATCTCTACAGCGACAGAGGGAATACATTCAATATTGGGACAGTGGGCACGGAGCAATTCACCCACATTTTCATCTTGGAAATAAGCCGTTTTATGGCTGTTCGGGCTGAGCTTGTCGCAGAATAAGGCGGTTGTAAGGGTTACATCATCCAGAGGGTTGTCGATAATAATTCGAGCGGCATCGACCAACCCTGCCCTCTGCATACCTTCCCCGTGGGAAAACGATTCCACCCGGACAAAATCAATCTTACCCGGCATCGGATTTTCGATATCGGCTTCAACACAGAGGACAATCTCTGCTGCGCTACCGTTTGTTTTGGAGAGTAGCAACTCAATCAAGCGGAGCGTTCTGGTACCGTTCCAGCCGATAATTACTGTGTGATCAATATGGTTTGTCATACGCAAGCCCTTCTTGCCGCGATGCACAAATTCTGAAACCGCAAAGCCAATTCTTGTGACCACCATGGCAAACAGGCTGAGGCCCACTGGGATCACCCAAGCGGCAACCACGACTTTACCCTCAGGGGTTACCGGGGAGAAATCACCGTAACCTACTGTCGATGCGGTAACGACCAACCAATAAAAGAAATTCTCGCCCGCGACAATATCAGCTTCACCGGCAATTTTGAGTAGCCAATAGGAGATGAAAACATAGCTGCCTACAGCTATGAGAATGGTGGTTACATTGGCCCGAATGAAAAGCGACGCCAGAAGGCGTCGCACTCGATAAAGCAGCACTGTGTTAAGCCTTTTCGCGGCCCGCTAACAGTTGAGCCAACTTATCGCTGCCACTTTTCTGGCCGCCGGGCTTGATGCCCGCCGCTTTCAGCTTGGCATCCAGGCTGGAACCGGTTTCCTCTGAAGCCAGCTCTTCCGCAGCTTCAAGCTCAGCAGCACGCTGCTCCTGCTTGTTTTTGATGCGATCCAGGCTGTCCAGCGCTGTTTTGATCTTGCTGTTCGCACCCATGTGGCGGGAAGAAACCGCTACCTGTGCTTTTTGAACAGACTCAGTCGCTTTGATCTGGTCAATCTGCTGCTCCATACGGCGCACATTGGTTTTTGCCTGGGTAATGTTACCTTTCAGGGTGCTCTCTGAACTCAGGAATCCATCCAGGATACTGCGCTCAGTTTCCAGCTGGCTTTCCAGCTCAGTAACACGCTCTGCACACTCAAGAGCGAGTTCGTTATCGCCCTTTTCACTCGCGTTGATTGCGTGAGTGCTATAGGTTTCAACGTCGGCTTGCAGCGCTTGGACCTTACTCTCAGTAAGTTTGCGCTTCGCCATGATTTTGGTCAGGTTTTCATCGCAAGCTTTCAACTCTTCCTTCGCCTCGCGTAATTCTTGGTCAAGAATACGAATCGATTGGCTATCCGCTACTGCTTCTGTTCCTTCGTTAACTGCGCCTTTCAAAGCAGTCCAAATTCTCTTAAGGCTCATGCTACACCCTCCGTTTCAAAATGATCGGCAAATAAATCCAGGAAGTCACCCACATTGGAAAACAGGGTCTCAACCTCCTCGATAACAACTTCGTCCTTGCTGGACACCGACAGAGCACCGAAAGCGACGTAGTAGTTCTCACCACCAATATTCTTGATCGCAATGGCTGTCAGCGGCACCAGCTGATGTGTTTGCAGAACCATTTCATTGAGCGCTGCCACATCATCTACCTGGCTCACGGGAAACAGAATACTCTCTACAACTATCTGCTTCTCGCCAACATAGACAAACGCATCGACGCCTTCATCGTTGGAAATACTGAGGCAATCCCCCTCAGATTCGACCACCCATCCGGAGTGGTTTTCCGCCAATTGGCGCAGGTTCTCATTGTTCCAGGTCATCTCAACTCCCTCGCTGTGGAATATTGGTCACAAATATAGCACCAAAAAATCTGCGGTCAATAACTTATTACAAACTAATGTTGCAAATAATACACACAAAGATAATATTTACCACATTGGTGATAGTGAATAGGACGGAGTAGAGCCCATGGACCACAAGCAAAGCCTGAGCAACCAGCAAGCACTAACCCCTTACAAGCAGGCAATTGCTCGCTATGTGCGCGCATCAATGGCACTAAAGGGCATGCGTTACGGAGATCTCGCCCAAGCACTGGCCGAGAGAGGAATTTCAATGACACCGGAAAACCTGCGCAGCAAAGTCAGCAAGTGCATGTTTTCAGCAGATCTGCTGGCAGCCATCATCGATGCCATGTCGGTAGAGGACAGCGCCATGCTTGAAATCCTCAAACAGGCCCGTGAGCTGCAAGATCGAGGACTCTATGCCGAGCAGGAGAAAAGCTAACACGCCACCTCCTTGGACACCAGTACACGCGATCACACTTTGACTCCGTCGTCAGTAATCAAGCTTACCCGCTGAAAAACCGGGGTATCCACGACTCACCTGCACAGCTCCTTTACAGGTGAGTTAGTAGTGATGCAATTTGACGACTGGCTCACCATTACCGCACTTTCCGACAACCTCAGGCTCTGAAAGCTTGGCCCCCGCAGGAATAATCTTATTCGTTGGCCACCAAACAAAGCAGGCATACCTGAAATTGACTGCCCAGTTACAGTAGAGGCGTCCGTCCTCTTCCTCATAGAACCGCGCCTGGCAGAAACTTAAAGTGGGACTTCGCACCCCTTGAACCTGCTGGGGATCAGCCAAAGAAACTTGCACTCCGGCAATTGCAACCACAGAGAGGGAGAGAATCAGCAACCAGGATTTCATAGATCTACTCTGGAATTTTGCTCAAATCTCCTTGAAGACTAGCAGCTGCGGCGTAACTTTCATCTCTGAGCCCTAAGCAGCGGCACTAACCGTCAGGAATAGCAGCTTCAGATACAGGCACTTTTTCCTGCTTAAGAATCGTCAATAACTGCTCGATGCAGCCCTGCCGGTCTTTTAGCCAGTTAATATACGGCAGGGGAAAAACCGGAATGCCCGCCCGATACAATACCTTGTAGACCTTTACACTAAAGTAAGACTCGTAGTCGCCGGGATACCCAATCAGGTCAATACCGATAAAACGCCCGCTCACAGCACAAACCACATCTACAATCTGCCCAGCCACAGGAAAGCCTACCCAATGGGGAATTTCGTGCTGGGTTAATAAATGGCTAACTTCACTCGCAAAACGACATACGATTTCATCACCCTGCAAATGACTGCCAACGGAGTGTGGAAACTCAACATATTGACGCAAGAGATGATCCGAAGGGAGAGCTTGGGGCTCAATCGACAACGCAACCAACTGCTTTTCTTTTGCCCTGGTAATTGCGACATTAAACACATCCGCCCGTTTTAAGTAGCTGGCTGCCCGCAACGATTGACTATCAATAGCCATGGAGATAAGCATTAAATCTCTCTCCTCTCCTTGAAAACCATAGGGCGTGGCAACGCGCACAGAAAAACTCTGTAACTTCTGCGAGGAGAAGACCTTAATCAACTCCCCTTCCAAATAATCAGCCTGATCCCGATAGGGAGACAAAACACCAACCGACGGCCGAATTGCAGCATCGGCATAGCGCTCGAAATGCGCTTTCAATTGCTCAATAACCCAGTCGCGCTCTACGGTGTTTCTCCCATTTTTCTCCGGCGCCCTGGAAGTTGATAAAATTCTAGCGCCGAGTCCGGTAACGGTTTGGGCCTGGCCCTCATAACTTTCAAGCGGCCGGAGTAAAAAGCATGGTTACTGAATGCGATAAGCTCTGGATGGCTGCGAAAGTGCTCATCCAGCATCACAATAGCTTGTTGAGTGGGGATCACGTCTGAAGCCAAATCCAAAAGTGATTGATCCCTATAGCTCAGTTTTGGCGGCACCCCGGCATCTTTTATCACTCCCTGCCAGATACTTTGCTGCCGTTTGCGGGAAAGAAATGAAACATGCCGCAGTTGTTTGCTGTCACCGACAATCACTGCCCGCTCAGCTCGAAACAGGGCCGGCAGTGAACTCGCGATATCACACTGGGTTGCCTCATCAAAGACCACCAAATCGAACATGGCGGGCGATAATGGCAGCACTTCATTGAGTTCATCTGCCTCCACCAGCCATATGGGGAACGCCTGCATTACCACCCGCATATCAGTTTGGGCAAAGCGCTCCGCCTGTACTTTTGAAGTTCGAGATCGCAAGGCTTGATTGAATTGGCTCAGGGTACCCCGATTTTTTTCCAGCAGCCTGTGCAATGTATCGCGGCGATAAGTATTCAAATACTGACTTGCCAGGCTTTCAAAGTTGCGCCGACAATCACCAATCGCACCTTGTGATTGCCACAGACTTTTAACACTCAATCGATTTGCAAAGAAGCTCCAGGCATGTCGCGCTATCCACTGAGCAAACCGACCTACACTAACAGCGCGCGCCAATCCCAGCTCTTTGGAGAAGCGCTTCTCCAAGCCCCTCAAGGCTCGATAAGCCCTCTTCAGTTCCCTCTTCACCTGGGCAGGCTTTCTCTCTGGAGGTTCCACCCCCTCTTTCAGCAGCCTATCCAGATGAGCTTTTAAGCTGGGGATAAAACCCCGTTCCTCTCGATGTACATACCCCTGAGTCAGCCCGTACTCATCTCGCAACTTATCCCGCACCACATCCAGTGCTTGCTGGTTTTTCGATACCACCAAAACACTTTCACCATGCAGCACTCGATCGAGAACCATAGCGGCGATTGTAAAACTCTTTCCCGTACCGGGCGGACCTGAAACCAGGCTAAGAGGAAAGCGAGCCGCATTTTCAAGTGCCCTCTCCTGAGCCCCACTCAACAGACCCGGCAGCATATCCGGCTCACACGCTTTCTGTGCAGTTTCCCAGTGGCACTCTCCCAGTAATGCCTGTAACGGAGGAGATAATTTTTTATCCCTGCCTAAAAGTTGTAATTCGTGCAGTACTCCACGAGAGCCCCTCGATCTATCCGCAAGAATTACCGCACCCGCCGAGACCAAGGACAACTGAGCACCCTTCGATGCACTTTCAACAGCTGCCTTATCACTCAGGTTAGGCCAGCGCCCCAATTCCTCCACATTTTCCAAAATGGTGTAATGGGTTAGCCAGCGACCGACGTCAGCCAGCTGTGTCGAGGACAGTGGCGAAGCAAGCACTGGGAAACTATCTGTTATTGAGGACTCAACATCAGGTTTAAGCAGTTGACGTAAAACAGGCAGATTAACGTGAATGTTTGCAGGGTTGATCTCTACAAAATAATCCTCATCAAAATGTAGCTTGGCGGGAAAATAAAGTAGTGGTGCACAGAGCTTGCGTTTTGCACTTAGTCCAGATTGGAGAGCGTAGTTACCACAAATAAACAGGCAACCATAAATCAGCCGCCGCTCCTTTCGGTAAGCATCCACTTGTTCCAGCAGTTTTGCTCCCGCCGTAGTGGAGACAGGAACACGTGGTAACTCATCAGCCCCCAAATAGTCCCGCTCATCTAAGAACAGACGCCGATTCGATTTGAGATTTAGAATATTGTTGAGGGAGAGGTCGTAACTGTCAGCTTGATAGCAGCGTCGAAAGTATTCGATTAACTTCTTGGGGTTGTCCTGCATTTCAAATAACTCCTGGGGGACAACAAAATTCTAACGGATGCCGGAACCTTGTTATACCCCCCAGAGATTACTTGTCCTCAGCCATCCGCCATTAGCGATTGATATTTGCGGCGCTCGCCCGCACTTAGCTGAAGGCCATACTTATCTACGATTGCCAAAAACCGCTTAAGGTAAACTTGTTTGACCGGTCCATAGGGCGGCATCCACTTGTCCGGCCCTTTGTGGCCTTTACTTTGGTTACGACCGTCATCAACCAGCCATAAATTCTCGATGTCCTCAGCAAACCGCTGCTTTCGCTTGCGCGTCCAATCGGCTCCCCCGTGATCGTGTGCCCACTTCAGCGGCACAATATGTTCCACATCAAGATCTGAAGCTTTTACAAAGAAGCCACCCGTGTATGGGTCCAGCCACAAACCGGTGTCTACTTTGCAGTGATTGGTGCGGGTATAGGTTACCGGGGATAGTGAATAGCGAATTAACAACTCATGGCGGGTATCCTGACAATCCCGATCGGAATCAGACCATTTGGGCAGCCACTCCGCCCGATCATAAGACGCTGCAAAAGCGGAAAAACTGAAGGAGAAAACTACAGCAATGGAAAAAAGCTTAGAAACTGACCGAACGCTCATACATCAACTACCAATCAAACCAGAGCGCTAGGTTACAAGAAAGTGTGTACCAATTGTATGCGGCGGTTCAAATCATCAAAAATCGACTTAAAAGCGCAAGGAACTCACCGAATGGAAAAAATAAAACTATGAAGGAAGATTAGGAAAGAAGAATATTTCGATTAAATCTTCAGCTTTTGAAATGAACCCACCCTACCAAAGAATAACCTGGTAGGGTGCGGTCCTTTTTTGAAGGCTAACTCGTTACTTAACCAGCCCTACTGCCTGAGGAATATAAATTGCGTGTAACTGGCCTCCGGCCATCATCTCCTGAATCAACTGGGTAGTCGGACCATTTTCTTGATCACGCACATCGAGTGATCCCAAGTAGCTATCGACACGGCCCTCAAAATCATAGTGGAACTGCATTGAGCTTAAGAACCAACCTTCACCCAAGATATCTCCCGCATAAATTATCCCTGAGGCTTCGGCATCCGCATCACGTGAAACTTCTACTCCGAGGCTATCAAGACCGCTTCGAACATCGGAGGACTTAGCGTAGTATTGGCGGTAAGGCTTGGAGGCAATATGCTCAATAAGCATGGTATCGTACTCCTCGTCAGTAGGCTCTTCATCAAGCTCACCACTAGCCAACTGGTGCTCTATCTTTAAATCAAGCTCATCGCGACTATCACCAATAATTTCTGGATTAAACTCAGCAATGCGGGTCATTTCCCCAGTTTCCGGGTCTGCAACATAAATAGGCGAATAGAGGCTGGAATTGTCAAACTGCAGCACCAAGCGCGTTTTATCATCAACGCCAGCAACTGCAGCCATGTTGTCAAAATTATAATAATTAGTTGTGATATCACCATCTTCTTTTGCCTTTACCACCCGTTTGATTAAACCACCTTCTGCGGGGTTAGTAATATCGGCAAAATCCAGTTGGTACACACCGTACTTTGCACCAAAATAAAAGACATTTGGATCTATAGGATCCCAGTCACCATCTTCAGGTGAACGCCACAGAGATGCATCCATTCCTGTAGTATGGGTACGGAAGGCTTCCTGACTCATGTCCCGGATATCTTCTGGGGTCCCGTCACCGTTGGTATCCTGGTCGGTCAGCTGCACCAGTTCAAAGCTAAGTGCGCTTTCATCCAACAACGCACGATTATCGTCATCATCAAAATCGACAATTGGCGCACCTTCGCTATCCAACACCCGAACCGCGTAGAGATCACCATTGGTTAAGCCGGCTTTATCAACTTCACTGCCCTCATTGGTCTTATCACCAACGTAAACAGTTATGTATCCACCGTGGCGATAGGCATTATCTGGACTATCAAAACGTGGTCTCTCGTCATCGATAGACAACAACACCGTTTTATCCTGGGCTTTGTAGTTAGGTACGATATTCTCGAAGCGGGCCTTACCCAACAGTGGCAGTTCGTAAGCATCGCCGGCATTATCACCGGTAGTCAATACTGCGATACCGCGTCCAATATAAATTTCAGACTTGTCGTACTCGTAAACACTTTCGATTTCACTTTTCTCTTTCGCTTCACCACTGATACTGCCAAAAGCATCAAAAGTGAGCCCCTCGTAACCACGCTTCTGAACCAAACCATCGTAATAGGTTTTCAGACTTTCACCGCCATCACTTTCCTCTCCAGTCAAGAACAATCTCACCTGAGTGCCTTTGCCAGTTTCAGCATTATAGAAAGCCGTTTCAGCTGGTAGGGTAGCGGAGCAGAAGCGTTCGAATGCGCCAGTATTAACTAAATCACCATCGGCATCGAAGTAAGGCTTCATTTGAGTTACATAAGTGTACCCAGGCTCTTCTGCTATCTCGCCATCCGTGTCATACAAAGTACGGCGCCAGGCATACACCCCTTTTATTAGATCTTCACCACCTTCAATCTCTCCGGTGGTTTTATCAATCACCCATTTTGATACGAATGTACCGGTTGATTTTAGGCTACGATTCGAATTCTCTAATACAACCCCGTCACCCCCAACAAAATTGTAATGTTCCTGGTTCATAAACAGAGTAAAAGTACCATCATCATTATCCAGGTACCCGAGGCCATCGGGCTCGCCCGACAAGACATAAAGACCATCTGTATCTGTCGAGTCCAGACTGGAGTGCTCTTCAAAAATAGGTAAGAGATCCGATTGTGGGGTTTCAGCATCGATATAATCAGTAGGAAGGTACCCGTTACTCAATAAGTTAACGATTTTTACATTTTCCGCGACGGCAAGAACATGAGGTTGCTGGGCAGTAGAAGGGCCTATGTGCTGGGAGCCTTCTGATTCGAGAGTCGATTCAAACAGGCTCACCTCTTCGGGAACTTCTGGATCTGGTATTTCTACCACAGAGCCGTCATTATCATTATCGTCACTACAACCCGCCAAAATAGTGGCTACAGCAGCAGCCAATACTGATCGCCTGAAAATTTTATAATTTTCCATAGTTACTCCTATGCGCATTTTCCCCACCCAAAGGTAGTTCTAGTTATAAAGGCGCCATAGAGTAGTAACGCTTAGTGACAGGCTTAATACGATTTCATTACAAGCGATAAAAATTAATTTAATTAATTTTCTCAATCAAAAGTTTAATATCACCTAACATCAGAGATTTCAGATAAATCTCAGCAAATTCTAAAGTCGAAGGGCAAAAAAACCCGCAGTAAGCTCAGTATGGCTTAATGCGGGTTTTTTATGACAGTTCTTTTATCGGGAATAATCCATTATGCCGATACGGCCTCTCCAGTAGCCTTTTCTAAAGGTTTAACCTCAGCTTGTGTGTCACCTCCCAATACTTCACTGGGCCTAACCTTATGGAACACCGCATAGAATACTGGGATTGCAATCAAGGTCAGCACCGTGGCAAATCCAAGCCCACCCATAATTGTCACCGCCATATCCGCAAAGAAAGCGTCGAACAGAAGCGGGGACATTCCTAAAATAGTAGTGACAGCGGCAAGGAATACCGGACGCAAACGGCTAACGCTGGCCCGTTGGATAGCTGTCAACCTCGGCAGGCCCGCATGGGTCTGAACCTCAATCTCATCCACCAATACCACGGCATTTTTAATCAACATACCAGACAAGCTGAGAACACCGAGAAGAGACATAAATCCAAATGGTAATCCCGTCGCCAACAACCCGACAACAACACCGACGAGACACATAGGAACAACCAGCCAGATAATCACCGGCTCCCGAACAGTACCGAACAGCAGTATCGACACCAGGATCATAATCAGGAAGCCCAAGGGTAAACCTTTACCTAGTGACTTCTGCGCATCGGTAGAACTTTCGTACTCACCACCGAATTCAACCTTGAAGCCAGGTGGCAACTTCATTTCTTCAACCCAGGGACGTATACGGCCAAAGGCTGACATTGCTGTAACACCTTCAGGCGCATCCGCACTGATGGTAATAGTCGGCACCCTGTTGCGTCTTTGGATCAATCCTTCATCAGCGGTTAACTCGAAATCAGTAATCAACTGTCCTGCCGGAATATAACCCTGCTCATTGGGGCTCCACACCAAGCGGTCTTCCAGTGAACCCACCTGATTGCGATCTCCCTCTGGCATACGGGCAACAATAGGGATAATACGGTCACCGCTTTCAAAATCGCCAACGGTGTAACCCGCAGTGGCAAACTGAATCATACGGCTGACATCAGCATTGGTAACCCCGGCAACTCGCGCCCGCTCATCATCCAGATGTGCGTGCAGAGTAGGCTCTCTGCTGCGCCAGTTGTGACGAATATCTTCCAGTCCTTTGTCACGGAACTGCTGTTCTACACTGACTGCCAAGGTACGCAGTGTCTGGTAATCCGGACCTGAAATACGCACTTCAACATCCGATCCGCCACCGGGACCAAACACCAATCGCTTGAAAGTAATCAATGCTTCCGGCTGCGCTACACGCAACTTCGCCTTGGCGCTCTCAATCAACTGGGGGATTTGCTCCCGGTTTTCAGTGCGAACAATCAACTGGCCATAAGACGCATTGGGTGGCTCGGGAGCATAGGTCAGCATAAAGCGATCGGCTCCGCGACCAGCTACTGCTGTCACGGAGACAACTTCATCCTGTTCCTGGAAGAATGCAGTCGCTTCCTGAAGCGCCTTATCAGTACGATTAATATCACTGCCCTGAGGCATGAAATAGTTAACATAAAAAAGTGGAGCATTTGAATTGGGGAAGAACCCCTGCTTCACAAACCCGAAAGCAAAGTAGCTGACCAGAGTCACCACAATAAGTACTGCAATGGTCAGGCCCCTGCGCTTCAAAGCTCCTGATAGAGCACCGGAGTACATATTGTAGAAGCGGCCATCGTAAGGATCTTCCGAGTCGGCTTGCTTACCCGGCTTAAACAGGTGATAGCCCAAGTAAGGGGTAATAGTAATCGCCAGTATCCAGCTGAGTAACAGGGAGATACCAATTACCGCAAACAGGGAGAAAAGGAATTCGCCAGTAGCATCATCGGACAGACCGATACCGGAGAACGCCATAATACCGATAATGGTCGCACCCAGCAGTGGCCAGAAAGTCTGGCGGACTACGCGCCTGGCAGCACTCTTAGGCTCTTCTTTTCTCTGAACCCCCATCAGCATCCCTTCGGCAACCACAATGGCATTATCAACCAACATACCCATGGCGATAATCAGGGCACCGAGAGAGATCCGCTGCAAATTCAAGCCAAACAGGTTCATGATTAACACGGTGCCCAAAACGGTCAAACCGAGGACAGTGCCAACCACAACACCGGAACGCCAGCCCATAAATACACAAAGTACTAGAGTAACGATCACGACAGAAGAAACCAGGTTAAAGAGGAAACCGTCAACACTCTCCTCTACTACCTGATGCTGCTCGTAGATAGGATGGATTTCTACACCCAGGGGCAATGCCTGTTTAATCTGCTCCAGCCTGGCCTCTACCGCCTTGCCAACGTTCACGATATTGGTATTTTCCGCACCGGCCACACCCAGCAGAATGGCCTGCTTGCCATCAAATCGGGCAATAAAGCTGGGGCTCTCATCGTAACCGAGAGAAATATCGGCGATATCACGGACGGCCAGCATCGCGGTAGAGCCGGGCACGCCGACGAGAATATTACGAATGGATTCCAGGTCACTCGCAGGATTGTCGACCAGTATACGGGTACGTAAATCCTGGCCTCCAATCTCGCCGACTTTCTGGGTCGAACTTTCAGATTGCAGTACCTGCGCTAAGTCATCCAGGGAAAAACCAAACTGGGCCAGGCGGGATTCATCAATATCCAGGTAAGCCACTTCGTCGATAATGCCTGAGCGGGAAACCTTGGCAACCCCCTCAACTCCCAGTAACTCCCGGCGAATCGCTTTGGTAATTTCACGCATTTCAGTCAGCGAAAACCCTTCTCCGGTAATCGCATAATAAATACCGTAAACCTCACCAAAGTCATCATTCACAATGGAGGGTAAAGCACCGCTGGGCAGATCACTTTGAGCATCGTTAACCTTGCGTCGCAATTCATCCCAAACCTGGGCAAGCTCCTGCGAGGCATACTGATCTTTGATTTCCACCCGAATTTCAGACATTCCCGGACTTGAGGTGGAAGAGACCTTGTCCAGCTGTCCCATTTGTTGGATGGCCACCTCAAGCTTTTCGGTGACCTCCTCTTCTACACGCTGGGCGCTGGCGCCTGGGTAGAAGGTGTAAACACGGGCTTCCTTGATCGTAAACGCAGGATCTTCCAGGCGGCCAATATCTGAAAGCCCCCAAAGACCACCGATTAAGCAAATCAGCATCAATAGCCAGCTATAAACTGGCTTTTCTATAAATATGTCAGAAATCTTCACAACATTTTCCCTACTGTTAACAGGGCCAGAGCTAACACACTAATTAGTGCTGCGCGTAATTGCGTACTTTTGCACCGTCATAAAGATGCTGGCCGCCGGTAGCAACCAGTTTCATAGCGGGGCTAATGCCATCTTTAATCTGAACCGACTCACCATCAGTTCGCCCGAGGGTCACGGAAGCTTTGGAAACAGACTGGTCTGCATTAATTTGCCAAACATAGGGCTTACCTTCCGGGCCAGTCTGCACTGCTGAAAGGGGAACCCACAGGTCACCACTCGCTTTATTCAACTTCACACTAACGCGAGCGGTCATGCCGGGAAGGATCTGTACATTTTCGGGGCGGGGCATTCCAAACTCGACAACGTAAGTCTGGGTAACGCTGTCTGCCTCAGCCTGGTGCTCACGGTAAGTAAGTGGGAACTCCTTGCCCGGCAAAAATTCAAATTCGGCGGTCATGGAGTTGACTTGCTCTTCATTAACCGTGGCCAACAGCTTTTCAGGCACGGAGATTTGAATTCGAACTTCAGAAATATTCTGCAAACGGACAATTGCCTGGCCGGCCTGGACGTTGGTGTAATTCTCTACCAGCTGGCGAGTCGCCAAAGCATCGAATGGAACCCTTAGCTGGGTATAAGCCAGGTCCTGCTCAGCACGTTCCAGGGTAACTTTAGCCAAGTCAAAGTTACTTTTCGTTTCATCCAGCTGCTGCTGTGAAATAACTTTTGACCCTGCCAGAGAGCGCTGACGATTGAGGGTTTTTTCCAGCAACTCTACATTTAATCGGGCTTCTTTTACCCTGCGCAGGTAATCCCGCTGATCAAGTTCTGCGATCAGGGTTCCCTTTGGAATAATTTCACCTTCGCGAATTGTGAGCTTGTCCAGCTTCCCACCAACCTGGAAAGATAGGTCGACACTCTGCACTGCCTTAACACGACCGGCAAACTGTCGATCTTTGACCTGGTCATTACTGGCAACGGTAGCTACTTTCACGGGCCAGACGTGCTCTGCTTGCGCCTGCTCCGTCTTCGATTCGGAGCATCCTGCCAGAACTGCAACTGCTGCGATCAAAACGGCCAATGAGAAACGCGATCTTGGCGATATATTCATATTTATCATCCACAAACTGTATTAACTGGGGCTGACCTTTAGTTCAGGTCGGCAGAGAGCGCCAGCAGACGTCCCTGTAAACGTTCAATAATCGGGTCTTCGGACTCAACCACACCGAGTACGCGACCCAGGAACATGCCCTGGGCCGCCAGGATTAGCAGTTCCGCCATTTCCGGGTCACAATACGCATCGCATATATCGCGACGCTGCTGCTCCTCTTTGTCTTTTACCGGCCCCAGCAACATGGGGTCTTCGGCCACGGCGGCGATCAGTGAGCGAGGCAGCCCCTTGTCATCCTCCATCAATTCAAAAATGCTCTTCAAGCGCGACACCAACAAGCTGTCCCCCGAGGACACAAAAGTGGCAACACTGTCATCTTCACGAGCTATTGCCGCCTCCAGCATCGCCTTCAGGAGTGACTGCTTAGTTCGAAAATGATGAATCAAACCGCCCTTGCTGAGCCCGCACTGTGCAGCCACCGCATCCAGGGTCAACTTGCGCGCCCCGCGATCCCGGACTACTTCTTCTGCTGCTCGAACAATGGCAGCTTTGTCGACTCTCGACACATGACCTCCTGGGCACCACCAATCAAAACCAACCGGTTGGTCGGTATCTTAGCGGCAACATTTTAAAGGTCAAGCTATGCTACGCTCCCTCACCAGAAAACATGGTTAAAAAGTGTTACGAGAGCGTTAAGTTCACGCTGGAGAGATGATTTATGACGGATCGGTACTGCCCCTGTGGATCGGGCAAGCCCCTTGATACCTGCTGCGGACTCTATTTGTCGGGAAAGGCTTACCCCAATAATGCAGAAGCGGTTATGCGCAGTCGCTATACGGCCTTTGCAACCGGAAATTTTCGGTACCTGAAAAAAACCTGGCATCCCGACACCTGCCCAGAACTGCAAGCTGAGGATATTGAAACCCAGTGGACAAAATTGGAAGTTATTAAGAGCAAGGCGGGACTAAAAAAGTCGATTGTGGAATTTAAGGCTTGGTATACAGAAAATGACCAAGAACACCTGATTCACGAAATTTCACTATTTAAGTTATTTAAGAAGCGCTGGGTATATTTGGAAGCTCTACCCGACTGGCCTAATGGGAAATAGGCTAGCAGAGAACACGGCTAACTAAAGAGGCGATATCAACGAAAAAATAGCAGCAAAAGCCTGGGGGCGGGAGTCGCACTCCCGCACCTCTTTACGCAGCTTCTGCTTGCTAGCGAAACGACCCGAAGATTTTGCCTTTACGTGGACACCGCCCTTTCTCATTAGCGGATTACGCGCAACGTAACTACGAATTTTTTCTTTCTTTTTCATAAAATTTCACCTTTTACTTTTAGTAGATCCCCTATTCCAAATATCTTCTCACTCAAAACTTGTATTGATACCTCCTTATTTACCCCTTGATACAAATTACCTGGCGTAGCGTGTGCACCACTTCCACAAGATCGGACTGGTTCTCCATCACCCGATCAATATCCTTATAAGCAGCAGGAATCTCATCCAGAACGCCCTTATCTTTACGGCATTGCACACCTCGGGTCTGATCTTCCAAGTCCTTTCTGGTAAAACGCTGGCGAGCCGCTGTACGACTCATTTTTCGGCCAGCTCCGTGTGCGCAAGAACAAAAAGATTCCTTATTGCCAAGCCCACGCACGATAAATGACTTAGCCCCCATAGAGCCGGGAATAATTCCCAGCTGATCTCTCTGAGCACTAATAGCCCCTTTGCGAGTCACGAATACATCTCTATCAAAATGACGCTCGCGAACAACATAATTATGGTGGCAATTAATTGCCTCTGTGGTCAAATTAAACTTTGGTAAGCTTACCTTCAGACATCCAAGCACAAGCTTCATCATTTCCTGCCTGTTCCAGCGAGCATATTCCTGCGCCCAATTAACCGCTTCAATATAATCGTCAAAATTCTGGCAGCCTTCTGAGAAATAGGCCAGATCCTTATCCGGAAGATTGTGCATATGCCCAGCCATATCCCGTCGGGCCAACTGGATAAAATGCTGACCAATAGCATTGCCAATCCCTCGACTCCCTGAATGCAACATCACCCAGACAGCACCACTCTCATCAATACAAACTTCGATAAAGTGATTGCCACCCCCTAATGTACCCATTTGGGTCACCCAGGTTTTTTGTGGCTGATGCAGTTTCTTCAGTAGCCCTGGATGCTTTGAAAACAATCTATCCACACCGGGAGCTAAAAGTTTGCAGGCAGATTCCCTGGCGCTGATCAGTTTATGTCGTCCCTGACCAACCGGCACTTTCACCTCAATGGCGTCCCGCAGTGCTTTCAGATTGTCTGGCAGCTGATAGGCTTGTAGCGAAGTTCGCACCGCATTCATTCCACAACCAATATCCACCCCAACGGCAGCAGGAATTATCGCACTTACCGTTGGGATCACCGATCCTACCGTTGCCCCCTTTCCCAAATGCACATCCGGCATAGCAGCAACATGGGAGTGCACAATAGGAAGCTGGGCAATATTCTTTAACTGTTGCATTGCCTGGGGCTCAATATCATCGGTATAGATTTTTACCGGTACCGTGCCAGGCGCTGCATTTCGATTTAACACTGTTTTTACAGGCATATTTTATCCCTGGATTAATCCACTTAACTGAAACGGCAATCCAAGCTAAAACAAAAAAGCCCCGGCATTTGCCAGGGCTTTTGGAAGGTCTGGCTTGGAAAGCAATATCACTTTCCAAGCTCAAGCGCGTGAAAAGCGATTAAACAAATAAACTCTTGATATCTACATTTCGCATTTCACGGCTCCTTAGTGGTGCGATCCACTTCAAAAATACTGCCAATTAGAATGCCAACCTTGAAACTAGATCAGCAATGGAATTTAAGTGCAGTTTATTCTCATTTGGTACCATGTCAAGTCTGTTTTTTGCCTATCGATAAAAATTCTACCCTGAATTCACTAACCAACTTTTACTTTTCAACATAGCTTGAGGGCTCGCTATGCCATAAAATCGTGTTACCGAAATTACAGTCCAGTCGCCACGCCCCCAAAATGACCACTCAAGAACCTACCATTCTCTTTGAAGACAACTACTTACTTGCCGCTTATAAACCAGAGGGGTGGCTTGTTCACAGATCAGAAATAGACCGCCATGAAAAGCGTGTACTTTTGCAATATTTGAGGGACCTATGTGGCAGCTTTCTTTATCCAGTACATCGACTGGATAAGCCTACCTCCGGTGTTATTATTTTTGCCAAAAGCAGTGAGATTGCAGCGCAGGTACAGCAGCAGCTGGAAAGTGATTTATCATCAAAAAAATATATTGCTGTATGCAGAGGGTATAGCCCGGAAGAAGGTGTCATTGACTATGCCCTCCCCCGTTGCCGACTTCAAACACCAGAGGAAGCGACCAAAAACGGATCTGCCACGTCAGCAGGCTGTTACATTGTACCGACGCTTGGAGACTATTGAGCTACCTTATGAGGTTGACCGCTACCCGACCAGCCGGTATTCCCTAGTAGAAATCCAATTGAAAACAGGGCGGCGCCATCAAATAAGAAGGCATTTCAAGCATATCCACCACCCTCTAATTGGCTGCCCGAAATATGGAAAGTCAACCCATAATCGTTTCTTTGCCAACAGGCTCGAGTGCTCTCGACTACTTTTGCATGCATCTGAACTCAAGCTTGAACATCCGGTGAGCGGTTCTCAGCTGAAAATACAATGCGAAATACAGGGAAGTTTCTTGCAATTAATTCAGCGATTTAAATGGCAACCTTAAATTATAAAGCCCCTGAGTTACTCAGAACCCCTCAAGCCAAGCCTTACATAGTGCATGGGGCGGTTTGCCCAGGATAAGAGCACAATGGCGCTGAATTAATAATTTCCGATGTGCAACAGGCTGAGCTTCCGCCATTTAATTGGCCGCATCCAGGGCCGCCACAGGCCCCACACGAGCTGGAACAGCAAGCTCCCGACCCATTGTATATTCCAGCTTTCTCATTTTCGCATTCAGCCCCCTTAAGGCCATATATCTTTCTCCCTTGCTTCACTGAAATATTGTCAAAGTAGGCATAGACTTTTTTGGAGGGTGACCACAAAGCTGAACTACCGCCATGAAAAGTACTGAACTGAAATTTATCAATAGCTACCCTATCACTACCAGTCAGCCGTAACCCTTGTTCCTCTACAATTTTTTTGCCATTTATAAATAGCTCGATATATCCGTCAGCATTATTTGCACCGCTATTTAATTGCACAAACAACTCAATCCGATACCAAGTATCCCGCTCAAATCTAAAGCTGTCATTCCCTTGATACCCATCTCCACACCGAGCGACTCTATCCTGATGATAGGTATAGAGCCCGACCCTACCCTCCGCACCAAACTTAACCCGCACACTCCAACTCTTCGGATCGATAGGTACGCATCCTGAAGCCTGCCCCCCACCAGCAAGGCCGTGTAGCTTACCTCCCTTAACAAACTCGAAGTTCCGATGAAACTTCACATCGTAAGCGAGAGTTGCCGATGAAACAGATTTGGCTAACTGGGTCGATGTACTAATTCTCTCCGAACCCTTCTCATAAGGAATATACTGAGCTTCCAGTGCATACCCATTACCGGGCATTGGAATTAAATTTAAATGCTGATCATCAAACGTAGCCAGTGGTTGCAAATCAAAAGTTCTTCGCAACAAGGTAATATCAGTATATTTCATGTAGGGAATTCCAACCCGATATCTACCAGAATTTGAGATTGCACTGAATCTGCCTTGATTTGATGAAAACCCGTATACATAGATCTTCTTTCTTACAAATTTTTTCATTTCCTCATAATTCAAATAGAACTTGAATCCATGGGGAACGCCCTGGGTATCACATATATTGGCAATTCCTTTTGACGACGCCTGATCAGCTCTGGAAATTTTTAATGGAAACCCGCTTCTCCTATCGCTACCTAGATAAAGACCAACAGAAACTGACTTGAATACTCCTTTCTGACAAGCCCACCCAGAAACAACCAAGCCTCCCCCTAAATATTCAACCCGATCAACCCTACCGATCATCTGGGCGAAATCCTGATCACCTGTACTAAATGAAAAAAGAGTCACGAGTAAAAACACAGAAAACATCTTGAATAATACCCGACAGCATTGACATCACTATTAAATATAGAAGCTACTTGTTCGGATGAGTGAGAGCACACACAGTCCGAGACAACCATAAGAAAGCGCGAAAATAAATGCTAAAGGCTTCCGCCGTCTTGGCGGAACAATATTGAATTTAAGGGCGTTTAACGCCCTTTAGAAACTTCATGCAAAAATATTCACTGAGATGAAAGGCGGTAGTCACGCCAATGAGGGGCACAGAAACTAAAGTTAGTGTTCAGAATTACCGTGAGAAGCCTCTTCTTGAGATTTACTGCGAATCCCAAATAGCCCCTTGCGCTCAGTTATACCCTCCGGCTCCGGCTGCAGAAAACTGCGCAATTTATCTTTTTCCCACATGGCATCCTGATAGCCGAGATCGATAAGTTCTTCGATATATGGTCTTTCAAATAATAGATAACTGGCTGCAGAAACACCGCCACCGGGATTGGTCGCACCCGTAGAGCGGAATAACCAGCGTAGCGCCGAGGGAGGTGACCAAGTTTTCTGCCACTAAGACGCCCTAAACTCTGCGAGGGCTCAATAACAACCGACTCTACCGAACGCAACAATTTCAAATCCGAATGATCTGTTGGATCCACATAGTCAAGTAACATATTTACTCGATCCAGATGCTCCAAGTCTGCCTCCAAGCTATCGATAAATGCGGCATTGAATAACTGAGCAGCTATTTGCGCCATCGAAGGGGACTCCATCTGCGCAGGACTGTTGCGACTCCCCCAATGGGCTGGAGAACGGTTGTCCGACACACCCACCACAAAGACACGCTTGGCACCGAGATGCAGTGCCGGACTAATCGGGGCCATCAGACGAATGGCACCATCGCAAAAATAAACTCCATCCAATTTGACCGCCGGGAAAATGGCAGGAATTGCTGCTGACGCCAACAGGTGGTCCGAGGTTAATTGAGTGGGCACTCCAAAGCGACGAAACCGCTGCCATCCTTTAACATTCTCCGCCCCCTGAAAAAAGCTGACGGACTGCCCTTCACTATAAGAAAGCGCATTAACACTTGTGGCATGCAAATGCCCAGCCGAAATATTTTTTTGAATATTGTCAAAGTTTATCTCGCGCTCAACCAAGCTGCGCAGCGGACTGTTATCCAGGAGTGCCAAAGGTTTTTGTCTACCCACACCTTGGTTCAAGAGCGAACGACTGATAGAAAACAGGTTTCCAAGTAAACTACGCCAACTGGTGCGATAAACCTGCTCAACACTAAGCTGCAACCAAACAGAGCACATTCTGTCGACAGCTTCTTTAAAGGTACCTGTATGAGAGGCGAGAAGCATCGCGTTCATAGCTCCTGCAGAGGTGCCGCAGATTATTTGAAAGGGCCGAGGATTATCTTCTGGAACCAGTTCCGCAAGCGCCCTTAAAACGCCCGCTTGATAGGCAGCACGCGCCCCCCCCAGAGAGAACCAGAGCATTACGCTGGCCAGGTTTGTTACTTTCACTGTTACTTGTCGACAAAGTTTTCTTCCAATACAACAAGCCCGCAAACAACAGAGTCCGCTTAAAGGCTATTGAGAAAAAAGCCCATATACAACTCAGATTCAGAGTTGCCGGGGATATTTGGTAAGATAAATAGAATCTTTTAAGTGTACTTATTATTCTAAATCGATAGATCTATTAGAGAGCCATATCTACAACGTAACGACCTATTCCATGCCCTCTATTTAAGCGCGCAAGAAACTCTGGAGCTTGATCAAGGCTAATATTCTCTGCAATACTGTCGAGCTTATCGCCGATATACCACTCACTGGCCAACCGCTTCCATACTTCTGCCTTCTTTTCTATTGGCAAAACAGCGCTATCCACACCCAACAAACTAATACCGCGCAAGATAAATGGAAATACATTGGCGTGAAATTGAGCACCTGAAGCCATACCACAAGCAGCCACTCCGCCGCCGTAGCGCAGGGATTTAATGACATTAAAAAGCGTTTCCCCGCCCACAGTATCTACAGCCCAAGCCCACAATGGCTTGGCCATCGCTTTATTGGCAAAAGGGGCCAGCGTATCCCGGTCGAGAACCTTCCATGCGCCCAATCTCGCCAAATAATCAGCAGACTCCAACTTTCCCGTCACTGCTGCGACACGAAAGCCTAGCTTCGCCAGCAAGGCGACGGCAACAGAGCCGACGCCCCCGGTTGAACCTGTTACCAGAATCTCTCCATCCTCAGGAGATGCGCCGGACTCCAGGAGCTTTTCCACACAAAGCGCGGCGGTAAAACCCGCCGTACCCAGTGCCATAGACTCCCAAGCTGTTAGGCCCTCGGGGACTGGCAAGGCCCATTGCGGAGGAACGGCAATACGCTCTGCAAGTCCACCAGAAGTATTCATGCCCAAATCGTAGCCATTGACCAATAATTCGGCACCCGGTTGAAACGTCTTGCTCCGATCGAACAGCACTTTGCCCACCGCATCAATACCCGGGGTATGGGGGTAGGCATTAGTAATCCCACGATTGCCAAACGCAGATAAAGAATCTTTGAAATTCAAGGATGAATAACTTACGGCCAACAGCAAGGGGTTATCGGGAAGCTCAGAAAGCTGACGCTCAACAACAGACTGGTCAAATTTTCCCGAAGCTACTTCGGCAACCTGAATTGCCCGAAATTTTTCATCCCTATCTATTTCCATGGGGTATATCCCGCAGCACTATCAACCTGTAACGTTACAACTATTGCGCCTGATGACGCAGAGCTGCCAGCCGTGAAAAGAGACGAGTGACCGCCGATTCCACACCGGCTTCTGCCGCCAGCCCTATTTTCTTAGCTATATTTTTCCGTTCTTTGAATTCCACCTGATATAAGTCGCAGTCCTTAGCACAACTGGTCAAGTACTCATCTGACGTTTTCAGCTCATCGACCAGTCCCAAGGATAGGGCTTTTTGCCCGAACCAAACCTCGCCCGTGGCAACTTTGTCGACGTCGAGTTTTTGACGGTACTCCCCGACAAAGTGCTGAAACAGAATATGGATCTCATCTAAATCTTCTTGGAACTTCTGTTTACCTTCCTCAGTATTTTCACCAAACATGGTCACAGTGCGCTTGTACTGGCCCGCAGTAAACAGTTCGTAATCGATATCATTGCGCTTCAGCAAGCGGTTAAAATTCGGCATCTGAGCTAAAACACCAATAGAACCCAACATCGCAAAGGGTGCTGCCAGGATACGGTCTGCAACACAGGCCATCATATAGCCCCCACTGGCAGCCACTTTATCGACCGCAATAGTCAAATGGATACCTGCACTGCGAATCCTGGTTAACTGGCTGGCGGCCAAACCATAGTTCGCCACCATGCCCCCAGGGCTTTCAAGACAAAGGAGAACTTCATCTCCGGACTCTGCCACTTGAAGAATGGCCGTCACCTCTTCACGCAAATGGGAAAGCGCACTCGCTTTGATATCCCCATTAAATTGCAAAACAAAGACACGCTTGCGCTCGGAGACCAACTCCCTTTTATACCCTTGGACTCATGCTCTCCTTCCTCTTTAGCAACGTCGGAAGAAGTAGCAGCACTTTTTTCAGGCTGCTTTTTGCTCTCAGCTTTATGTTTTTTAGCCAGGGCTTTTTCCTGAGTCTTCTTTTCTTTCGCCATTTGCTTTTTACGACGGGCGAATTCGTGCTTATCCATCACAGCTTCAAGCAGTGTTTCTTTAAACTGCTCATAGCGATCATTCAAATGTGTAACTGTGATATGCCCCTGAACACGCTCTTTCAGCTGCTCTCGATTTGCAAAAATAAAACCTATCAACACCATTAAGGCCACGACAACCGTAACAATTTTGGCTAGAAAAAGGCCGTATTCAATTAAAAATTCCACTTAGACTCCATTTTCCGTCTTAACTAATTTTTATTTAGCTTCAGTATTTTACTACCAACCTTCCAGGGCGGAAGTTGCTCGCTGATTAAGGGGGCGAGCCAACAAACCGCTGTGGCTAATACGCACCTCGTAAACCGCACCGTCCTCCATAGGTAGAAATGTGGCACTGCCATATACCGCATCAACAAAGGGCAACTTGCGATCAACACCGCGTACAAACTGCCAGACATCCACGCCATAGTTCGCCCCCTCTATTTCATGGACAGAACGCTCGCGAGCTCGCTCATCCTGTAGCGTGAGATAGCGACCACTCAACCTGTCCAGACGATAAGCAGGCTTAATTCCCCAGCGGGCTAATGGACCCTGCCACTTGAGCATTCGGGCATCCAACTGCCACTGATCCCCAAGCAATTCAAACTTTTGCGCTATACCATCCGCATCAGAAAACTTGACTTCAAATTGCTGCTCGGCAATTTTACGAAACGAAACAATACCAACACTGTGCTCTTCAGCCAGGTTTCTATAGCTGTAAACATCTGCAGCAATCAGAACAATCCAAAGGGCAGTTGCAAAAAGAAAAAGACCGGCGGAGCCACGTATAAACCCCAGGAACCAATTTCCTGATAGCAGGACTCGCGCCCCCCAAAACACAAACAACAACGCCAGGATGGCAATAATAAAGGTAATCGCTATATACATTATGATTTCTACTCCCTGATACTGCGCAACATCTTTAAACCAACCTTACGGGCGGTTCTTCGCTGCAGCCTTTTCGACAAAAGTGTGGATCAAGCGGCCGGACAGGGTTTGTATGGGCGGTATAGCTGGCAATGAACTGTAGTGGAACCAGTTTGCCTCTTCTATCTCATTGGGGTCCAAGCACAATCCCCCACCTTGCCACTCCGCCAAATACCCGATCATCAACTGCCCGGGAAAAGGCCAGGATTGGCTCCCCACATACTCCAGGGCACCCACTTTGAGCCCCACTTCCTCATAGACTTCACGCACCAGCGCTTGTTCTGCACTCTCACCGGGCTCTATAAACCCAGCGAGGGCCGTATAAGTTGCATTTCGACGCGAGGCATGACGAGCTAAGAGACACTCATCTCCCCGTGTAACAAGCATAATTACACAGGGGGAGATTCTGGGGTAGACAGTAAGATCACAAGCCGGGCAGGTGCGAGCGCGATCATTAGAGTGATAGATGGTGGGAGTGCCACAACGACCGCAAAATCGATGTTGGCTATCCCAATGGGAAATCTGTAGCGCCCGCCCAGCCAATGCAAACATCGGCTCCTCAACCAAAGTCAGCAGGCTGCGCAGGTTTCGCCATTCATAGCCGGCAATTTCAACCTGGCGAGACAAAACGTGGACACCACACGCCCGCCCACTTAGCTCTCCCAAATAGTGGCTGGATTGAACAGCCTCTGCTACCAATACCTGGGCGTCGTGGAGGAAAAAATCTCCTCGGCAGAGAATCAGCCCATCAGCAATCAGGATATGCTGGGAAAATTCCGGTACTGCCCACACATTACCTGCTGGGACAAACGTATCTACCAAGGAGACCTCCTTAATTATGCGGCCTCAACGGGATAACCCAGAGCAGTCAAGCTTTCGATAGCGAGACTGAGGGATTGAATATCTGCTTGCCTATGCAGCTTTACCTCTCCCAGGTAGTACTCAAGGCTGATAATCGCATCGGCAAAAATATGTAAAGATTGCTCTACTTCAGGGCCGGCATCATGACGGTCGATAACAGTTTCAACAAAGTTCAGCAAACCTTCAACTACGGCCGCCGCTCTACTTAAGTTGAGAACGATCAAGCCTCCGCGCACTGAGTTCAAAGTAGTGGAAACATTGCGAATATGGCCATGATCAAAGTCGGACTCTGCATAGGCCGCCAGCGCTCTCTTAATCAACGCCAAACCGGCTTCAGCCTCTTTAAGTACAGCCACTTCCGCTTCCGCCAGCTGGCTGTGCTCAAAGGCAATATCCGCATGACCGTATTCATCCAGATCAATAGAAGTACTCTGCTTGAGCGCTCTTACCGTGCTATCGACCATCAACACCTGGCCTGTCAGTTTTTGCAGTGCGCTGTCCGCTATGGAACCACCCGCGCCGGAGGCACTCTGGTATTCCGCAACCGCGCTGCGCAGACTCTCTCCAACCCGCTTAAAATTGAGCATCTGCAAGGTACCGGCCACTCTCTGTAGAGAAGAAGCGAGGCCATCTTCTGCATCCAAGGTAGTAGTACCAATTAACTCAGCGTCATCCAACATCCGGCGCACACCGGACAACTCCTCCTCTAAGGCGTTAGCAACTGCGGTAATTGCCGTGGCGCCGGGGCCTCCAAGGGTGGCTCGCTCCCGCTCTAATTCCTCTTCGCTGTAATCAAGAGGCTCTGCGGAGAAGGCCTCCAGCAACTTGCCACCAAAGCCCTCGGGCTTGGAAAGAGTCAGCCAATAGAGGCACTCTTTCAGCAAAATCGGTGGCGCAGGCTGATCTAAAGCTGTATCACACTCTTTTTGTAATGCTCGCAGCCAGCGATCAAACATACTGAAAACCATCACCCGGGATCGACTGATGCGCATTTCCTGGGAGGCCATGCCTGCAAGTGCCGCCCCTGCTACCACCCATAAACGCCCATTTGGGCGCCCCATGGTGATGCTTGCGATTCTCTCAAGGGCGCGAGACATCATCGTGTACGCTGGGCCCCGAGGTTTACCTCGCAACAGAGCCAACAAACCAACCTGGTACATATGGCGGAATCGGCGAACAAAACTATTCAAGTCTTCCGACATTACCGCAGAAGCCCCTGCACCAGGCACAGCCCCCTCCAAGTTACAACGGAAAAAATGACTTTCCGGCACAGGGGGCTGAGACCGGGCCGCACGCAAATTATTGATATAGGGAATCAGCAATTCTGGACGGGCAATGGCACGACTTTGGACAAAATCCAAGTAGCGTCCCATTACGTAAAAACCTGTGCCCAGCGCTTCCATCAGTTCTTCTGAGGCGCTCTGTCTCTCCTCTAACACCTCTGTAAGCGCTTTGATTTTCTCTTGGGCGAGGAGCTCAGCTGCCTGGAGCTGCACCATCTGCAATACTCCACTAACCTGCCTGAGTGCAGCCAAACTCTGTTCGAGAGCCTGCTTTTGGGAAGTATCCGCGGCAAATTTATCCAAGTGTGAGGCGGCATTATCGATGGTAGCTACCAGCTCATCCTTCACTACATTGACAGAAGTGATATTGATCTTGCGCAATTCAGTCTTTGGCTGCACCGCTGCATTCTTCCTATAATCGAACAAAAAACAACCAGATCAGGATGATTCTGGCCTCATTAAGGGCAATTTACCCCAATAAATAAAAGAGTCCACCTTTCGCCAAACAATTTCCACCGAATAATCGACAAATAACCTGGCGGCGGGGCTGAAGCCCCTAAATTACTTGAATTTTCCGGAAAACCCAGTAGCGTTTGCTACTTTCAAGTTTAAAGCTGTACATTTTTTTGTGTTAAAGAACAAAAACCAATCAATCTGTGCACAATAAACCCGGGGAAGCACGCAGCGATAATTGAGCTCAGGTATCTATTTCGCATACACCGCCGATTCCCAAAGATTCCATTTTGACCCACACCAATGGGTTAACCAAGGAAGTAAATGATGAACACTTACAACAACACCATTGCGGCATCCGGCGGCGGATTTGGTCGCGCCTTTGCCGAAAATTTTCTCGGCGAAGCGCCTGACTGGTACAAATTGACCATAGCCGCCTTTTTGCTTCTCAACCCATTAATACTGTATGTATCGGGGCCTTTTGTAACAGGCTGGGTCCTTATTGGTGAATTCATTTTTACCCTGGCGATGGCCCTGAAGTGTTACCCACTTCAACCCGGCGGACTACTCGCAATTGAAGCCGTATTGATGGGTATGACAAGCACCGATGCCGTCTACCACGAGGTAGTTGAGAATATCGAAGTTATTCTGCTGCTAATGTTTATGGTGGCCGGCATTTACTTCATGAAGAGCCTGCTTCTATTTGTATTCACTAAAATTTTGATTAATGTGAATTCAAAATCTCTGCTGTCACTACTTTTCTGTGCTGTATCTGCAGTACTGTCAGCATTCTTAGATGCCTTGACCGTAACTGCTGTTCTGATTGCGGTTGCCGTAGGCTTTTACTCAGTCTATCACCGGGTCGCCTCCCAGCAGCCACACCACCACAACGACCACGACCACTCCAACGATGAGCATGTCGTGGAGTATCACCGCGAAGACTTGGACCAGTTTCGAGCCTACCTTCGCAGCCTGATCATGCATGGCGCCGTAGGCACTGCTCTCGGTGGTGTTTGCACCTTGGTTGGAGAACCGCAAAACCTACTGATCGCTGAGAAAGCCGGGTGGGAATTTGTACAGTTTTTCCTGCAGATGGCCCCAGTAACCATTCCAACATTCTTTGCCGGCCTAGTTACTTGTTTCTTTTTAGAGAAAATTAAAATGTTTGGCTATGGAGCCCAGCTCCCTAGCGCCGTACGTGAGGTACTGGTTAATTTTTCCAAAGAGGAAGAAAAGAAGCGCACCTCGGCTCAGGTTGCCGAGCTGTGGATTCAGGGCATTGTCGCTGTGGTTCTGGTTTTTGCCCTGGCATTTCATGTTGCCGAAGTCGGTATCATTGGCCTGATGATTATTGTACTTCTGACCTCGTTTAACGGCGTTGTTCAAGAAGCTAGAATCGGCCACGCGTTTGAAGAGGCACTGCCATTTACTGCACTGCTCGTGGTTTTCTTTGCAATTGTTGCAGTGATTCACCAGCAACACCTATTCGAGCCTGTAACCAACTTCGTTCTCGCACAAAAGCCCGAACAGCAGCCAGGATTGCTATTCATGGCAAACGGTATCTTGTCGATGATTAGCGACAATGTTTTTGTGGCAACGGTTTATATTAACGAAGTTAAAGCTGCCCTCACTGCAGGCGACATTACCCGAGAACATTTTGACAAGCTGGCCATTGCCATCAATACCGGAACCAACCTACCCAGCGTTGCCACTCCCAATGGACAAGCTGCATTTTTGTTCCTGCTGACATCGGCCCTGGCACCTCTCATACGCCTATCTTATGGCCGCATGGTGATCATGGCTCTGCCCTACACCATCGTACTGAGTATTGTTGCTTTGATTTGCGTGGTCTACGCGATCTAAAGAGAGCTTGTATTAGAGACTATCTGGATGGGTGGGGATTGATAATTCCCACCCACTCAGAAAAAGAAAAGCACAATAAACATCAAGGTTAAAGAGAACACCTCTTCATTGATGTGCTACCAGAAGTGTTTGCCCGCTGATTTCTCCAGCAAACCTAGCATCGATTGATGCGCTTCAGCTTCCTGTGGCGTAGCACGCGCTACTAGCAGGGGCGCGCGATCTGCCGATAAGCGACGAATGGCTTCACCCGCCACATCATTTTCCGCCTTCTTACCTTCCTCCCCTTCCGAGGAATCACCCTGTGCCAACACCAAATCGGTTTGGCCACCGGTCATCATCAGGTAGACGTCGGCAAGAATCTCCGCATCCAGTAATGCGCCGTGCAAATCCCGCTGGGAGTTATCGACAAAGTAGCGCTTACAAAGGGCGTCCAGATTGTTTTTCTGCCCAGGGTGCTTTTCCCGGGCCATTGTCAGGGTATCCAAAACCCCACAATGCGCATTGACATTGCGCCAGCGCGGATTACCCAGCAGCCTCAGCTCAGCATCAATAAAACCGACATCGAAGGGCGCGTTGTGAATAACCAGCTCTGCACCTTCACAGAAGGTCATAAATTCATCGGCGACTTGAGCGAATACGGGTTTGTCCGCCAGGAATTCATTAGTAATTCCATGGACCTCAATAGCCCCATCTTCCACTTGTCGCTGCGGGTTGATGTACTGGTGATAGTGACGGCCAGTCAACTTCCGGTTAACCAGCTCTACGCAACCAATTTCAATAATACGATGGCCGCTTTTGGGATCGAGACCTGTTGTCTCTGTATCGAGAACCACTTGACGCATATGCAATATTCCCCTCAGGACTCCAGCTCATCGACGCCGCGATTTGCCAACTGATCGGCCCGCTCATTGCCTGGGTGGCCGGCATGACCTTTAACCCAGTGCCACTCCACATCATGCTGGGAGACGCTCTCATCCAACTGCCGCCATAGGTCTGCATTTTTGACAGGCTTCTTACTCGCCGTTTTCCAACCGTTCTTTTTCCAGTTGTTAATCCAGCCGGTAATGCCCTGGCGCAGGTACTGTGAGTCAGTATGTAAATCAACTTTGCACGGCTGTTTAAGAGCCTCCAGAGCTTTGATTGCAGCTAACAATTCCATACGATTATTGGTGGTATGCGCCTCCCCACCAAACAACTCTTTCTCCCGCTCACCGTACACCAACAGGGCACCCCAACCGCCGGGACCAGGATTACCGCGACAAGCGCCATCTGTATAGATAGTAATTTGTTTCAAAACTTACGCCAAAATTAGATATGGGGCCGATTTTCAGCGAAATCAGCGCTTTTGATGCTTCCCGCGTGCTGCAACGCGAGGGCTCGACGGGGTGGCAACCAAAGCGGGCTTTCTCTCGGCCCGCCAATTGATTTTAATAGTGCGAACACGTGCCACTTCTTTGCGGGCGACTATGATGTAAAAGCCCCCCATGGCAAGTGCAAGCGGGAGCCAAGGCGCTCCATCCAAGCCGTCTTGGAAAGCAATTCCTTTTGCTGTAATGGCAAGCGGAAGAAGCCGCGATCTACCCTCTCAGCCTGCAAGTCCAACAGATTCATCCAGTCGGCAATTCGAGCAGCACGCAGTTGATTTCCGCGCTGGTAAGCCCCCTGGAAAATAGCAGGCGGGACAAGCCGAGCAAGGAAAACGGGTTAAACCCGATTAGCAGCATATGACCACCGGGTATCAAAACCCTGGCCGCCTCTCTCAATACTTGGTGGGGATGACTGGAAAAGTCCAAAAGGTGATGCAGCAGTACTACATCGATTGAATCGGCGGGGAGGGGCAGTTGCTCGAACTCCACTATCGCAGCCCCGCCCTGCTCAGAAGTTGCCCCCAATCGAAAACGATGATTGATACGGCTGGAGGCGCCAAAGTCAACGGACTGGGTCACACTGGCCTGTAGAAAGTGGTAACCGAAAAAGCCCTCCACTAAGGGTTGGGCCAACGCCAGCTGTTGCGAGAGAATCTCCTCTCCCAGCGAACTGGAAAACCAATGGGATAGCGCTGGGCAGACCTTGCCAAGAGGGGATTGCTCCTCATCATTACCAGGCCTGCTCTTTCCGGTCATCATATCTCCATTGATCAATCTAACAGCTATTCAATTCTACACTCGGGCGATGTTTCCAGGGCCTTACTCTAAGTAAACCAGTCCTCAGGTAACAATTCACACCGTCTCACGCCTTCCATGATATTGTTCTGCTATTCAGCGAAAAGACGATTCGATTATGCTATCCATCACGCCAATCCCCGCCTTTAATGACAACTATATCTGGCACCTGCAAAAAGATGGCCAGCACTGGGTAGTCGACCCTGGTGATGCTGTGCCAGTAGAAAAGGCCCTAGAGGGGACCAGGCTCAGCGGCATTCTCATTACTCATCACCACTATGACCATACCGGTGGCATCGAAACGCTTTGCCACCAGTACCAGTGCCCTGTCTATGGCCCCGAGCACATACCTGGTGTCACTCACCCCATTGCCGGTGGAGATTCCTTACAGGTCCTTGGCATGCCCTTCCAGGTACACGCTGTTCCGGGGCACACTCTAGACCACTTAGCTTTGGTTTTGAATGAAACCACAGCAGCAGGCGGTGAACAATTACACCTTTTTTGTGGTGACACTCTTTTTTCCGCTGGCTGCGGCAGGTTGTTCGAAGGCACTCCAGAGCAGATGTACCATTCTCTGCAAAAGCTCAGTAAATTACCCGCCGCAACTTTTGTTTATCCTGCACACGAGTACACACTCGCCAACCTGAAGTTTGCCCAAGCGGTAGAGCCTAACAATCAAGCCATTGAGGCAAGGGTTGCTCAGTGCAAAGCCTTGAGAGTAGAAAACAAGCCAACTTTGCCTTCAACTATCGCCCTTGAGCTAGACACCAACCCATTTCTTCGCTGTCAGTATCCGGAAGTTAGGCAGACAGCTATCAATTCGAGACCGGAGTTAAATGACGGAAGCGATAACGTAGATATTTTTGCGAGCTTGCGCGGCTGGAAGGACAACTTCTAAACGCCCAACTTCACCTAAACTCCTCTCAGGCTGGGTGATAAACTAGCAATTCGCATACTTTTTAACCGTCAATATTGACCGAAACTAATTTGCCTAATTAGAATCGAAAGTAATTGACCAAATGCCTGGCGCTTTACCAATAATTGTTCTGAAATGCGTCAGGATGAATTACAAGAAAGACTCGCGGATATCACACATGGTTCACAAGAATTTTGCCGTAGCATTACTAGCCGCTACGGTAGGGGCCTGCTCGCAATTACCGGAACAGGCCTCTGCGCCTGAAACTGAAAATATCCCTGCAGAGGAAACCTCTGTCGCGAGTGACCGAGCTGTTAAAAAACACGAACCCTCTGAAGCGGTCCCTCCCCCGTAGACATCTGGGCAAGACTTCGTCAGGGGTTCGCCCTGGATCACCACACCAGCGACCCCAAGGTTAAGGAATATATTGCTTACTTCGCCCGCAACGAGGGCTATATGGCTCGGGTAACGGAGCGCTCTCGTCGCTATATTTTCCATGTTGCAGAACAGCTGGAACAGGCAAATCTCCCACTTGAATTAGCGCTGCTCCCCATTGTCGAGAGTGCATACGACCCCTTCGCCTACTCCCACGCCCGGGCTTCCGGTATGTGGCAGTTTATCCCGGCCACCGGGCGCTCTTTCGGGCTCGAGCAAAACTGGTGGTATGACGGACGCCGCGATGTCCATGAATCCACCCAGGCTGCGGCAAAGTACTTCAACTACCTACACGATCGCTTTGATGGGGACTGGGAGCTGGCACTCGCTGCTTACAACGCCGGTGAGGGAACGGTTCGCAGAGCCGTAGAGCGCAATCGTCGCAACGGGCTTGGCACCAGTTATTGGGATCTCAAACTGCCGCGGGAAACCAAGCGCTATGTACCCCAGCTGCTGGCTCTGGCGGAGGTTATATCCCGCCCGGACCATTACAAAATCCCACTGCATGATGTCTCCAATGAGCCCTACTACGCCCGTGTCGATGTAGGCAGTCAGATCGATCTGGCCCAAGCTGCGGAACTTGCAGAAATTGAGATAGAAGAGCTGTACCTACTGAACCCAGGCTATAACCGCTGGGCAACCGACCCCAACGGAAACCACCAACTACTGATTCCAATAGAGACCCAGGAAAAGTTTGAGAGCGCCCTGGCACAACTTCCCAAGGAAGAGAGGGTAAGCTGGCAGCGCTACACCATTGCCCGAGGCGACACCCTTTCCACTATCGCTCGACGCTACCAGACCACCGTCGGAGCGATACGCGAAACAAACAAACTACGCAGCAATAATATTCGCGCCGGTAAAACACTGTTAATCCCCAGCGCATCGGGCCCCGCGGGACAGTATGCCTACGCACTCGATCAGCGAGTTAAACGCAAGCAGTCTTCTGGCAAGGGCCAGAAAGTTAATTACACTGTACGCCCTGGCGACAGCCTTTGGGGGATTTCACGCAAGCTGGATGTGACCGTAAAGCAACTGGCCAGCTGGAACAGCATGGCACCGGGAGACACCCTGCGCCCTGGACGCACCCTGGTGGCTTACAACGGCTCCCCCGCAGTATCAGAGAACAACCGCACTACCCGCAAGGTTTCTTACCGGGTACGCAGCGGCGACTCTCTATATCGGATAGCCAATAAATTCAGTATCGAAATCGATGATATTCTCCGCTGGAATAAGATAAACAAGTCCAAGTATTTACAACCCGGACAGCGCTTAACCTTATTTGTGGATAGTGCCAGCAACACTTAAAGCGCACCCTACCCTACAGGGAGTTAGCCATAAAAAAACCCGGCAATTGCCGGGTTTTTTTATGGCTCAATAACAACCGTTACTCGGCAGAAGAGGCCAGATCGATTTTTGCCTGATCGGACAAGTAGCGCTGGATAGCTGCTAACTCTGCCCCACCATTTACAGAGGCCAATTGCTGCATCAGTGCCTGACGCTGCTCTTTGCTCTGCTTGGACAGTTCGCCCGGGCGCACGCTGCGCAGATCGAGAACTACCAGATCACCATTATTTGTAGCGAAGCTGGTCACTTCATCTTTGCCAGCAGATGGTGCAGGCAATGCAAATGCCTTGGCATTAATCTCACCGCGCTGAGCAAAACCACCGCGGCGAGTTTTATCACTGGTCTCCAGGGTTAAACCTTGCGCTTCTGCCAGTTCTGCAAAACTAGTACCAGTAGCGAGCTTCTCTTTAAGCTCTTCCGCTTGCTTAGCCAATTGCTCACTGGCCTTATCACGCTTCAAACGGTCAACAATTTGCTGGCGAACCTCTTCCAGAGGGTAGGTACCCGCGGGCTTAGAGTCGGTGACCCGCAAAACGACAGAGTGCTCATTGTTCAGGTTGATCACATCTGAAGTATTGCCATCTTCCTTCACTTCCACAGAGAAAGCAGCCTCGATAACCTGCCCGTTAGAAAGGACGCCAGATGCGCTCTCGCGCGAAAACAGATTGGCAGTCTTCAGGGGAACACCCAACTCTTCAGCGGGCTCAGCCAGGTTATCCGCGTTGTATGCCAGATCGGCAAGACGGGACAAGGCATCAACAAACTCGCGCTCGGCAACGGACGCACGCAGTCGCTTTTCGATCGCCACTTTTTGCTCTTCGAAGCTCGGCGGTTCACTCTGCTCTACTTCCAACAACTTGATAAAGTGAGTTCCACTATCGGTGGTCACTGGAGCAGAAACCTGACCCACTTCCAGCGCGGCCAAGGCCTGCTCGAATGCCTCTGGGAATACATCACCTGTGGTGTAACCCAACTCACCGCCTTCCTCCGCAGAGCCTACGTCTTGGGAGTAAGTCTTTGCCAACTCGGCGAAATCTTCGCCGGCATCCAGTTTGCTCTGAATCTCAGCAATTTTTTCTGCGTCAGCTTCTTCAAGCAAAATATGTGCAGCTCGACGGCGAAGTTCCGATGCGAAACCTTTCAGCTCTTGCTCGTACTGAGCGCGAACATCGCTTTCAGAAATATCAATGTTACCGGCAAATACTTCAGGAGTTAGCTCAATATACTCAACCGCCACCTGCTCTGGACGCTGGTATTGCCCTTGATTCTCCTGGTAGTACTGTTCTACTTCAGCATCCGAAACCTGAGTCTCTGCTAGCAGGCCTTCAACTGGCATCACCACGTAATCAAAATCACGCTCTTCCATAGAGGCCGCAACAATCTGCTCTGCATCCGCCTGGGTAGTAAAAGCACTTTCAACAACACTGTTTGCGTACTGCTCCAGCGCCATATCATTTTCCATAATCTGGCGGAAGCCTGCAGGGCTATACCCCATACGACGCAAAGCATCGCGGTACATTTGCGGATCAAAACTGCCGTTCACCTGAAAAGCCGGAATTCCCACGATCGCTCTGTCGACCGCCGCAGAGCTCATCACCATACCACTGTCCTGAGCAGCTTGGCGCATCACAGCACTGGAAACCAACTGGCGTAAAACTGGCTCACGCAACTGCTCATCGCTGATTAAATCAGCGGGCACATCTTCGCCGTACTGACTAATGATCATATTGCGGCGATTTTGAATTGCGCGTTGCAAATCCAAGTTTGTAATTTTTTCGCCATTAACCTCGGCTACCGCATCGGCAGCACCTCCACTGGCACCGGTGAAGAAATCAATTCCCCCAATGACCATAATAAAACCGAAAAAGGCTGCGACAATAATCGCGGCTGTCCCTTTCAGGTTGTCACGCATGGACTGAAGCATGCTCAGCTCCGAAAATTAATTGTTTTTAACTACTATCAGATACAAAAAAGGCGTATCCCAACTGACACGCCTCTTTGACATTCAGACTCTTTTACAAAGTCTCAAAGCCTGCTGAAAACTTAGTTTACAGCGTCTTTCAGGGCTTTACCGGCCTTGAAGTTAGGAATTTTTGCCGCAGCGATTTCAATGGGATCGCCAGTGCGAGGATTGCGACCAGTACGAGCTGCACGCTCTTTCACAGCAAAGGTACCAAAGCCAACGAGGGCAACTTGATCACCTTTTTTTAGGGCATCAGTGATGCTATCAACCATTGCGTCCAAAGCACGGCCAGCTGCTGCTTTTGGAATATCTGCAGATGCGGCAATTGCTTCAATCAGTTCGGACTTATTCACGCTTAATCCCTCTGTTCTTTTTAAATATGCTTCGGGTGGTCTACAAAAGACACCCATACTTTAAATTTTTTAGCCTTCGGCAATTTACGCGCCGGGCAATAAGCCCCGTTTTATACCAACTGCCCAGAAGCGGGTCAAGGAACCATGCGGGTTTCCGGGCAGATGCACACTTTTCAAGCAGCGTAGATAGCCTGATTGGCGAAGTTTTGGCCTTGCAAGTTGTAAAGGGGCGACAAAAGTCACCCCTTTACAAGAGTCAGTGAGTTTGGATTCCTCGCTGCGAGCGCTCCTCTGCCTTTTTCTGTAAGGCGGAATACTCTTCATCAGACAGGGATTCAGGCTTGTGTTCGAGCGCCAGCTCAAGTACCTGATCGATCCACTTAACGGGCCTAACTACCAAGTCCTGGAGAATATTATCGGGAATATCCTTCAGGTCTCGCTCATTATCAGCAGGAATCAGTACAGTTTTTATACCGCCCCGATGCGCTGCCAATAACTTTTCTTTAAGACCACCAATTCTTAAAACTTCTCCACGCAGAGTAATTTCTCCAGTCATCGCCACATCTGAGCGAACGGGAATATCCGTCAGTACAGACACCAAAGCGGTGCACATGGCAATACCCGCCGAAGGGCCATCTTTGGGGGTGGCACCTTCAGGCACGTGGATATGAATATCGCGAGTCTCGTGGAAGTCCGGACCTATTCCCAGTGCCTGGGAGCGCGAACGCACAACCGTCAAGGCCGCCTGGATAGACTCCTGCATAACATCGCCAAGGGAGCCGGTTTTGATCATGCGCCCTTTGCCCGGCACAGCTGAAGCCTCAATGTTAAGAAGCTCACCACCCACCTCGGTCCAGGCGAGACCGGTAACAATTCCGATTTTGTCCTCTTCTTCTGCGCGGCCAAAATCAAACTTGCGAACACCGAGAAGCTCTTCAAGTTGCTCTGGCTGTATTACAGCCTTCTTCTCTGAAGGATTGCGAACGTGCTCCGTTACTACCTTGCGGCAGATCTTGGCAATCTCCCGGTCCAGGCCACGCACACCTGCTTCACGGGTGTAGTAGCGGACAATATCTCGGATACTGTCATCAGAGAGATCCAGCTCATCATCTTTAAGGCCGTTGGCCTTGCGCTGCTTCGGCACAAGATAACGCTGAGCAATATTCAGTTTTTCGTCCTCGGTATAACCGGGGATTCGAATAACTTCCATACGATCCAGCAACGGGCCTGGAATATTCATTGAGTTAGAGGTGCAGACAAACATCACATCGGAAAGGTCGTAATCCACTTCCAAGTAGTGATCATTGAAGGTTTTATTCTGCTCCGGATCCAAAACCTCAAGAAGCGCTGAGGCGGGATCGCCGCGCTGATCCATCCCCATTTTGTCGACTTCGTCGAGCAGGAACAGGGGATTCTTCACTCCAACTTTCGAAATTTTCTGAATCAGCTTGCCCGGCAATGAGCCAATATAAGTGCGTCGATGCCCGCGAATCTCAGCTTCATCACGAACGCCGCCCAGGGCCATACGCACATACTGACGATTTGTTGCTCGGGCGATAGATTGACCGAGGGAGGTTTTACCCACCCCGGGAGGCCCAACCAAGCACAAGATCGGCCCTTTCACTTTCTTCACTCGCTTCTGTACTGCGAGGTATTCCAGAATCCGCTCTTTAACCTCTTCCAAGCCGTAGTGTTCTTTCTCGAGAATTTCCTCGGCTTTAACCAAATCGTGTCTCACCCGGCTGGCTTTTTTCCAGGGCAGGCTCAACATCCAGTCGATATAACTGCGTAAAACCGAAGCTTCCGCAGACATAGGCGACATCATTTTCAATTTAGCCAGCTCAGCGCGGGTTTTCTTCTCTGCCTCCGCACTCATGCCGGATTCGGCAATTTTGTTTTCCAGCTCTTCAATTTCATTGGGCTCTTCGGTGATCTCGCCCAATTCTTTTTGAATCGCCTTCATCTGCTCATTGAGATAGTACTCGCGTTGGCTTTTCTCCATCTGCTTTTTCACACGCCCACGAATGCGTTTTTCCACCTGGATCAGGTCGATTTCAGCATCCATAAGGCCCAGCAAATGCTCCAAACGCTCTTTAACACTGAGAGTCTCCAGAAGCTCTTGCTTCTGAGCCAACTCAAGGGACATATGCGCAGAAATGGTATCTGCCAAGCGGCCAGGTTCATCAATTCCCGACAGAGAGGTAATAACCTCATTGGGGACTTTCTTACTTACAGAAACGTACTGTTCAAACTGAGACATCACAGAGCGCACAAGGGCATCTGCTTCGCCTTCCGGCAACTCCTGCGTTTCCATCGGCGAAACGGTCGCCTCGAAATGGTTCTCCCTCTCCATCACTTCGTGGATATTTACGCGCTCCCCCTTCTACCAGCACCTTCACAGTGCCATCGGGGAGTTTGAGTAACTGCAAGACACTGGCAATAGTGCCCACGCGATAGATATCGTCTGCACCTGGGTCATCCTCAGATGCCTTTCGCTGCGCCACAAGCAATACCTGCTTATCCCTGCGCATGGCCTCTTCCAGGGCCTCTATGGACTTTTCCCTGCCGACAAAAAGCGGGATCACCATATGGGGGTAAACAACAACATCGCGCAATGGCAACAACGGATATTCAAGTGTGGTGTCGGATGACTGATCCATAGAACTCCTCTCGGCCCTATCACTGGGTATTTGGCGCGGCATCATGCTGCTGTTGGAATTGACAGCTTAACCTGGGCCACCGCCCTTCAGATGCTAGTAATGGGGGGAAGGGCCCGAAATACAAGTCTAATCTCGCGACCAATTTGTGCCGAGCTAAGAGTGCTATTCGAGCCAGGAATACCCAGACAGGTAGTTAGATACCCGGGTAATCAGAAAAAATTATAAAAAAAGCCCCAATATTGGGGCTTTTTGAGGTGGGATTTGAGCTACTCTTCCGGCGCCGCCTTCTGCGGCTGGGACTCACTCTCATAAACCAGCAGCGGGGCTGATTCGCCTTTAATGACCGCCTCGTCAATCACAACTTTCACCACATTATCTGTGGACGGGATGTCATACATGGTCTCCAACAATACAGACTCCATGATAGAGCGCAGGCCACGGGCGCCTGTTTTCCGTTCCATTGCCTTGGTGGCAACTGCATCCAACGCATCGGGGCGGAAATCCAGTTCTACATCTTCCATCTCAAACAGTTTTGCGTACTGTTTGGTCAAAGCGTTGCGTGGCTCGGTGAGAATCTGCACCAGAGCCTCACGGTCCAACTCTTCCAAAGTTGCGGTCACCGGTAGGCGGCCAACAAACTCCGGGATCAGTCCGTAACGAACCAGATCTTCAGGCTCCAGGTCGCGCAGGATCTCACCAAAATTACTGGTGCCATCCTTCGATTTAACCTCTGCACTGAAACCAATTCCACCCTTCTCCGAGCGATCGCGGATAACCTTATCCAGCCCCGCAAAAGCGCCGCCACAAATAAACAGGATATTGGAGGTGTCGACCTGCAAGAATTCCTGCTGCGGATGCTTGCGTCCACCCTGCGGCGGCACAGACGCCACAGTGCCTTCAATCAACTTCAGTAGTGCTTGCTGCACACCTTCACCGGACACATCACGGGTAATTGAAGGGTTGTCTGACTTGCGCGAAATTTTGTCGATCTCATCGATATAGACGATACCCTGCTGGGCTTTTTCTACATCGTAATCACACTTCTGCAAAAGCTTCTGGATGATATTCTCAACATCCTCACCCACATAACCAGCTTCGGTCAGGGTGGTTGCATCGGCAATAGTGAAAGGAACATTGAGCAGGCGAGCCAGGGTCTCGGCAAGAAGGGTTTTACCACTACCGGTTGGGCCTACCAGTAAAATATTAGACTTGCTGAGCTCTACTTCATCCTTACTTTTAACACCAGACTTGGTGCGCAGACGCTTGTAGTGATTGTATACGGCGACAGCCAGCACACGCTTGGCTCTCTCCTGCCCAATCACATACTGATCGAGGATTTCAGTAATCTCACGGGGTGTCGGCAGGCGCCCTTCAGGCCCCTCCGCAGTCTCTTGTACTTCTTCACGAATAATGTCGGTACACAGCTCGACACATTCATCGCAGATAAAGACTGACGGCCCAGCGATTAACTTCCGCACTTCCTGTTGGCTTTTGCCACAGAAAGAGCAGTACAGCAATTTTCCGCTGTCTTCTCCGCTGCTTTTGTCGGTCATCAAAATACTCCGTCGTCACTGGCCGGCCAGGGCCCTAAATTCAGCTTACCCAGCAAGATGCTGCCTTTTGGCGTGATTTTCAAGTCCCAACGAAAGCCAGCCTGTCAAAAAAACCAACTTTCGCTGAAATCCGCCTCCGGCAAACTTTTAATGTAGAAAAATCTACTTATCGAATGCCTGTCGGCGAGACAATACATCATCGACCAAGCCATATTCCTTGGCTTCATCGGCGCTCATAAAGTTGTCGCGCTCTGTATCCCTCTCAATATCACTGACTGGACGTCCAGAGTGATGCGCCATGAGCTCATTCAAACGATGACGAATCTTGAGAATTTCCTGGGCGTGAATGTGGATATCGCTCGCCTGCCCTTGGGCCCCACCGCTGGGCTGGTGAATCATCACACGGGAGTTTGGTGTTACGAAGCGTTTGCCTTCAGCACCGGCAGTCAACAAGAAGGCGCCCATACTACAGGCCTGCCCAATGCACATAGTGCTGACATCAGGCTTAATGAACTGCATGGTGTCATAGATAGACATGCCGGCAGTTACCGAGCCGCCCGGTGAATTAATGTAGAGGTGAATATCCTTATCCGGATTTTCTGCCTCGAGGAAAAGCAGCTGCGCAACAACCAGATTGGCCATGTGGTCTTCTACAGGCCCGACCAGGAAGATCACACGCTCTTTTAACAGGCGAGAATAAATATCAAATGAGCGCTCCCCTCTGGCGGTTTGTTCTACCACCATGGGAACTAAACCTGATGCTGAGGGCTCTATCGAAGCTTTTGGAAAATCAATTCGTGCCATAGGTACCATTGCTTCCTTTTGTGGCGTATTCGGCAGGCCAGCGAATAGGCATCATATGCCCATGCTGAAAAATTTGGTTTTCAGAGCTTAACCGGTCAGGCGAGAGAAAGCCAGCCGGTAAAAAGGAAGGAGATGTAGGGGCGTCACGCTTGAGCGGACGCCACCTTACACCTGAATGAAGTGAGAGATTAGCCTTGTTTTTGCGGCTTAATCACTTCGTCGTAGCTGCTGTCAACTTCAGATACTTTAGCTGAAGCCAGTACGTGATCAACAACCTGGTCTTCCAGTACAACAGACTCAACACCAGACAGCAGCTCACGGTTGCTGTAGTAATAGTCAACCACTTCTTGCGGCTGCTGGTAGGTAGAAGCCAGCTCTTCAACTTTCGCCTTTACGCGATCGGCATCAACAGAAAGTTCATTCTGCTTAACAATCTCACCGACTACCAGACCGAGAACTACACGGCGTTTTGCCTGCTCTTCGAACATAGTATCAGGCAACATGCGCTCGGCATCTTCAGCCTTGATCTGACCACCAAACTGCTGAACCATTTGACCACGCAGGGTAGTTACTTCACTGGCAACCAGAGCGGACGGCAGCTCAACTGGATGCTTCTCGAACAGCTGATCCATGATCTGGGTCTTAACTTTGTTCAGAGCGGCATTTTTCAGCTCACGCTGCATGTTGTTGCGAACTTCCTCACGGAACTTCTCTTCGCCACCTTCCTGAACACCGTAAGCTTTGAAGAACTCTTCGTTCAGCTCGGGAAGTTCAGGCTTCTCGGAAGAAGTCACCTTGATATTAAAGGTAACAGCAGCACCGCGAAGCTCTTCTGCCTGGTAATCTTCCGGGAAGGTCAGATCAATGTCTTTCTCTTCACCGGGCTTCATGCCCAGAATGCCTTCTTCGAAGCCAGGGATCATCTGGCCGGAACCCAGTACCAACTGGTGACCTTCGGCCTTGCCACCTTCAAACTCTTCGCCGTCTTTGCGACCAACAAAGTTGATAACAACACGATCGCCCTTTTGAGCTTTGCGCTTGGTATCTTTCCAGGAAGACTGTTGCTTACGCAGAACATCGATCATGTTCTTCACGTCAGCATCAGTAACTTCTGCAACAGGACGCTCTACAGCGATCTCAGCCAGATCAGCGAGTTCAACTTCAGGGTAAACCTCGAAAGTAGCAACGTACTCCAGATTTTCGCCAGCAGCAGTCTGCTTGGCTTCGATGCTAGGCTGGCCGGCAGGTTTAACCTCTTCCTTCTGTACCGCTTCGTAGAAAGAACGGCTCATTACCTCACCCAGAACTTCCTGACGAACGCCGGCGCCAAAGCGCTGACGAACAACCTTCATCGGCACCTTGCCTTTGCGGAAGCCATTGATGCGAACAGTCTTAGCAGCCTGCTGGAGACGCTTATCCACTTCTTTGTCGACAATTTCTGCCGGCAAGTTGACCGTTAAGCGACGCTCCAGACCGGAAGTAGTTTCGATGGAAACCTGCATGTTTATCCTCGTGAGACTATCTCTGTAATCGCGCCGCAGCGCCAACGAATACCGGGTCACCGAGACTTAGTCAGCAACCTCGTGGCCCAGCACCAAAACAATACTTTTGTGCTGCCGCCAAATACACAAGAAGCCCGCACCCACCCCTCCAGGGCAAGTCACACGGACTTCAAGGCTTTTAATTTGGTGGGGACGGGGAGACTCGAACTCCCACACCTTTCGGCACCAGAACCTAAATCTGGCGTGTCTACCAATTTCACCACGTCCCCAAATCGAACCTGCCGCTAACTCTTTGATATTTAAGCGCTTTCGCTACTTTTTTAGAGCCCATCGCGACAAGGGGTGCAGATTGTGCCACAGCATTTTGGGGTCTTCAACACTTTACTGAACACTTTTCTCATAAAATAAAAAAAGGCGCCTCAAAGGCGCCTTTTTTCGGGGTCTAATTTCCTTAGACTCGCTCTACAACAGTGGTAATACCCTGCCCCAGACCGATACACATGGTAGACACACCCAGGTTGCCGCCCTCATTCTGCATAACGCTCAGCAGGGTGCCAGTAATGCGCACGCCAGAGCAGCCGAAGGGGTGGCCCAGGGCAATAGCGCCACCGTACAGGTTGACCTTCTCATCCATCTGCTCAAGCAGATCCAGGTCTTTCAGCACCGGCAGCGCCTGCGCCGCAAATGCCTCATTCAGCTCAAACTTGTCGATATCGCCAACAGTTAGACCCGCTCTCTTGAGCGCCTTCTTGGTAGAGGGCACCGGGCCATAACCCATAATGGACGGATCAACGCCAGCCAGCGCCATTTCTTTCACGCGGGCAATAGGAGTCATACCCAAAGCCTGAGCGCGCTCAGCAGACATTACCAGCATCACAGAGGCACCGTCAGTGATCTGAGAGGAGGTGCCAGCTGTTACCTGACCGTGCTTCGGATCGAATGCCGGCTTCAGCTGAGCCAGACCTTCCACGGTGGTGTCCGGACGGATGGTTTGATCCGTCTCAACCAGGAAAGGTACGCCGTCATCGTCATGACCTTCAATAGCGATAATTTCGCGATTGAACTTGCCAGCCTTGGTAGCTTCAGCAGCGCGATGGTGAGAGCGTGCACCGAACTCATCCATCTGCTGACGTTGGATACCGTGCATCATCGCCAAGTATTCAGCAGTCATACCCATGGAGCCGGCAGCTTTAGCCATATAGCGACCCAGCATTGGGTTGGGGCTAACATGCTCCATCATGTTCAGGTGACCCATGTGCTCAACACCACCCACAACGTACACATCGCCAACGCCAGCCTGGATGTTGGCAGCTGCAGTATGCAGGGAGGACATAGAGGAGCCGCACAGGCGGTTGACGGTTTGCGCCGGGATAGTGTGTGGCAGACCAGCGCGCAGCAGGATAAAGCGAGCTACGTTAAAGCCCTGCTCATCGCGCTGCATAACACAGCCCCAGATCAGGTCATCGATCTCGGCGGGATCGAGCTTATCATTGCGCTGCATGAACTTTTTCAGCAGCTCAGCGGACATATCATCGGCGCGAACATGGCGATATACACCACTCTTCGAGCGACCCATGGCCGTACGCGCGTAGTCGACGATTACGGCATCTCTAGGATTTAAACTCATCGCTATTCTCCTTACTTGTCGCCGTAGTAGGTTTTGCCACTTGCGGCCATTTCACGCATGCGATCGGTCGGCTTGTACAACTCACCCAGATCGGCGTACTTATCGGCAATCTTCACGAATTCATCCAGACCAATGCTGTCCAACCACGCGAAGATTCCACCGCGGAACGGAGGGAAGCCAATGCCGTAGATCAGCGCCATATCAGCTTCAGCTGGGGAATCCACGATACCCTCTTCCAGGCAGCGAGCCAGCTCGGTTGCCATAGGCACCATCATGCGCTCGATAATTTCGTCTTTTTCAAACTCGCGACGTTCAGCAACGTGCGGCTTAAGCAGCTCGTAGGACTCTTCGGTAGCCACTTTCTTCGGGCGACCTTTTTTGTCCTGCTCGTAGTTGTAGAAGCCTTTGTTATTCTTCTGGCCGTAACGACCCGCTTCATACATAACGTCGGAAGCAGCGGTAAAGGTTTTACCCATGCGATCGGGGAAGCCTTCAGCCATTACGCTTTCTGCGTGAACACCGGTATCGATACCGACAACGTCCATCAGGTAAGCGGGGCCCATCGGCCAACCCCAACGCTCCATCACCTTGTCAACGGCCTGGAAGTCAGCGCCATCGCGCACCAGCATGGAGAAACCGGCAAAGTAAGGGAAGAGAACGCGGTTAACCAGGAATCCAGGACAGTCGCGTACAACAATAGCCTTCTTGCCCATCTTATTTGCGTAGGCAACAACGCGAGCTACAGCTGTGTCGGAAGTTTTCTCTCCGCGAATCACCTCAACCAGCGGCATTTTGTGCACTGGGTTGAAGAAGTGCATACCGAGGAAGTTCTCCGGACGAGAGAGCGGCTCAGCCAGCTGGTTAATAGAAATAGTGGAGGTGTTAGAAGCGATCACAGTGTCTTCGCTTACCTTGGTTTCCACTTCTTTCAATACTGCGTGCTTCACCTTGGGATTTTCAACCACGGCTTCCACAACAACATCGATATCGTTGAAGCCATCGTAGCTCAAGGTAGGCTCGATACGGTTGAGCACTTCACCCATTTTGACGGGGGTCAGGCGCTTGCGATCAACCAACTTGGACAGCAGCTTGTTCGCCTCATTCAGACCAAGATCGATACCCTTCTGGTCGATATCCTTCATCTTGATCGGAGTGCCTTTGTAGGCAGACTGGTAAGCGATACCGCCACCCATAATGCCAGCACCCAATACTGCCGCACGCTCAATCGGCTTATCGGCCTTCTTCTCCCAACCTTTGGCAACTTTACCAATTGCCTGGTCAGCCAGGAACAGCCCTACCAGAGACTTCGCAGTGCCGGTCTGCGCGCAGAAAATGAACTTCTCCTGCTCGATTTTCAGCGCTTCATCACGGCTCAGCTTGTAGCCCTGCTCGATTGACTCAACCGCAGCTACGGGAGAGGGGTAGTTTTTACCCGCCTGCTGACCCACAAATGCCTTGGTGGTAAAGAAGGCCATTAGCGCTTCAGTATCATTCAAGGGGATTGGAGATTTCTTCAGCTCGCGAATGGCTTTGTAGTCCAGCTCGCCATTAATAGCGCGCTCAAGCAGCTTGACCGCTGCATCTTTGAGCTTGGCAGTGGGGATAACCGCATCGACAGCGTGAGCTTCCAGAGCGGCGGCAGGCTTCTGCTCCTTACCCGCTGCAATCCACTCAGCAGCAACATCAACACCCACTACACGCGGCAGGCGAACAGTGCCACCCCAGCCCGGAATCAGACCCAGCTTAACTTCCGGAAGGCCAACTTTGGCCTCTTCGCCCATCAGGCGGAAGTCACAGCCAAGACATACCTCAAAACCACCGCCAAGCGCGTAGCCATTAATTGCTACCGCAGTCGGTACCGGAAGGTCTTCCAGGCGGTTGATATTTTCGTTGTTCTGATTCATCAGATCAGCAACGCCCTCTGCACCTGCAGAGAAGGCACCACCAAACTCAGTGATATCAGCACCAACAATGAAGACGCCTTTACCGCTGGTCAGCAGTACACCTTTTACACCATCCGCTGCTTCGATAGCATCCAGCGCTTGGGAGAATTCAGAAACCGTCTGACGGTTAAATTTATTGACGGATTCGCCTTGCAGGTCGAATTTGAGCTCGGCGATGCCGTTGTCCAGCATCTGTACCGTGAGCGCTTTGCCACTAAATAACATTGATTGACCTCTTTTATTCTGGGCCGCGATCCTGGGCCCGGGGTCGGAATTTTTGTGCAACCAAGGGCCGCCCCGCACAGCGCGGTGACACTTAGGCCCAATTTGGTCAGCCGTAGTATAGCCAGATTCAAACGATTGTTTGAATACTATTTCTTACAAATGGAGTGGCACCAGGAGTGCCAAAGTACAGAAATTCGCCAGTTTGCGAACAGAGAGAAATTAAAGCTGGGCTAGTCTATCTCGGATCGTGCTGCCTTATCAGCCACTTGGCACGAACTCCCTCTTTTCTAAACCACCTTTCAGGAATTGGGCTCTTGAAGGTCGGGATGCCCATAAGCCGGCATCATTGCGCTGACAACTACACAGTCACAGCGACCTGTATTTCGAAAGCGGTGCGGACGCTGAGCATCAAAATAATACCCATCACCGGCACTCAGCAGGGCAAAGTCGGAGCCAACCGTAACCTCCAGGTCACCACTGACAACCACCCCACCAATCTCCCCCTCAGCAGATTCGAGAGAAAAGCCGGTGTCATCCCCAGCCGGAAATACTTTCCACAATAGCGACATGCCGCAGTTTGCTTTTGCCCCTCCAAACAAACGGCAGGACACAGAGCCGTGACCGACCTCAGGCACTTCATCTCCGCGAAAAAAAATTTGCTTTGCGCCCGATATTTCCAAGGAAAAAAATCGGTTAGCGGCATAGGAATGGCGCCCAATATTTTTTTTAAGGAGCTTACGGAAGGGCTAACCTTTCCCAATTCAATAAAAGAAATTGTTGCGTTGGTTACCCCAGCCCGTCTCGCCAACTCCCTCTGTGAGATACCGTAAATGTGGCGCACCATTTTCAAGCGGGCGCCAACATCCTCTTCAGGATCATCCATGCTCCCCATTAGCTCCTTTTGTGCAATCTCCCTCAGGTAAAAATCACCGAAGTTGAGGCATTATGTAAAAGCCAATCACACCATATCTTCAAAGGGATTTCCATTTGGCAGCTTCACCGGCGGCATTCCGGGTAAACAAATTTCTTCTTCTGAGATAGTGATCTCACTTTCATTGATCATGCCCTCACCAAATCGATAAATAACATCAAGCTCACCACGAGAAGCCTTGGTGTTGTACTTTTCGCTCTGCTCTACAACCTTCTCGTTCAACGCTTGAGACGCCACAATGGCCGACTTGCCATGACGCTTTTCCATCATTGATTTTGTGATCTGCGGGGACAAAATTGTTGCCGTCGCATTATTTCCACCAAAACCTTTCGAGTTTAAGAACGCTAAATCAAGCGCACCCCTGCCCCTATCGGTATGCTCAAGGGAAATATCCAGATGCTTACAATGAACATCATCGGCGATGTGATCAACGGTGGTCACTCCCGGGAGTATGCCGCGATCAAATACACCTAACGCTGTAACTAACTGATCTCCACTGGCTGAAGCGACGGTATGCCCCAAAAAGGCCTTGACCGCACAAATCGGCCACTCGGCAATGCCAAATGCGCCGGCCAAACGATCAAAAATAGCGGACTCAGTAACCCGATTTTGCGGCGTACTGGAGCCATGGGCCTGCACAAAGCTGCGACGCCGCAAACTATCCTCGCCCACAATTGCCCGCGCCTCCGCCATTGCCCTGGCCATCGTCAGGTAATTCCCGGGACCCGGCGCAGAAATCGATTTCTTTGTACCGTCAGCATTGGTAAACACACCGGCAACCGAACCATATACGGAAGCACCCAACTCAAGCGCCAGAGTATCATCCATTAAGATGACCCACTGGGTACCCTCACCCAAGGTAAAACCACAGTTCTCACCGAACGGGCGACTGGTGCGTCGATAATCAATTTCACCAGGGAAAAGCTTGCGTAAATTCTCGGTAGTGGCAAGAGCACCCATCGTTGAGTAGCCATCGACAACTTCAGGCACAAGGGGCGCCTCAGCCGCACCAATTACAGCGACCCGCGCCCTACCCGAGCGAATATCTTCAACGCCAGCGCGAAGGTTGTACAGGAAGGTTGCGCAAGCACCGGCAACAGCGCCAGTAGAACCGACATTTCCGAGCACATAAGCGTTAACAAAATCCGCTGGCATACTATTTAGACCAAGCGCTAACTGTTTAGAGCTTACGCGACCACCTCGCAGGCGGGACTGCAATAGACCACCGTTGCCAAATGGGTCCAGTTGACTCATTGCCGAGGCAGCATAGAGTGAAATATTTCCCGGCCCAGCCGCAGATACAACGGTATCCCAATCAACCCCCAAAGACTGCACAGCATCTGATGCGCCCAAGAGGGCCAACTGCAGTCCCCTCGGGTGAAATCGAGAGTTATATTTAGTGCCCGGTTCAAATCCGGTTGGGAGCTGGCCGGCAGCAGCCACACTTATCTCGCGGTGGCTATCCAACAAAACTGACAGCTCAGCTGTGGTGACCCGAACCCTGCCGCCCTGGATATGCTCCAAGTGCCAATGAGCGGGCACAGGCTGCGGAAGCTGCCGGGTGGAAATTTCGAATGTCAGGCCCTGGGGGTTTGCGAGTTGGGCAGACTGATGGAAATGGCACTTGCGGTAGTCGTAATAGCGACTCTCTAGCTCGCGCACCAAAGTACCATCCAACACCTGCTGCTCAAGGGCAGGGTCCAAAATGCCTTCAGCGTTGTCTCCGGTACGCAAGCCCATCAGGGCAGCCAGGTCGGAAAGAGTGCTATCCCTTTCTTCCTTACCCAGCTTATCTAGCACGAGGCGAGAGTACCCCCTATGGAAAGAACTACGTCCAGCAGGGTTGAATCCACCGAATGCGGTGATTACGGGAAGGCGCTGCATCCTGACCTCCAGCCAAGCACTTAACACTATAAAAATAAGAGATGCGAGTGTAGGGGGTGGCGATTCTGTCCAGTTATGGGCATACTGGCCAGCAAAATTGAGTGTTTTGGCCAATAGCGCAAGTGCGCATAGATGTGTAATGCGAACAGTAACTTTTCTACTTATCGACCAGATGCTGGCAACCGGTACCGTTCTCCCACTTGAGATGCTCCGCGGTGCGGAGAGTCGCGCCAGGGTTGAGGGCATCAAGGGCAGCCTAAAACTGGTGACCGCCAGTTTGGATGGGGCACCAGTAAATACCCGCTGCGGGTTTACCCTTCAACCGGACGTCGCTCTTAGCGATGCACCAGATAGCGACCTAATCTACATCCCGACCATGTGGCGCAACCCCCGCCCCGCCCTTAAGCGAGGCGGAAAAATATTGGAATGGCTGCGCCAACAGGAAAAACAAGGAGCTGCAATTAGTGCTGTGGGTACCGGAGTTTGCTTTTTGGCCGAAGCGGGCCTCCTTAACGGAAAACCTGCAACCACCCACTGGCATTATTTTGATCAATTTAGCTCAGACTATCCAGAGGTAAAGTTAAAACGTCAGTATTTTATTACCCAGGCAGACAAACTTTTCTGTGCGGCCAGCGTCAATGCCCTCGCCGACGTAACGGTTCATATGATCCGTCAACTGTATGGACCGGCCATCGCCAGTCATGTGGAGCGCAATTTCTCTCACGAAATTCGCCGCCCATTTGAAGAGATAGCCTACTCAGAAGGATCTGTTCACCTACACCCAGACGAAGATATCGTTCAAGCCCAGGCCTGGCTCAAAGAACATTGTAATACCGAGGTACGCCTTAGCGAAGTGGCACAACTTTTCGATATGAGTGTGCGATCGTTCAATCGCCGATTCAAACTTGCTACAGGACAGACACCGCTGCAGTATTTGCAAAATGTCAGGGTTGACATGGCGCGCGAACTTTTACAATCAAGCAATTTATCGGTCAATGAAATTGCTGAAAAAGTTGGTTACCAGGATATGGGGCATTTCACAGCGCTATTTAAAAAATTCCTGGCAACAACTCCAAGTGAATACCGCACCACGGTGCGAGCCAAGCTATTCAGGGTCAATACTTAATTTTCTTAGAAAAATAACATCGCTGTGAACAAACTGGAGCTCGGCACCGAGTGACCGAGCCAACCATTCAAATGTCTTCACGCTAAAGAAGCAAATATGTGTAGGGTCTCTGATGTAGTGCCAATTGGCGAAGCGCTCTGCAGAAATAACCAGTTTCGTCATCAGGGCCATAACCCCCCCGTGCGAAGCCTTTGCCAAAGGTTTTCAAGCTCCTCTCCCGGCCTCACAAGATGTTCGATCACTTCTGTAGCGACAATAAAATCGTAGCTCCTATGCAGCGCCTTTCTGGCCGGTATGTAAAAGTGATCATACAGGTCCACCCGGTGCCCACTCTCCGCCATAATTCTGGCCAATAAAGGCGCCGGGCCACAACCAAAGTCCAGGCCATGACAGGCTCCATTCAACTCTTTCAGTAACGGCTGCGCGCAACGACTAAGAAATTGATGGTAACCGTCATCCTCCATCGAATTCTCATGGAGGTCGTAATAAGCTCTCTCTTTTTCAGGTGTCAGATGGTATTGCTGCGGCACAAAAACGAGCGCGCAGTTATCACACTGATGATAACTGCGGAATTTATCCTGATGGTAAAGCTGTACCGCACTTTGGCGGCACAGCGGGCAATGAAGTGACAACTTACGCTACTGCGGCAGTGGACTTAGTCTCATTCTCTCTGTGCTGCAGCACATTACCTTCTGTAATCGAAATTTTTCGTGGTTTCATCGCTTCGGGTATTTCGCGTACCAATTCTATATGCAACAACCCATTAGCCAGTTTTGCATCGGTCACTTTCACGTGATCGGCAAGCTGAAAGCGTCGCTCAAAATTTCTTGCGGCGATACCCCTGTGTAAATAATTTCCCTGGCTATTACTTTCTGGCTTAGTACCGCTAATCACTAAACGATTTTGCTCCACATGAATATCGAGTTCAGACTGCTCAAAGCCAGCGACAGCCATGGAAATTCTGTAGCTATCCTCACCAGTCAGCTCTATATCGTAAGGGGGGTAGGAAGGCTGCTTTTGCTCGCTTGTGGTCATTGCATCGAGCAGACTGGCCATACGGTCAAAACCAATTGCAGAGCGATAAAGTGGAGAGAAATCAAAATTACGCATTATCATATCCTCAATTCAGAGCAATATTTAAAACCACGTCCGTCAAATGACCGGACTCTATTCAGAGGCACTTTTCATTGAAGCTACCACCTGTACTACAGAGATATGGGCAGAGGTTTCTTATTCAAGGGTGACAGATAAATTTTATGCCAAAAAATTACAAAAAACCTAAAGAGCCCACTTGTCGAATCTTTATTGGCATCCAGCTGGATAAAACAACACAAGAATTTTTGAATTACTTAGCGAGCCTCATCACGAACAAACTAAGCGTCCCATCTTTAGCCAGCGCCCACTGGATAGCCTGCAAGAATCGTCATATCACTCTTTGTTTTTTAGGCCAGGTTCCAATAAAAACAATACCGCCGCTAAAAACCGGCCTGACCTCAATCGCTCGAAACACAACTGAGACGAAAACTCGCCTATTTAAACTTGATACCTTCCCAGGCAATGATGCTCATCTAATCGCCGCAGAAATCACAGTCACCAAACAATTGGCGACCTTGCATATGTCCGTCAAACGCCTCGCAGAGAGCCTATCGATACCGACAGAAAATCGGTGCTATCGCCCACATATCACCCTGTGCAGAAACAGGAAACAATTTCACGGATTTTCTCCAGTCGACCTAGAACACCCAATAACAATTAACAATATTACTCTCTACCAAAGTCAACCAAGCCCGGCTGGAAGCCTTTACACCCCCTATTAACAACTATTCTACAGTCGCGGTAAAACTCCCCCCATTGGTAAAATCTATTTTCTGGAACCCCAAAAGCAAAAAAGCGAGCCTAAGGCTCGCTTTTTTATTTACTTGTTCACTGAACAATTAATTCAACTCTGACAGCACATACTCCGGATACATAACCAATCTTGGTCGAGACAGACGACGCGCATCAAAAATAAAGACATAGCGAGCCCCATCATCCTCAGCCGGAATTGTACGGCGGAATTTCCAAGTGTTAATTTTATAAGTTTGGCGACCTGACTCAACGGTAGTTACCAAGCGATATTGATTTTCCCCCAAAAACTCAAAGGGCACTCTTTCCCCCCAATTGGCCGCAACTCAAGATCCCGGAACGTTTTTCTATCGTTACCTTCTTCGTCAGCCAGGAGATCACTCAGACGTGCTGTTTCCCGCTTTACATAATCGAATAAGTCGGCATCGATCTCACGTTTAGCAACGGCTTCCACTTTTGCGGGCTCCTCGCGCTTTGGCGGCTCGACCTGAGCTTTAATTTGCGGGGGCTTTGGTTTCTCATTAGTAGCAGCAGCTCGCGCCATAGCCGCCCTTCTCTCGGATGCTTCAGCCTTTGCCAGCATATCCTCAACCATCTTGCTAATTTTATCCTGCTGGGCAGAAATCTTAGCTTTGGCATCAGCAATTGCCTGTTTCTCTTCAGCCAGTTTTTGTTGAAGCTGCTGATGATTTTCTTTAATAAACTCGAGACGACGTGAACGGCTATCGACACCTCTCTCCGCCATAGCGAAGGCATGCTTAGCCTTCTTCAGGCGACGCTCAGTATCTGAATTGGGGGTTGACTCATGAGCCCGGGTCGCTTGATTGAGCTCCTGGCGACTCGCTTCGTATTCCAAGCGCAGGTCATCGAGAGATTTCTGGGCCTGCTCGAGCTTATATTCATAGGAGAGCAGCTCATTTTCGACATCCTCGAGCCCAACACTCCTATTTTCAAGAGACTGCTCCAATCGCGCAAGACGGTTCTTCTCCGCCGTGAGGGGCGTCTGTGCTTGTGCCACTGCCCCACCCATAACTACTAAGCCCGCCAAAAGGAGCGAGCAACACCGCTTTACCGCCATCGTCGTGAACCCATTTCTCGAATTGATGTGTTTCGTGTTTTGGAAGCGCAGCGACTCTGAATCTACGACAGAGTGAAGCTACTGCGCAATATGGTCAATTTTACGCAGGGAGCAAGCTATGAGCAATGACCTTGCGTTCACCTGAGCCAACTAGCTGATCAATAAACCTTCAAATCCACAATATTGAGTCACCACAGTGACACCACTCCAAAATTTATATGAAATTTTTCTGCGATAGCGCTTGATTTTTTTTTGGCGGAAGCATTATGGATACCAGGGAGAAGATCGCTGAACTCAGCGGAAACCCGACCCGGACGTAAAACACCCTAAGCTGCTTTGTCAGCAAACAATCGTTGCGATTCCGGCAGCTCGGCGCTTCAACTGCAGCCTCGAACCCTCCCACTAGGGCGCCCTACCTTCTTTACAGCAAACCGCAACAGCGGCCTGCATGGTTTCTTTTAACCGGAGGTATGTGCCCATGAAATCAGCGCCTAACGATAACATTGTGTTCCGCGACATCGACAAGTCAGCCGCCCTGGCGACTACCGTATCCAAGAAGTTAAACAAGCTGGAACGTTATTGTGGCGACATCATACATAGTCGCGTAGTCCTCGAAGCTCCCCATCAACACAAAACTAAAGGCAGACACTTCAAGGCATCACTAGAGCTTGCGATTAGTGGCAATCCCGTGACTATTAGTAGTGAGAACGAATCCATACACCGAGCGGTAAACGACACATTCGCCTCCGCCGAGCGCTGCTTGAAAGAGCGTAGTGAACGCAAGAAAACACGGCGGCACCAAGCCCTACAAGAGGTTGTAGAAGAACCCAGCTAAAAACTGGGAGTCACAAAAAAGGCGGCAAAATGCCGCCTTTTTCATTATTCACAACTGCAACTTATATCTACAGCGTAACAACAGCACCTAACCTGCAACTGGAGTTCTCATAGTTACAAACTCCTCAGCAGCGGTGGGGTGAATTCCAATCGTTGAATCAAAGGTGCTTTTGGTAGCTCCTGCCTTAAGTGCTACGGCCATCCCCTGAATAATCTCCCCTGCGTCATCGCCAACCATATGCACGCCAATCACCTTGTCGTTGGACGCATCTACAACCAGCTTCATCAATGTCCGCTCTGTATTCCCACTCACAGTGTGACGCATTGGTCTGAATTCCGACTTATAAATAGTGACGTCGAGTCCAGAGCCCCGCGCCTCTTCTTCGGACAACCCCACAGTTCCGATATTCGGTTGACAGAATACCGCTGTAGGAATGTTGTTATAGTCAATTTCAGCCGTCTCTCCAGTGCGCCAATGCTTAACCAAGGCCATAGCCTCCGCCAAGGCAACAGGAGTAAGCTGAGGCTCACCCGTTACATCTCCCAGTGCATAGATTGACTGCACACTAGTTCTAAAATTATCGTCCACAGAGATTGTGCCATCCTTGTGCAAGACAACACCCTGCTCCTCTAGCCCCAACCCTTCAACATTTGCTACGCGCCCAGTAGCGTAAAGCACCATATCTACATTAATACTGGAACCATCATCGGCATGAGCGAGCAAGCTGCCATCCTGAAGCTTCTCAATAGAAACAACGTTGTGGTTAAACTTTAGATCGATATTTTTCTTCTGCATCTCATCGCGAACAAAAGTGCGAATATCCCGATCGAATCCTCGCAAAAATAAATCTCTTCGATAAGAGAGGTGCACGTTCGCGCCGAGACCAGCAAAGATGCCTGCAAATTCGACGGCAATATAACCCCCACCAACAACCAAAACTCGCTTGGGAAAGTTTTCCATTGAGAAAACTTCATTGGAAGTCAGCGCAAATTCCCGTCCCGGAATATTCGGAATAAATGGCCATCCGCCTGTCGCCACCAAAATACGCTCTGCAGTAATTTCTTTGCCGTTAACAACAACACTGTGAGGACCTTTGATGCTGGCTCTGCCATTTAGGGTTTCCACCCCAGAGTTATCCAGCAAATTGCGATAAATCCCATTGAGTCGAGCAACTTCTTTTGCGTTGTTATCCCGCAGCGTTGGCCAGTCAAACTCAACTCCCGCGCTATTCCAGCCATAGGCTCGAGCATCAGAAAAGCCTGCGGAATAGCCACTCGCATAAACAAATAATTTTTTGGGAACACAACCTACATTTACACAGGTCCCCCCCATATAGCGGTCTTCAGCCACAGCGACCTTCATTCCTTGTGCAGCAGCCATCCTACTTGCACGCACGCCACCAGAGCCGGCACCAATAACAAACAGATCAAAATCATACTCAGCCAAAATAAACTCCCACTCAGCTATGCTTCGAATAATTTTTAAACAGCCCGACAATAAGTTTTCTGTGAACAACCATCTCAAGCTGACAATTCTTACTTAATAACCGTTGACACTTGACTTCGCTTTGGATATTCATGTGACTGCTGTCACAGATATCAGCCCGCCAGAGGAAATTGCACAACAAAAAAACCTGAGGCGGATAAAATAACAGTCATTAATAAGAGCAAAACCTATGGGCAATAATATGAAATACCCAAATGCAGTGATGCAGCGCGCCCTATTGCTTACCTCTCTACTGCTCATCAGCAATTTAAGCAGCGCAAAGTCTCATCCATCCTATCTGTCAGAAAAATACTGTGGCGATGTGGTTGAACAATTTGTCGGCTCGGGCATGCGTAGCCTCGACAAGTATATCAACCATAACTTCAACCCCGAATACACCGGGGGAATTCGCAATACAATACAGTTTCTTGAACAGAGGTTGGACTGGCTGAGCGAGTGCGATGATTACCTGACAGACACCACAAAAAGCTCAGTATTTCACAGCAAAGACGACACACAAAAGATCTTCACCGCCATCAGAGAGTTAGCCAAGGAGCTCCAACACGTCCGGTCTGGAGTTGAATATCGGGATGAATCGGGAAATAACAACCCCGCCCCCTTCATACAGCGCCGCTATGAAGCCCTGGCCCAGCTGGTTGATCGACATCACACCCGCATGTTGATGAAAAAACAGTTTCAATAAGTTGCTGACAAAGGGGGCAGATTTTCGCCCCCTTACATCAAATAGTCAGCCCAAGAGATTGACTTACGATCCCAGTAGCTACTCGGTACCCGCCTTCCGAACCTTTGCTTCCTTTCGCGAGCTAAGCCCAACCATAGAAAACAACTCGGGCATCCTCTCTTTAAGGCCACCACCAATACGGGCCATAACTGATCTCAGGCGAGGGCGCTGCTTTTCAGTAAAAGGGATTGGCCGACAGCTTTGCATTGTCGCCAAGCCGATACGCGCAACAAACAGACTGGCTCCGACCCCCTGCCCCAAACGCACAGATACTGTGCTCAGCATGCTATCGCCAACAAGTTCCGGCCACATTTCACTGATCGCATACTCACTCGCGCCAGTGTAGGCGACCAAAGACAAAACCCTCTTGAACAAGCGCCATCGCACCACAAGAGACGGCTGCACACCATAAATCTGCGCCACATCATCAATCATTCGCAGTGACTGCCTCAGGGCAACCAGAATATCGATACTGGCAAAAGGGCTCAGCCCAACCAGTGCACCAGTGCTCGTTGAGTGGCGCACGACTCTCCTTAGAGCCTCTTGGTCAAGGGCATTTAAGAAGGTAACCTCTAAATGCTCTAACAACTCACTGCTATCGTAATAGTCAGCTGCCTCATCTAGAACTCGATTGAGCAGTACACCTTGGGGCTTACCGGCAAAATGCTCCTGCAAATTGCGCCTGAATACTTGCGCCTCTTGGTGACTGCGGCAGTCTCGGGCCTCGGCAGCCATTGCCTGAGTTTTTTCAAGCTTGTTCAGTGGGCGCCCCGCTCGGAAAAACTCCCACACGGAACTACCAATGATTGCACTGAAGCCCGCCATCAAAACAGCCACAAAAAGTCCCAATCCCCAGTGTTTATCGACCGCCCATTGATAAAGTCCATAAAACTCCCATCCGACCACGACCACCACTACTGCAAGCGCAGAGAGCACTGCTGGCTTTAGCCACTTAAACCGGAAAGTGGGTAGGCGCAACTCGGAGAAAGCAATCCGATCAGGAAGAGACTCTCCAGTGGTTATTGACCTAGGAATCTCCACTGACTCATCCGCAAGCGGTTCCACCCGCGTCGCATCTCTGTGCGGGACCTCCTGTCCAGGCTCATCTAGCGACTCGATACGTGTTTCGCGACGGTACTCAGTATTTTTATCACTGTTAATCAAACCTTATCTCCCAACAGAAGGTTCAAAAGAGCATCCACCCGTATATGTGGAATATGTCCTTCCTGCATTCCCACTGGAGGCCGCAGCTGTGGTGGTGCAGCTCCCGCATAGTGGCTCCACCCCTGCTCTTCATAGGGCGCCTGGGCAAAAATTTCCGCATTCTCAAAACCCAAATACTGCCCTTCGAGGTCATAACCCATCAGCATTCTCCGTCCATTCTTCTGCCCCTCTCTAGAGCAGCGAACCGCGGCAATCGCCTCACTAAATACCGGCAAACCCCGGTGACGGGCATCGGAGAAAGTCTGTTGTAACTGCTGGCCTAGAAGCTGCCTCAAAGCATCGTGGTCGGCAGCAAGTACCTGATCGACTTTAGTCGCAGCAAAAAGGAGTCGATTAACCTTTGGGCGCCATAGCTTGCTTAAAAACCCCGATTCGCCATAGCGGAATGTATCGGCAATATGAGCAAATGCCAGACGCATATCTTCCAGGGACTGTTCACCAGCAAATAGAGTGCCAATCATATCTACCAGTACCAGTTGTCGATCGATATGTCGAAAATGGCTATCTACAAAGGGTTTTACCTGCGCCCGCACATAGCGTTCGTAACGCGCCTGCAAAACCTTAAAAACACTACTCTCAGACAAAGCAGCTAACTGCCCAGCATCTAAACCACGCAAATCCAGGAGTGGGACTACCCCGTACGCCTCCTCGTCTAGCAGCGCTCTACCAGGCTGTAAATAACTGAGATTCAACTTGGTTCGGCAACTCAGGAGATAAGCTCGGTATTCCCCCCATAATTCGTCCAAATTTACTTCACTGGCATTCGCCTGGGGGGACAGTGCTGCCAGCTGAGCTATCAACCGGGGGGCCAGCATTGATCGCGCATCTGTAGAAAATAGGTGTGCTTGATGACGACACCACTCTGCGTAATCCATACGCAATAGCGGCAAGTCCATCAACCATTCCCCGGGGTAGTCACGCAACTCCACTACCAACGTCTTTCTACCATTACCCCGAAAACGGCGCCGGCTGCGTAAATGGATGTGTAACTCCATAGCCGAAGCATCTCTAGTACTCTGTGGCCAACTAGGTGGCTCAGCCATCAGTGCCGACAGGCAGGTCTGATAGTCAAATGGCGCCAAACCAGAGTCCAGCGCTGGCTTCAACTCTGCCCCCAACAGATCGCCATTGAGCGCAGGGGCAAAACCAGGTAATTGAGACTTCTCCGGATTGCAGAGTTGGTATATCAGACTGGTGAGAAACGTGGACTTGCCAGCACCACTGAGCCCAGTGATACCGATACAGATGCGTCGGTCCAACAAGCGCTCGGCGGCCCAGTGGGATTTATCCTGGGCCTCTCGGCTCCAGCGCCGTAGTTTTTCTTTTAAATGTGGGCGAGATTGACTCTCGCGAGACATAGAATCTTCGCGGTCCAGCGACACACACTCTGTCACTTTGGGCTCCATATAAAGCTGACTTCCAGAAATGGGGATAGAGAGGATGATGGAGGCTCAAGAATACCCCCAAAAAGAAATAGGCGCACAGCCCTCTGGCCGAACGCCTTAGATGCAAGGGGGCTCAGGAGCCGCCACTTAGTCAACCAGCGCTACGTCTCCCGACCCCATCACTGAGAAGGAGTCAGTTCCCGGCCGTTTCAAGACAATATCACCCGATCCCATTATTGAACCGCTGGCAGTATCGGCGCGCAGACTGCGGCCAATAAAATCTCCTGAACCCATGAGGCGAACGTTCACATCGGCGACTCGCCCGCCAACCAACATATCGCCGGAACCTTGTATCTCCGCTAGTAAACTCTCACCGGTAATAGTACTTATCTTCATGTCGCCAGAGCCTGTCACCGCTACTTCCCCTTTGACAGTCAATGCCTTGTTGAGGAACAAATCACCGGAACCAGTAACATACGCTTTCAAGGATTCTGCGGCGACCTTGTCGATATTGATCATTCCTGAGCCCGTCACCCCCAAAGTTAGGCCTTCACTCTCAACACTTGAAGATCTAGCCTCACCAGAGCCAGTCACCTTAAGAGCCTCAATTTTAGGCATCGTCACGGTGAAGTTAACTTCATCTCCCTGCCCTCGGGATATGGTGACAAATCCAAAAAGGTTCTGGGTGTTTTCCTCAACGGATAACTCCAACCTTTCCCCTTTCACCTCAACTTTGACGTAGGGCATTGTGCTGACAGGGCCGACAGCGACAACTTCAAAACTGTCCCCCTGAATCAACTTCAAGTGAGAACTTCCCTTGAGAGACACCTGAGTGAACCCTTCCATATCGAAACGCTTAGTTTCCATTTCTTCTGCCTGGGCATTAGTGCAAAACGCAGCGACTGTGGCGAGGACTACTACCAGCGGGGCAAAGAGTGTCTTCTTCAAAATCATCATTAGAGGAATCTCATCGTTATTACCAGTTCATACCTATGTGACTCAGTAAGCGGGGGACTTGGATGCAGTGTCCCACAAATATTTTGGGGACACCATATGACCATGCAGTCTAAAAAATCAATCTTAACGACCTAGCCGCACTCCGCCTCGCTAAAGCCCAGCTCCTTTAGGGATTGTCGAATCTTTTCCGCCTCATGTGCCAACTGCTCTGAAGAAGCAGGCTTTTGCTTAGAGAAGTCAAAGTCTGACAATTCATCTACGGGTATCAGGTGGATATGGGTATGTGGCACTTCAATCCCAGCGATCATTACGCCCACTCGCTTCGGTGAGTAAGTTGCTTTCAGCCCTTTCGCCACCTTTTGCGCAACCAGCATTAGATGACTCGCCAGCTCCTCCGGAACATCATCCCAATGATTAATTTCCTCAACAGGGATGACCAAACAATGACCAGCCTTAATGGGTGAAATGGTCAAAATAGCTACGACCTTTTCATCTCTCCAAATAAAATTGCCAGGTAAATCGCCATTAATTATCTGAGTAAAAATACTTGCCATAAATTATCTCAAAAGGTTGAAATTTATTATTTGGTGCAAGCGTGCAGTCTAACACCAAGAAGAAAAAATAAAGTGTAAAGGCTTAGAAAATACTTGCGCAAACATAGATTTTCTTCTTTGGCGAAATAAACCCCCAATATGTGACAACCTGTCGAACAGAATGACAATTTTCTTAAACCAAGTTGGCATACTGAAAGAATATGTCTTAGGCTCGTCACCAATTAATGTTGTACCGCCATTGAGCCAATGCACATTGTGCTTCTCGTTACCAAAATACTTTTTCGGCTCTGCGGATAAACTTTAAATCAGTGCCAACTGCTCACCGGGGGAGAGATATGGAAAGCCTGTTGGATCAGGTCGGTGGTGCTAAATTTGTCAACCGTACAGTCAGTGAATTTTACGGTGCTCTCAGCCACCACCTTTCAGCCTACGAAACTTGTGATTTCCGCAAACAATTAAGTCGTCAAGCTCAGTTTTTGAGCCATGCGTTGTCATCTACACCGGAACCAGACCGGAGTAGTCGCGCCCGTTTTTTAGCCAGGGGTTAAACCCAGAGCTATTCGATTCAATGCTGGAGTATTTCGAGGGTCGCCTATTGGAGTTGGGCTATCGCCCTGACTTCAGCACACAACTGGTTGCGATCGTAACCAATCTCTATGGAGGTTGTGAGCAGGACCTGTCAATCGCTTGCTAATCTTTATCAGCGGCGCGCACGCACAAGTTGCGGCGCGCCCGCCCTGTCAATACAATTGCGCTTCACAGCCTTTACCCCCCGTTTTATTGCGCAGCGGTAAGCGCTCATTCACATACTCTTTTATATCAGAGATTATTCATGAAGATTGCCAACCACACAGTTGTGGAGATCCACTACACCCTGAAAGATGCTGACGGAACAGTCATTGACTCCTCAGCCAATGGAGAGCCGCTCAAATATCTGCAAGGGGTTGGTAATATCATTCCTGGGCTTGAGCGCGAGATGCTGGAAAAGGCACCCGGTGATAAATTTACTGCGGTAATCGCACCAGAAGACGGTTACGGCGAGCAAAACCCGGAGCTGATCCAAACCATGCCGCGCAGTGCCTTTGGTGGTGTTGAAGAGTTATCTGTAGGAATGGCATTCCGTGCAGAGAGCACCGAAGGTCACCCGATTGAAGTCGAAATTATCGACATCGACGGCGACGAAGTCACTATCAATGGCAACCACCCCCTCGCCGGCGTTGAGCTGCACTTCGAAATTGAAGTTGTTTCTGTACGCGAAGCGACTGCCGAAGAAGTTGATCACGGCCACGTGCACTGATCCCATGATATGAAACGCCGCCAGCCGCGCGGCGTTCCCCCCTTCCCCAATGTCATTGCCAAACAACATCATCCTGTTTGATAGCATCTGCAACCTGTGCAATAGCTGGAGTCAACTAATACTCAAGCGCGACAGAGAGCAGCGCTTTACCCTGTGCCGAGTGCAGTCCAATGCAGGCCAGCACTTCCTTAAACAGCTGAACCTGCCGCTGGACACTTACCAAACCATGATTTTGCTGGAACGACATGGTGGCACTTACCAATCCTTTTACAAAAGTGAAGCGGCACTGAGAATTGCCAGCCGCCTACCACAACCCTGGCGTTTATTGGCCATTTTGCGCTACATTCCCCGCCCGGCAAGGGATTGGCTCTACGACTTGGTTGCTCGAAACCGCTATCGCTGGTTTGGTCAACGGGAAAGTTGCCTATTGCCGTGTGACGCTGACAAACAGCGGTTTTTGGAAGATGTACCTGAAGAGACCCCAGATGAGCTTGTCTGACCAGTATTTACAGCGATTTGGCGGCATTGCTCGCCTGTATGGCGATAAGGCCCTCGAAATTTTATCCTCTGCTCACATATTGGTGATCGGTATTGGTGGCGTAGGGAGCTGGACCGCAGAGGCCTTGGCGCGAAGCGGCATTGGCCAGTTGACGCTAATAGACTTGGATGACGTCTGCATCACCAATACCAATCGTCAGAGCCACGCACTCGCCGATACTGTAGGCCACATCAAGGTCGAGGTGATGGCAGAGCGCCTACGGCAGATTAACCCGGAGATTACAGTTCATACGGAAGAGGACTTTATCGCTAATGACAATTTCTCAGAGCTGATCAATCCTGATATACACCCTATCGATGTGGTGATTGATGCAATAGACTCCGCACGGGTAAAAGCCGCCCTGATCGCTTACTGTAAAGCCCGAAAAATACGCTTGATAACGGTTGGTTCCGCAGGAGGTAAGCGCTCCCCCGATCGCATTGAGTGCGCCGATCTCGGCCGTACAATTAATGATCCGATGCTGGCAAAAGTCCGCCAACATCTATACCGCTTTCACAACTTCCAGAAGAGTCGCAAGCGCCAGTTTGGCATCGATGCGATCTTTTCCACTGAAGCAATGGTATACCCGCAGCCAGATGGGCAAGTATGCCAGCAGAAGAGCGCTATGCAGGACGGTGTTAAATTAGACTGCAGTGGCGGCTTTGGTGCGGCAACTATGATTACCGGCACCTTTGGGTTTTTGGCCGCCAACCGGGCCATCGAGCGACTTCTCCAGGCAAAAAACTAAGCCGGGGTTAATTGAGCCCTCAGCTGATCGCGGTAGCGCCTGCTCACCGGGATCAGCTGGCCGCCAACCAAGTGAATACGCGCATCACCGCTCTCCAGGGGTTCAATCTCCGCAATAGAGTCCAAGCGCACAATATAGGAGCGGTGGATGCGAGCGAATGACCCTGGATCCAAACGCTCCAGTAACTTGGTCATAGTCTCTCTCAGGGGGTAAATTCTATCGCCCAGGTGCAGATTGACATAGTTGCCAGCAGCTTCCACCCATTCGATATCCTGCACATTAACCAGAAATTCTTTTCCCAGCTTTTTCACCAGAAGACGCTCCGGCCTTTCTACTGGCTCAGCAGCATCTCCCTCATCTGGCTCTTCTAGTAAGCGCGCCTCACCCTGTAAACGTACCAATAAGAAGCGGTACAAATAAACAGAGCTTAAAAGAGCGGCATAGGTTTGAATATCTTTGAGATATTCATAGAAAAATTCTACAGGCCAGTTACCAAAGTTATAGGAACCGTCATTAAGGTGGTAAATGACCGTCCTCATAAACACCATGCCGGAAACGTGGACCAAGGACCAAGGCAAAGTGAAAAATAAATGTATGGCCAAGTTCTGCCGAACTCTCCCCTTACGCAGGGGAAAATAATGATCAAGAAGCAATATCAACGGAAATAAGATTGCGATCATTAGGATACTGGTTCCCTCCCACACCAGAAATTCCCATGGCTGAAAAATAGAACCCCAGCGGCGGTGATCAAAGTATGCCAAAGCGAACTGAACAAGCCACTGGCCGACAAAAAACAACACCCAGAACCCCACCTCAAACTGTCGCCGGTGCGTCAAATACTGCTGAACCGTCATTGCTCCTGAACCAGTATAAAAATTCATCGGCAGTCTACCCCCGATTCACCCCCAAAAACCACCACTGGCCCCTAATACCCTACAAATCGGCACTTTGGGATAGCTAATGGCAAATACTAACGGGAGCATAGCAAGCGACTAAAACAGCCTCGAACGACGAAACCTATGCATTCAATAACACAGAGACGCCACGATATTGACGCCCTTCGTGTACTAGCCTTTGGCCTACTTATTCTCTACCACCTGGGAATGGCCTATGTCGCGGAATGGGGGTGGCATGTAAAAAGCAGCTACCAAAGCGAGCCACTACAACTGGTAATGCTAGCGGTTAACCAGTGGCGGATGCCGTTGTTGTTCCTGATTTCAGGTGCAGCCAGCTATTTTCTCTTCCACAAGCTGGGCACTGGGGGTTACTTACTGAGAAGAATGAAGCAGCTATTGATTCCGCTGGCATTTGGAATGCTGGTGGTGGTTCCACCCCAGGCCTACTATGAAGCGCTAAGCAACGGCATTATTGAGCCTGGATACTTATCTTTCCTGCTGAAGTACTTCTCGTTCAGCCCCTGGCCAGAAAATGCCTTTGCTGGAAGTGAGTTTGGCCTGACCTGGAACCACCTGTGGTATCTACCCTATCTGGCATGCTACACCCTGGCCCTTATTCCTCTAGCCCTGTGGTTTAAACACCAACGGTGGCTGGGCCGATTCATGGAGAATATTAAATCTTGGCAACTGCTAATTCTACCGCTTGTGCCTATGATGGTGTACGGCCTGGTCCTATTTCCGCGCTTTGGTGGAATAAACTATGCCGTCGTCGACGACTGGTACACCCATGCCAGATTTTTTACTTATTTCTTCTGCGGCTACTTGCTGGTCAGCAGTAACGCTCCCTGGGAAATACTGGCAAGGCTGCGCAATCGCTTGATTATTGCAGCGCCCCTCACTTTCGCCCTATATCTATTATTTGATCGAGTACTACCTGATAACAGTATTCCCGCGCAGAAAATACTGCTTTTTATTGTTATCTATACAAATCGATGGGTATGGCTCCTGGCTGTTTTAGCCTGCGCTTATCGATTTCTCAATAAGCAATTCCGTTGGTTACCCTATGCCACTGAAGCGGTTTATCCCTGGTATATCCTCCATCAAACCATTACCGTAATCGCTGTGTATCAATTGGGGCAACTCGCTCTGGGGCCCATCCTGGAGCCCTTGCTAGTATTATTAATCACTATTTTCGGCTGCTGGGCTTCATATGAATTTATCATCCGAAGAAATCCAGTTTTACGGCCGCTGTTTGGTTTAAAGCCTATTTCCAATATAAGGCCTATTGCGGTGGAGGCCCCCATACCCCGCTCCAGTTAAGTTAATGGGAGGTCTGCTCCACCAGATTCAAAGCACGTTGCAGCAATGCGTAAAAACCATTGCTGCGCGATTCACTTAAGTGCTTACCGAGTCCTAGCTCAGCAAATAACAGAGAAAGATCTCTCTCTCGAATCTCAATAGCCGTGCGGCCATCGATTTGTGAAAGTAATAACGCACCCAGGCCTTTTACAACCCGGCTGTCGCTTTCCAATCCAAAATAGTGCCTACCACCCTCTGTCCGGTGCGCTAACCAAGCTGCGGACTCACAACCCCGCACCAGGTTTTCCTCGGTACGTATCTCGGGCTTTCGGGCAATAGTTTTACTCCACAGCATTAATTCTCTATAACGTCCCTGCCAGTTGCGCTGGGAAACTAAACTCTCCAGCAATAACGAGGAGAAATCATCCCTGGCCCATTCATCACGCTGAATACTAGCCCCCGGCTCAATTGACTTCTGGATCTCACAATACTCTTCCAGGGCCTGCAAAAAAGCCTGAATATCGCTATCGGTATTGTAGGCTGCGACTGAGGCTCGGACCGTCACCAAATCACCGCTCTCTTTACCTAACAATTGTGCACAGTGATGGCCTACTCTCACTGCAATATCGCGCTCGTCCAGCCAGTGCATTAAATCGGCAGCGCTACCATGAATAGGCACAAAAGAGACAATACCCAGATTGTGGCGCACTTGGCTGATAACCCTAAAATTGGGGGACGCTATCAGTTCGCGATGTATCCATCGCACCAATTTCTGCTCATGCGCCGCTATTGCGACCCTATCTTGCTGCTCAAGAAATTCCAGTGCCGCTCCAAGACCCGCTATTGCCGCCAGCGGAGAAGTGCCTGCCTCAAATTTGTGCGGCAAGCCTGCATAATGACTCGTTTCAAGTTCAACGTCGGAGATCATTTCTCCACCACCCAGCCATGGTGGCATAGATTCCAAAAGTGTTTCCCTACCGTATAAGAAACCAATTCCTGACGGGCCGTAAAACTTATGTGCGGAGGAAACAAAAAAATCACAGCCAATTTTCTGCACATCAATCACTTCATGGGCTGCCAACTGGGCGCCATCAACAATCCACATCAAGTGCTTTCTGCGCAGCAATTGCCTCACTGCAGCCAGGTCCGGACGCAATCCGAGTGCGTTGGAACCGCCGGTCAGGGATACAATTCTTGTGCGCTCATTCAGCACTTCTCCCAGGCGATCAAATTCCGGGACACCCGCTACATGGGGTACATAGCGCAAACTCAAATTGAATCGCTTGGCCGCCATCTGCCAAGGGATAATATTTGCATGGTGCTCCGCTGTTGAGATGACAATTTCATCCCCAGCCTGCAACTCACTACACAGGCTGTGCGCCAACAAATTCAATGCCTCAGTAGCACCGCGACAAAATACAATTTCCCTTGTGCTGGCAGCATTAACAAACTTTGCCGCTTGGCGACGCACTCGCTCCACCATTTCTGTAGCTTTACGCGCCAGACGATGACTGGAGCGGTGCGTATTGGCATTGCTGTGCACATAGTAATCGCGTACAGCATTAATCACTGCCTCTGGCTTCTGCGTCGTTGCAGCATTATCCAGGTATACCAACTCCTTATTCTCCTCTTGATCAAAGAGGGGAAATGACTGCCTGAATGATTCAGCGGAAAAACTCATAGGGAAAATAACTTCTCAGTATTTCGACAGGTAGCATTGGCGATTTCCCGCACGGAAACTCCCCGCAAATCAGCCAGTGCTTGTGCAATTTTAGAAAGGTTTTCAGGGCTATTACGCATACCCTGCTGACCTGAAAGGGGCATATCCGGGGCGTCCGACTCAAGCAGTAAACTCTCCAGCGGCGCACGTGACACAGCCCGTCGGGTTTTCGCTGCCCGTGGGTAAGTAATTGTTCCACCGATACCCAGATAGAAGCCGCGCTTCCAGTACTCTTGCGCCATTTGCTCACTGCCACTGAAAGCGTGGATCACACCTCCCCGCGGGAGCTTGAATTGCTTTAACAGCCTCAGGAGTTCATTGTGGGCCCGGTGAACATGCAGAATAATCGGCAGTTCATGGTTACTAGCAATCTCCAAATGAAGCTTGAGAATATCTTCCTGCTTATTCAAGTCAGTGCCGATAGAGGCATCCAAGCCACACTCTCCAACAGCGACACATGAGTATTTCTCAAGGCTCTCACTAAGCCGTACTCCCAACTCCATCAGATTTTCCCGCCAGCGGGAATCTTGCGGGATTTTCTTCACCCACCAAGGGTGAACACCAGCAGCCATCATCCAACCGGGCTGTTCCGATACCAGAGCGCCCAACGACTGCCACTGAGCCTCGCAAACGCCGGGGATAATGACCCTATCTATTCCGGCATTGAGACATCTTTGCCACACCTGATCCCGGTCCAGTGAAAAAGCCTCAAAATCAAAGTGGCAATGGCTGTCTATAAATTTCACTTGTGATACCCATTATTCGCGCGCATATTAGCATGAAGTCGCCTTTTCCTCTGGTACACCTGTGATTGAATCTCTTTTGCCAATCGCCCTTTTTGCTTTCTCAGCCAGTATTACACCGGGCCCTAATAACCTGATGATTATGTCCTCAGGGCTCAATCACGGCATCTACAGTTCAACACCTCACCTACTGGGAATTTGGCTGGGATTTCCCGCCATGGTGGTTGCCATTGGCTTGGGACTGGGAACCGCCTTCAATCACTTCCCTTTTCTGCATGAAGTTATTCGCTGGGCAGGCATTGCCTATTTACTCTACCTGGCATGGATAATTGGTTCGACCCGGGAAATGGGTTCTGGAAATTCAAGCCAACCCCTGAGCTTTACCCAGGCGATGGCTTTTCAGTGGATCAATCCCAAAGGCTGGATTATGGCCACTGGAGCACTGGCTGCTTTCACCAGTCCCGGCACAGAAATATGGTCGGGAGTTGTTAAGGTTGCACTGGCATTTATCACCATTGGCGGGCCTTGCGTTGCCATTTGGCTATTCTTTGGCGTTGGGCTAAAACGGTTCCTGACTGAACCACGCTACTTGCGAAGCTTTAACATTGCTATGGGATTGTTGCTTGCTGCAAGCGTTATCCCCTTGGCCCTCGAGGGGCTTACCCCCTTTGGCGCAGCCACCTGAAAGGTCTCTTCTACAGCTTAAGCTCGGGAGCCTTCAACTCCCGAGGCGCTCAAAGCTGGGAAAAACTAGCGAGACGCAGCCTGGAAACGGCTTACTGCACGAAGCTCGGCTGAGTCCTGTAACCAAACAATATCTTCAGCATCTACTTGCTGCCCTGTTATCCCTGACAACTGATCACTGAGTACTTCTAGTCGGGTATTCTCATCGACGCCCTCCACCGGAAGTCGGATCCAGACCTGCCCCTCTTCGTCTGTAACCTCCGCAGGTGCCCCCTGGTCAGTACTGCTTAAATGGCGATCAAAAACCGAGCTATGCCCTGGCGGCAAATAAATGGTGCCATTGGTAATATCGACAGCGAAAGCCACTATGCCCGGCAGCAAGCCAAATAGCAGGCCTGCGCCGTCCAAGATTACGACCGCAGGATCAACTCGCCCACCCGCCTGCCCTTTGCGCTCCGGGTACAGGAAATAGCCACAGGCGCTCAGATTCATCACTGTTACAAGCGCAGCGGATGCCACGATACTTCGTTTAATCACTCTATTCATGGTGTCACCTCTCACGAAAGCCCCCTATGCGGAGCTATTACTTGTTCTTTCTATTCCCACTAATGCCATGGGACCTATTCTCTATCTGTACAAATTCACGTCAGATAGCCCTGAGACAAAAAGATCATCAAATTTACGCCGATCGAAACGTTCGTACAACATCAAGCAGGCTCGATTGCCTAAACTTTAACCAGCACTTGCTGCGGGATGTTAAGGAGATTTACTAATTTCTGACAGTGTGGAGTGACGCACTTGTGATCTGACCGGGCAGTAAGCAGTCGCCTGGGGTCCGACACCGGAAATTTCAGGGAGCAGTAGTCGTAGCAGGTGCCGCCAGGGATTGGCTAAAGCACGGTATCCTTATCGATACCGTGCTTTTCTATTTCACTAAATAAAGGAGATTTCGTCCTATCGCACCCAAAATTGGCGAGATCCCCTACCTTTCTTCCTGGAAAATTCCCCCTACCGCTGTATCCTGCGCCCAAGAACAAGAGTGGAGCTCTCTACATGTATATCAGCAGCGCCTTTGACAGCGGCAATATCGAAGTTATCAATACCGACAGCAATCCAATTGAGCTAGCAATCCGTCAGGACAACAATTCTGACTTCTACCAATGGTTTCACTTTCGTCTGGAAGGCGATATTGGCACCAGCTATCCCTTGCGCATCGTTAATGCCGGCAAATCCGCCTACCCGGAAGGCTGGGAAAACTACCGCATCTGTGCCTCATACGATCGTCAAAATTGGTTCAGAATTGGCGCCAACTACGACGGCAATACTCTGGACTTCACTGTAACCCTGGATGAACCCAGCATCTATCTCGCCTATTTCGCCCCCTACTCCTGGGAACGCCACCTGGATCTGCTCGCTTGGGCGCAGAGCCACGACCTGGTCAAACTGCAAACTCTCGGTAAAACCCTTGATGAGCGCGATATGACCATGCTCACGGTTGGCAATGCCGACACCGCGAAACATCGTGTTTGGATGATTGCCCGCCAACACCCAGGAGAGACCATGGCGGAATGGTTTGTTGAGGGCTTCCTGGAAACCTTGCTCGACCATGCCAATCCTACTGCGCAAAGCTTGCTGGCAGATACCGTATTTTATGTAGTACCCAATATGAACCCCGACGGCAGCGTTCGCGGGCATCTGCGCACTAACGCTGCGGGCGCCAACCTGAACCGTGAGTGGCTCAACCCCACAATGGAGCGAAGCCCGGAAGTCTTTTTGGTCAGGGAGAAAATGTTGGAGCTAGGAGGGGATATCTTCCTGGATATTCATGGTGATGAAGCCCTGCCCTATAACTTTGTTGCGGCTTGTGAAGGTATTCCCGGCTATGACGAGCGCCACGCCAAGCTGGAAGAGACATTTAAGCAAGCTTATGAGGCCGTCAGCCCCGACTTCCAAACGGAGCATGGATATGAGCTGGATAAACCCGGCGAAGCAAATCTGACAATTGGTACCGCCTGGGCTGGACATCAATTCCGCACCCTGGCTCTAACATTGGAGATGCCGTTTAAAGACAATGATGACCTGCCCGACTTGATCGAAGGTTGGTCCCCGGCGCGAAGCCAACAACTCGCTCGCGATATTCTTTTCCCAATTCGCGAAGTGTTAAAAACACTCAAATAATCTCTATACGGTGAACCAAATTACCGTTACCAACAAGAGAAATTAATTTGAGCTGGGCTGTTTCAAACGGCAGCCCAGTTTTAGAGAGACTTTTCTTATTGTAATTATTGATTTATAAAAACCGAGTAGGCGTATATTTTTGAGCCAAAAATCACAGGACAGCCTCTATATTTCAAAGCTTGCAGAGACCATTAAAATAACATTTCTAACTTTCCTTCTTACACTGTGATTTTTTCAATAATACAGCTACAGCAACCAACAAAAGAAAAGTAAATACAACCAACCCCCACATCACCGACTGGAAAGCCTGGGCAAAAGCCTCATTAAACATGTTAGCGATGCGACCGTGCAGAGCAGCAGACACCCCCATTGCGCCACGCTCAATCCTTTCAGGATTAATCAGCAATGCATCGATATATTTTTCCAGTGCACTGGTAATCTGCACCCCACTTTCCTTCAATTGATTTAGCAAACTCTGTTTCTCCATTATCCGGAATACAGTACCCACTACAGCCAAACCAAGTGCTGCGCCTATGTTTTGTATGCCCCACAACATTCCGGTTGCTATACCTGCACTATTAGGCGGCAAAGCGCCAATAGCGATTGGGGCTGTTGCACTAAATACAAATCCCCAAGCCACACCGAAAGGTATAAAAGCCAGCAAAAGCGTCGAAAAATTGGTATCCACTGAGAATTGTGTCATTACGATTGCCGCAATCAAAATACATATGACACCAATTAAGATTGGAGCCGCAGGTGCGGAATTAGCCGCCATTCTGCCCGCCACAGGAGATACCAAAGCCATTACCAAGGTAATAGGGAGCAAAATCAAGCCGGACATTACCGTTGTATCCTGACGCACAATATGCAAATAAAATGGTAATAAAAAGAAAGCAGAAATGAGAAATATCAACAAACTAAAATTGGTTAAAATACAAGCGGAAAATAGCAAATTCTTAAAATAGGCAAAATGGATCAACGGTTGCTCCAGTTTTCGCTCAACACGAAAAAGGGCAATAAAACTCAATATAGAAATAACCAGTAACAACAGTATCGGCCAACTCAACCAACCCACTTGCGCCCCTTCAACTACTAACACCACTAGCGAACCCACACTAAGCGCAAGAAGTATCATTCCACGCCAGTCAATATAACTTTTTTCTTTATCTAAATTTTGCTGGCTCCGCATCACAAAAAGACCAAGTACCATACTAACCAACACAAAGGGGATATTAATAAAAAAGATCGACCTCCAAGACAAATACTCACATAGGACCCCACCCAATACCGGACCAAGAGCAAAGCCGACAGCCAATACCGACATCCACCATCCCATTGCAAATCCGGCTTCTTTTTCTACAAAAGTGTGGGACAGCAAAGCAATATTATTCGGCACGATTATGGCAATGGAGACACCTTGAAAGGCCCGCCAGACAATTAACCAAAGTGGATCCTCAGCCAATCCCGCGAAAAGGGAGCTAACTGCAAGTAATACCCATCCAATATTGAGCATCTTCAGGGAGCCCACAATATCCCCCAATCTCCCCATACTGGCCATCAGGATACATAGCATCAACATAAATATATTCATAACCCACTGGGTTTGAATAAAGGATGCACCTAAACTCTGCTGGATTGTCGGCAGCGCAATACTGACAATGGTGTAGTCCAACCCCAAAATAAAGGTGGCTGGAAAGGAGCCAAGCAAAACAACCCACTTATTCATTAGTCGCATAATTCCCCTTATACAGCTTGTTAATTAAAGCAAGGAAAGACCCTGAATAATTTATCGGAATTTATTGCTGAGAGAGCTACACAACCCATCCATTATCAATAGAATTATGATGCCACCAGAAAACAACAAGAAACCAACCCTCTTCACATAGACAAAAAAGTCCAATTCGTAGTAAAAAGCAAAAATAATAAAAACGGTACCTTAAGGCACCACACACCAATAAAAATTAAAAAATATTCACTAGCGTCTACTGCAAAGGTAGCGTATCTACTCAGTCCGGAGAAAAATAATGAAACACACTATCAGACAGATGATCCTATCGATTCTATTTGTACTTTCCTTCGCCTCTCTCCCCCTTTGGGCCGATAGCATTTCTGATTTCCAAAACAGCTGGACAGGCACAGCCTTGGATCTACAGCGTCAAATAGACAACCACACTCCCATGAGTGAAAACAATATTTTGGGGACACACAATTCTTACAACTCAGAAGTGTATCGCGCCTGTAACTTCTCAGTGGGATGCCGCTACCTGGACCCTCAACAGGAGCATTCCATAAAAGATCAATTGCGCATGGGAGCTCGCTTTATAGAGCTGGATGTCCATTGGACAACGAAAATGGAGAGCCTTTTTTCCTACCCAAAAAGATTACTTCTATGCCATGGGCTCTGCAGTATCAATGATAAGTATGCGACTGAAGGATTTAACGAAATAAAGGACTGGCTAAATGACAGCGCCAATCAGGACGAAGTCATCATTTTATATATCGAGGACCACTCTGATGGGCGCCATCAAGATCTCTACAACCAAATAACCGATCGATTCGGGGATAAGATTTTCTACAGTGGCGGCTGCCAGAGTATCCCCAGCAGCCTTACAAAAAATGATGTGCTTGCTGCAGGGAAACAAGTCGTCGTGTGGAAAGATAGCGGCTGCTCTGGAAATGGTGACATGAAGAACATGGCCTTCACCGGATTAGGGGAAATCGGTCGAGTGTGGGAAGACAGCACCACTATTGGCACTATAGGAGAAATTTTTAGCGGTGGTATTGAACGAATCACAGCCGACGATGTGCGCAATGGCTTTGCTATAGGTCACAACATAATCAATCTCGATAATATGAATACGACTGATGGCCGCATCGCTGCAGCTATTTGGTCATGGGATCAGAATGAGCCAAATAACTTGAACAATGAGGATTGCGCTTTGCAGTGGGGTAACGGGCGCTGGAATGATGCCAACTGCAGCAACCAATATAGCTTCGCATGTAAGAACACGGCTGACGGTAGCTGGCTGGTCAGCGCCTCAACAGGCCCATTCTCTTATGGTGCCGGGGTGTGCCAGGCACTGGGCAATGACTACGTGTTTTCCGCCCCCACCAATAGCCAGGACAACCAAGCCCTTAAAAGCGCCAAGGAAACCACTGGCTATGACAAGGTATGGATTAACTATCAGGACCAGATAACTGAGGGCCAGTGGCAGCACAATTAACCTCAAAAATCTCGACTTGAGGGTTTAGGCTGGATAGGAGGCTAAGCCCGAGCCTCCTATCCAAGGCGAGTTTTATTGAAACCTCTCAAACACAAACCCTGTCACCATATTCAACTAAATTACCAAAACGGGAATATAGCTCTGGGCCCAGCCACACTCTACTCTCCACTGATCGCTGATATATCGTTAGTTAAGACAAGATCAGGCATAATCTGCCTCCTAACAAGACTGTCAGGACAAAATTATGCGAATTCCTACCACCTGGCGCCGCCTTGGCTTGGCTATAGCCATCGGCGGTGTTATCAGCGGTTGTAGCAAGGGCAACGAAGAAGTCAGCTCACAAGCGCACTCCCATAAAGAACATATCGAGCACAGCACTGAAAAGCTCAATCTGGAAGCCGCTGAGAAGGCTCAAATTGATACTGTCGCTGCCGACCTGCACAAGCATGTCGCCGTATTGGCCTCCGATGAATTCGAAGGCCGCGCTCCCGCCAGTAAAGGTGAGGAGCTGACGGTAAACTATCTGGCAGAGCAATTTAAGGCGCTCGGACTTACCCCTGGTGCCGTAGATTCCGACGGTAACCCCAGCTGGTTCCAGGAAGTCCCCATTGTAGAGATGGATATTCAATCCACTCCCCTTACTATTCAGGGCGAGGGTGTAGGCCAGGTTCTAAAACCTATTGACGACATGGTCGCGTTTACCCAGCGCCAAACCAGCGCATCCAGCCTCAATGAAAGCGAATTGGTTTTTGTCGGTTACGGCATCGTAGCTCCAGAAAACAACTGGAATGACTACGCAGGTCTGGATATGGAAGGCAAAACCGCAGTCATTCTGGTGAATGACCCCGGCTATGCCACCCAAGATGAGGCTCTATTTAATGGCAATGCCATGACCTACTACGGTCGCTGGAGCTACAAGTTTGAAGAAGCTGCCCGTCAGGGCGCCGCAGGAGCCATTATTATCCATGAGAATGGCGCTGCCGGTTACCCCTGGGAAGTAGTGAGCGGCTCCTGGTCTGGCGCCCAGGTAAGCCTTGAAGCAGAAAATAAGAATATCGATCGCGTGGCGATTGAGGCCTGGATCACCAACCAGGCAGCGAAGGATCTGTTCCAGGCAGCAGGTCTCGACTTGGCCGAAGAAATGGCAGCGGCAAAAGCATCTGGATTCAAGCCTAAGTCACTGGAACTCAAAGCCAGCATCGAACTCAGCAACAGCCTTGAGAAGTCCAACTCTCGCAATGTTATTGCTAAGTTACCCGGCAAAAAGTACGCAGATGAAACCATTGTTTACACTGCCCACTGGGACCACTTAGGGGTCAACCGAAACGCTTCTGGCGAAGACCATATCTTCAATGGCGCAGTGGACAATGCCACCGGCACCGCTGGACTACTTGCTCTTGCAGCCCAAGCAGTGAAAGAGGATCAAGCTGATCGCTCCCTGGTATTCGTTGCAGTAACTGCTGAAGAGTCCGGTTTACTTGGCTCCAAATACTATGCCGCTAACCCAGTTGAACCTCTGGAAAAGACGGTTGCCGGCTTTAACTTCGACGCTATGAATGTCTTGGGCCCCACCAAAGACATCACCGTCGTTGGCTTCGGCAGCAGCGAGCTGGAAAATCTCTTAGAAGCAGCCGCCAAAAAACAGGGCCGCTATCTGGCTGCTGAAGAGCACCCGGAACGCGGCTACTTCTATCGCTCAGATCATTTCAGCCTGGCAAAAGAAGGCGTGCCAATGCTGTATTTTGATTCCGGTAGCGAAAACCATGAGCACGGCCGGGAGTGGGCACAATCCAAGGACAAGGAATATCTCAGCCAGCACTACCACAAGCCGGGAGATGAGTACGACCCCAACTGGAACCTGAAAGGCGCCGCTATGAATTTGCAGCTGGGCCTGCAATTGGGCCTGAAGCTGGCAAACAGCCGCGACTGGCCCAACTGGTATGAAGGCAATGAGTTCCGCGCTATTCGCGACGCCAGTGCCGAAAGCCGCAAATAACCAAGCAGGATAAACATCCCGCTTTTCCTTGGTGGCACCTCCTCGGTGTCACCAAATTTCCCTCCCCAAACATCAACCCTGCATTAGCTGCAGGTGCCTCTCCGTGAATCGAAACCAATAAAAAAGCCCCACTGTCTCCAGCAGGGCCTTTTATGCGGTTGAACTCTTTAGCTAAATAGCGACTTAAGCAGCGCTAGTAGCCTCAAGCTTTTTCAACTCTTCATCGCGAAGTTCACGGCGCAAGATTTTGCCCACATTAGTTTTGGGTAAGTCCTCACGGAACTCCACATGCTTCGGCACTTTATAAGCCGTCATATGCTCACGGCAGTAGGCGACAACTTCATCTTCGGTCAAAGATGGATCAGCCTTCACCAGGAAGAGCTTCACCTGCTCACCACTTTTCTCATCCGGGATACCGATAGCGGCAGCTTCAGTGACCTTCGGATGCGCGCTGATCACGTCTTCAATCTCATTGGGATATACATTGAAGCCGGATACAATAATCATGTCCTTCTTGCGATCTACGATTTTGATGTAACCATCATCCTGAATAACGGCCATATCGCCGGTATTCAACCAACCTTCACTGTCGATGGTATCCGCTGTCGCTTCCGGACGCTGCCAGTAGCCTTTCATCACCTGAGGTCCGCGCACGCACAGCTCGCCAGGAGAGTTGTTTGGCAGGTCATTGCCATTCTCGTCGACAACCTTGACCTCGGTGCCGGGAACAGGAACACCCACCGTGCCCAGCTGAACACCATCAGTAGGGTTAAATGAAACAACCGGGGAGGTTTCAGTCATACCGTAACCTTCCATGATCATACAGCCGGTCATTTCCTCCCAGCGCTTAGCCGTATCGCGAGTTAACGCCATGCCACCAGAAGCTGTTGAGTGCAATTTGCTGAAGTCCAGTTCAGCAAAATCCTTGTTGCGCATCAGGCCATTGAACAGGGTATTGAGCCCAACAAATCCAGTGAAACGCAGGCCTTTCAGCATCTTCACAAAACCCGGAATATCCCTCGGGTTGGGCACTAACAACGAGTGGTTGCCCGTGGAGAAAAGGCACATGCAGTGGATGGTAAATGCGTAGATATGGTAAAGAGGCAAAGGTGCAATATAGAACTCCTCACCTTCTTTCATACCACTGGCAAATGCGATACGAACCTGCTCCATATTCGCTACCAGATTACCATTAGTCAGCATTGCCCCTTTGGCAACCCCGGTAGTACCGCCGGTATACTGCAGAACTGCAATATCTTCTTTGGTGCGCTCAACATCCTTATGAGGACGCTCAGCGCCTTTTGCCATTGCATCGCGGAAGCTAACTTCATTGGCAAACGAAAATTCGGGCACCATTTTCTTAACGTACTTCGCCACACTGTTGATCAAGGTACGCTTCAGCGGACTGTGCAGGTCCGCAATCTCAGTAACAATAACTTGTTTTACATCGGTTTCAGCAACCACCGCAGCAGCGGTATCGGCAATATTCGCCAGTACGACCAGAGCCTTGGCCCCTGAATCATTCAGCTGGTGCTTAAGCTCGCGCTGCGTGTACAGCGGATTGGTATTTACTACAACCAAACCTGCGCGCAGTGCACCAAAAACAACTACTGGGTACTGCAGCACGTTGGGCAGCTGGACAGCGATGCGATCACCGGGCTTCAAGTCGGTATGATTTTGTAAATAAGAGGCGAATTTTCCACTTAGCGTGTCAATATCATTGATTGAAAGTGTACGCCCCAGGCATGTGAAAGCCGGCCGGTCACCGAATTTGGCGCAAGCGCCTTTAAAGACATCAAGTATGCTGCGATCAATGTCCAACTCTCTTCTCCCATTCCTGATTGTTGTCGTCGCTTGCCCACACCTTCCGTCTCCATAGGCGAAAGCTGCCATATCTCTGGGCGAGCGAGAATTTATTTATTGTTTGTAGTATCTTTGAGACGGTGAAAAAGAAGGTTTAAAACCTCTCTTTACCGATCTCCCTCTTCACTATTCGCAGGAAATAAACCTGCCAATGCTGCGGCCAACTCGCGATTTCCAGAATATTGAACATCCCCCAAAAGGAAGGCGTGACGCCCACTTAATTGACCGTCCAATATAGCACTGAGAGTGCTGTTTTCCATTTCCAATGTTAGTTCTGGATTATCAGTCTGACCAAATTCGGAAATCACTTTGTAATTTTTAGATACTTCGGTGACATAAACATAGAAGTCACAGGCATCTGGCAGCCGGAACTGTACCCGAGCCAGCGGGTACGAACAAGCTAAGTGACACAGGCGCTCTTGAACTGAATCCGGCAATTGCATCGGAAATTCTCCGTTTAAGCCGCTTTATTACTCACAAAAAAACCGCCGGCATTTGCCGGCGGTTTTCATTTCAGAGCGGGATCAGAATGCAAAATGCTCGGCATCCAATTCCATCAAGTTGCCTGCTCCACTCAACATGGACGTTGCGTGGCTGGAAGTGCGAGGAAGGATACGCTCGAAGAAGAAACGCGCGGTAGTAATTTTCGCCTTGTAGAAATCTTCTTCTCCAGTGCCCGCTGCCAGTTTTTCATTGGCAACTTTAGCCGCCTGTGCCCACAGGAAGGCCAGTACGGTGTAACCGGAGAACATCAGGTAATCTACAGAAGCAGCACCGACTTCGTCAGGGTTTTCCATAGCTTTGCCGCCAACGTGCAAGGTCAGGTCGCCCCACTGCTTGTTAAGTTCTTGCAATTTAGCAACGAAAGGCGCCAGTGCTTCGTTATCAATTTCCGCCTGGCAGAATTTGTGAACCTGCTTGGTGAAACCGCGCAGCAATTCACCCTGGGTCATCAGAACCTTACGACCCAACAGGTCCAGAGCCTGAATACCAGTGGTGCCTTCATAGATAGTGGAGATACGCGCATCACGTACGTTCTGCTCCACGCCCCACTCGGCAATATAACCGTGGCCACCGAAACACTGCATACCCAGGTTGGCAGATTCAAAACCGGCTTCTGTCAAAAATGCTTTTGCAATCGGCGTCAGGAAAGCCAGCATATCGTCAGCGGCTTTCTTCGCGTCAGTATCGCCTTTGTGAGTGATATCAACCAGCTGTGCGCACTTAACAACCAGCATACGACCACCTTCAGAGAAGGCTTTCTGGGTCATCAGCATGCGGCGCACGTCAGGGTGAACAATAATCGGGTCAGCCGGGCCTTCCGGGTTTTTCACGCCGGACAGAGAACGCATTTGCAGGCGATCTTTTGCGTAAGCCAGGGACTTCTGGAAACCGATCTCGGAGTGAGCCAGGCCTTGCAGAGCAGTGCCCAGGCGCGCAGTGTTCATAAAGGTGAACATATAGCTCAGGCCTTTATTCTGCTCGCCGATCAGGAAGCCTTTAGCACCGTCAAAGTTCAGCACTGCAGTGGCGTTGCCGTGAATACCCATTTTGTGCTCGAGGGAACCACATACCACACCGTTGCGCTCACCGGCAGAGCCGTCAGCGTTCGGCAGGAACTTGGGTACGATAAACAGGGAGATACCCTTGGTGCCAGCAGGTGCGTCTGGCAAGCGGGCGAGTACGATATGAACAATGTTGTCAGTCATGTCGTGCTCACCGGCGGAGATAAAGATCTTGGTGCCGGTAATCGCGTAGGAGCCATCGTCATTCGGCTCGGCCTTGGTGCGCAAAATACCCAGATCGGTACCGCAGTGAGGCTCGGTCAGACACATAGTGCCGGTCCAGCTACCTTCAACCAGCTTGGTCAGGTAAACCTGCTTTTGCTCTTCAGTACCGTGCTCTTCCAGGGTGTTCATCGCACCGTGGGACAAGCCGGGGTACATGCCCCAGGACCAGTTGGCGGTACCAACCATCTCGCTCATGATAGTGCCGAGCGAGGGCGGCAGGCCCTGGCCACCGTACTCAGGATCGTGAGGCAGTGCAGCCCAGCCACCCTCTACAAACTGCTGGTAGGCTTCTTTAAAGCCTTCCGGGGTAGTAACTTCACCGTCTTTCCAGGTGCAACCTTGCTGGTCGCCAATTTGGTTCAGCGGTGCAATAACGTTTTCACAAAACTTTGCACCCTCTTCCAGGATGGCATCCACGACATCAGGAGTAGCCTCCTCATATCCAAGTGACTCATAATGCTTTTCTGAGTCCAGCATCTCGCGCATTACGAAACGCAAATCACGCAGTGGCATTTTGATATCGGTCATCCTGATAACCTCAATTCGCTTATGTTTGGGACCGGAGGCAAAACCATCCAGTCATATTTATGACTAATTTCTAAGATTGGTTCATCATAGTAGTAAGCGAGCAGCCCCCTCTATGGCCAAACCCGTCCAAAGCGGTGACAAATCGAGGCGAGAGGATGAAAAAAGGTGACTGGCCCAGTCAAATATCCAGGCCAGCTGCGGCGCGACCACCCCGGCGATACTCGCCTGGCGTAATTCCCGTCCATTTTTTGAAGGCGCGGAAGAAAGCACTGGATTCATCGAACCCAAGCATCTCTGCGATCTGCCCATTGGAAAGATCCGGGCAGCTGAGGTAGTGAAAAGCCGCTTCCATCCGACATTCGTCTTTGAGCTTCTGGTAGGAGGTACCCTCCTGCTGAAGGCGACGTCGCAACGTGGTGACCGACATATTGAGCCTCTCCGCCACCGCCTCAGCGGCAGGCATGGACTCACTCACGTCCCGGTTCAAAATGGTTTTCACTTTGGTCTTGATACTATTGGCACTGCCGTCGCTAATCACCAGGTGGTAAGGAGCGGTGCGAATAAAGTCCTCAACCATCTGCGGGCTTTGCACCACAGGGTATTCCAGGTAGCGGGTATCGTATTCGAGCGCATTAAACGGCTGCTCAAATAACAACTCATTGGCCTCACTCTGCGCGAGACTGCGAAACTCTTCTGGGCAAGCAAATGAAAAGTGCAGCCTGGCCAGCGGAATCTCCCGCCCTGCCAGCCAGCAATAAAACCTGTGCCAAACCGCTAAGGTTGTACGCACCACACTGGGGCTCGTGTTATTCAGCAGCTGCTCAAATTCGCCTTTGCCCAGCGAACTGATCCCGCAAATTTCAACCCGCTCGCGCCCATGGCCACCTTCTCCGAGTACCGGCTTCACCTTAAAACCTCGGCAGATTTCCATAAATTCGGCACAGAGCGTAATCGCCTGGCGTAGGGTTGCACAATTCACCACCGCCAGACACAACAAACGAAAAGACCCGGAACGGACCCTTCCACCGCTAAGCATGCCAAACCACTCATTTTGCGCCAGCCACATCACGCGCTGGTACAAGCGGCCGTACTTCACTGCTGAAAATGCGGATACGCCCTGCAATTCAGACTCATCGATATCGACAGAAGCTAAAAGCTCCTTGCGATCACACCCATGCTTGGTCGCCTCTTCGAGCAGTCGCTCGAGGTAGGCGATAGGGATGCGAATATCCTCTTCCGTTGACGCCATCTATTATTTACGCCTGCGCAACCAATTCAATAAAGCCCCGCACCCAAACGCCAGAGCAATGATGACAAGTAATATCACCAACAGAAGAATGAAATAGGTGACAACATCCTTAACGGGCAGGTCCCAGCTGTAGACTGCCGCCACTACAAAGGCGACACAGGCGAGGACACTGGTAATAAAGGAGCGGCGACTTCTTTTAGCCATGACGATCTGGATACATTGATTTTCAAAACAGGTGAGACTGCCACATTTTGTGGCGCTACCATTGTATTGTCGGCACCCAGTACCGACGCGGCGTCGAATCGTGAGGGATTGGCCGGTTCCTGTCAACGCCGCAGGAGGCACCAATGAGCAGAAGAATGCTGGAACCAGAGGATCGAGCCACGCTGTTAAGGCTTTTGCACTGGCTTATGTGCCTGACCGCCATTATATCGTTAATACTGTTGGGAATCGCCTTTTTTGCCCCTAGCTGATCAGCCCACCCTTGGCCAAATGGGCGGGATCCAACAATTCCTCAAGCGTTTCTCTATCCAGGTCCGTCATTTCAACAGCAACATCCAGCACTGGCCTACAGCTGGCATAGGCGGCCTTGGCAATCTCCGCCGCTTTCAGGTAGCCAATCACTGGGTTAAGGGAGGTCACTAAAATGGGGTTGCGGCCCAGGGTTCCCTCAATATGCGCCCGATTCACCGCGAAACTGGCAACGGCTCGATCAGCCAATAGGGTCGATGCATTCGCGAGCAGGTTAATACTTTCCAGCAGCGTACTGCCTACTAAAGGCAACATAACATTCAATTGAAAATTGCCGCTCTGTCCCGCCACGGTCACTGTGGTGTCATTACCCATCACCCGGGCACAAACCATAGTAACTGATTCAGCAATAACCGGGTTCACTTTGCCCGGCATAATGCTGCTCCCTGGCTGCAAGGCCTCCAGGGCGATTTCGGAGAGGCCAGCAAGCGGACCGCTGTTCATCCAACGCAAATCATTGGCAATTTTCATCAGGGAAACTGCCAACACCTTGAGCTGCCCGGACAATTCCACCGACGTATCCTGACTGGAAATTGCGGTAAAAAAGTTCTCTGCCGGGCGAAACTGATGAGATGTGTGGGCGCTGATTTTTTGTGCAAACAGCTCGGCAAAATCCGGGTGAGCATTGAGCCCGGTGCCAATCGCCGTTCCGCCTTGAGCCAGCTGGGCAAGCCGAGGCATTACCGCGCGAATCCTCTCCCGGCACGCCTCTATTTGTGCAGCCCAACCTCCAACTTCCTGCGCCATTGTCATAGGCACTGCATCCATCAGATGGGTGCGGCCGGTTTTTACAATACTTTCAAGTTCCGTGGACTTGTCGCACAAGCCAGTGTGCAAATGGCGCAACGCAGGCAGCAGGGTGTCGCGCACTGCAAGCAGGGCGGACACATGAATCGCGGTCGGAACCACGTCATTACTGCTCTGACTCATATTCACGTGATCATTGGGGCTGATGGTTTGATCACTGTGCTTTTCTGCCAGGTGAGCGAGCACCTCGTTAACATTCATATTTGAGCTGGTACCAGAACCTGTCTGGTAAATATCGACGGGAAAATGAGTGGCATACTCCTCATCACCGAGACTGTCGCAGGCATTGATAATGGCCTCAGCCTGGGCTTTATCCAGCAACCCCAAGTCCCGGTTGGCCTCCGCAGCAGATTTCTTTATCAGCACAATGGCGCGGATAAACTCTGCCGGCAAGCCGTGACCACTGACAGGAAAATTCTCCACGGCGCGCTGGGTTTGCGCGCCATACATCGCCTCAGTCGGCACCTGAACTTCGCCCAGGCTGTCCTTTTCAGTGCGGAATTCGCCACCCATTTCACTCTCCCCAGATGCGCTTAATGCATCGACAGAAGGTTATTTAGCCGCTGCAGCCCTACTCGACCACGACGGTAATTTTCTTGGACATCACAGGCTCTTTATGTGGCACATGCATATAGTTGCCCAGAACCAGTTGTAGCGTATGCTTGCCCGGTGGCAAGGTAACTTGAGTCTCGGTTTGCCCGCCACCAAAGTGAATGATGTTCTTACTCGCCGGCAAAGGCTTGCTCATATCCGGCATATCATCCACATCAATCAGCAGATGATGGTGGCCGGTATTCTCTTGATTGGTACCCGCCGGTGCCACACCCATACCAGACAAACCAAACTTCACCGTAAATGTCTGGGGCACCTTCTCTCCATCCTTCGGCGAGATAATATAGACCTTGGCATCTGCTGGGGCCTTACTGCTCATATCCATTTTGCTTTCGTGCTCAGACGCATGTAACAGCGGCGACAACATCAGTGCGCTGGCAAACAGCAGAGAACTGGATTTAATCATGTGTATTCCTTCCTGATAGGGCGCCCAGATCGCGCCAATTCTTATAATCTGGCTTTACAGCTTCTCGGCCGCGGCACCTTGGTACCGTTCGGCAAAGACACTTTAACAGACCAAAGTTTCAGTTCCAGAGACTATCAGGGAATATAGTTGCGGAAAGAAAAAGAGAGATAGGATTTGTGACAGGGCTGCTTATTTAAATCTGCTTTGCGGCAATTAGGCAAGAGAGGGCCCGGACCAACCGGGCCACAAAAATCAGATACTCACCCGACCCTCTTGGGTCCACTCGCAGCGAACCTGCATATCGCCGCTGCCCGGCTCGTGATAGAGGCCAGCGGATTCCCAGCTGAAAGAGTGAACGCCGGAAAGCTCAGTTTCCAAATGCACAGTTGCCGAAACCCAATACATACTCTTCAACAACTCTTCAAACTTCTGTATCCACAAATCCCACTCGTATTCTACCGCCCGATAGGAAGCGCCAAAGTGGATAACATCGGTTTGGTACTGGGATTGCTTCACCTTAATGGTGGGAATAGCAAACATATCCCGGCACAGGAATGGCCATTCGTCAGCACTGGGCAGAGCGAGCACAGCATTGCGGTTCACCCTACGCCGATCGCTGCCGCCAGCGAGGCTATTGCTGTCTTTGATACATCCGTAAACGATGGATTCCTGATCGCCCTGAAGCATTAATTCCATTCCTTACCACAGTGCCACTGGACATCAGGTACCCAGGGCAAAACAGATCTAAGGCATCAACTTTAACGGCGAAGCGACCAGAAAGCCACAAAACAAAACACGAACCTGCAAAGTGCTCAAAAGTTCGGCTATTCAGTTACTAATGGTGCCCCGCCTAAAATACCAGAACTAAATCTCAAAGCCCCTTTCGCGCAGCATATCCAGAAGCGCCTCTTCATCCATAACTGTGATACCTAGCCCCTGCGCTTTGGTCAATTTTGAGCCAGCGCCTGGCCCAGCAACCAGAGTGCCGGTCTTGGCGGAAACACTTCCTGCGACTTTCGCACCCAGCCTCTGTAAGTAGTCTTTTGCTTCACTGCGGGACAGGGTTTCCAGTTTGCCGGTGAGCACCCAGGTTTCCCCTGCCAGGGGCTGATCCTGCTCGTCACTCTCTTCCGCTTGCCAATGCACACCCGCCTGCTGCAGTGCCTCCACCTCTTCTTGGGCATGAGGTTGCTGAAAAAACTCAGCAACAAAATGAGCGACCACTGGGCCCACATCTTCAACTTCCTGCAAAGCCTCGACATCTGCCGACATTAGCGGATTCAATTCGCCAAAGTGCCGCGCCAAATTGCGCGCTGTAGCCTCACCCACTTCCCGGATACCCAGGGCATAGAGGAATTTAGGCAGCGTGGTCTCTTTACTGCGCTCCAGTGCATCGAGGAGGTTCTGGGCAGACTTTTGCCCCATTCGCTCAAGTCCCGCCACCTGCTCCAAAGTGAGGTGGTAGAGCCCGGACACCGAGTGTAACAAGTCCTCATCTACCAGCTGCTCTACCAGCTTGTCTCCCAGCCCATCAATGTCCATTGCTTTGCGCGAAGCGAAATGCTTGATGGCCTGCTTGCGCTGGGCACTACAAATCAGGCCGCCGCTACAGCGGACCACCGCCTCACCAGGCGTGGATTCCACCGGCGAGCCGCATACCGGGCAATGCGTGGGGAATTCAATAGCGTGGCCACCCGGCTTGCGCTTGCTCTCCACTACAGAAACCACCTGCGGGATAACATCTCCGGCACGGCGAATAATGACGGTATCACCCACCTGTACGCCGAGGCGCTCGATCTCATCTCGATTGTGCAGAGTTGCATTGGAAACGGTAACGCCGCCGACAAATACCGGCTGCAGGCGAGCAACCGGGGTAACCGCACCGGTGCGCCCCACCTGGAATTCAACATCCAATAATTCAGTCATTTCCTCCTGAGCAGGAAACTTATAGGCCATGGCCCAACGGGGTGCGCGGGCAACAAAACCGAGACGGCGCTGCAGGGGAATACTGTTGACCTTAAAAACAATACCGTCAATATCGTAAGCGAGGTCCTCGCGCTTCTCGCCGATTTCCCGGTAGTAGTCGATGCAGCCCTGAATATCCTTAGTGACGCGCATCTCTCGGTTTGTACGGAAGCCCCAATGTCCCAGCAGCTGCAAAGTCTCAACGTGCTTTTCCGGCAGCTCACCGCCCTCTACAAGGCCAGTGCCATACACACACAATTCCAGCGGTCTCTGCGCTGTTATGCGGGAGTCCAATTGACGCAAACTACCGGCAGCGGCATTTCTAGGATTTACGAAAAGCTTCTCGCCCGCCTCAGCCGCTTTGCGATTCAATTCGGCAAAGCCCGCTTTCGGCATATAGATTTCGCCGCGGACCTCCAATACACCCGGATACTTTTCAATACCATCTGCTTGACGCAAACGCAGAGGTACAGATCCCACGGTGCGTACATTCTGGGTGATATCCTCACCCGTCGTGCCATCCCCTCGCGTTGCCGCTCGCTCAAGTACTCCGTCGCGATATAAAAGGCTGATAGCGATACCGTCTAATTTGGGTTCACAGGCGTATTCCACTGGCCCTTTACTGTTGAGGCGCTCACACACCCGGCGGTCAAACTCCAGCAACTCTTCATCATTAAAGGCGTTATCCAAAGACAACATCGCCACCTCGTGGCGAACCTCCTGGAAAGAGGAGAGCGGCTCTGCGCCTACCCTCTGGGTGGGAGAATCCGGTGTCAGTAGCTGAGGGAATTCACTTTCCAGGTCCTGCAACTCGCGCAGGCGCCGGTCGTACTCAATATCCGGCAACTCGGGATCATCAAGCACATAGTATTGGTGATTCGCACGCTGGAGGATTTCGTGTAATTCCTGAACACGCTCGCGCACTTGAGGGGAAATAGTTTGATGAGTCATCGGCAATTCGAGTGAATAAAAATAATAGTTAGAAAATTATTTCGATTTTACATGCAAATACGGCCCGAGCTTACGGCTAATTTCCAAAATGAAAATCAGCCGGCATCCCGGGCCGCATTAAAAATGGCAACAATTATGTAGAGATTGCGAGTTAGCTTTGCGCCATCGCTAAAGTCCTGCGGCGCTGGTACTCCACAACCCGCTGACGATAATGCTCCGCCGTTTGCGCGGTAAATACACTGCGATTCTCATCCTTCAATTCGCCACCGAGCAGCTCGGCAATTTTGTATGAGGTGGAAAGCAGTTGATCGAAAGCTTTAATCGCCTCGCCTTCCACAGGTAGTGTCAGGAACAAGCTAACACCCGGCGTGGCAAATTCTTCCATCTGGGCCAGGTCGAAAACGCCGGGCACAACAATATTGGCGAGACTAAAGATAATGGCCCCATCAGCACCGCCGTGCTCATGGTAGTGAAAAATATTCATTTCACCAAAGCGCATGCCACAGGCAACCATTACCCGAAGTAAATCATTACCCTCGAAGTAATCCCCTTCTGGCGCCATTACATTAATCACCAGCACCTCACGGGTGGGAGCACCTTCACCAACACTGCCAGAGCTTGGAGACTGAGAAGATCGCTCGGCTTGAGAATCCTCATGCACAGCTTCATGCTCAGGACTGTGAGCGCTATCCATCGCATTTAGGCTTTCAGCCTCATCTAATGCAGGCTCATAGCGTTGCTCTTCACCGACCGACTCCATCAGGGTGGGGACTTGCTCTTCCAAATCGAGGATACCCTGCTCTTCCGGACTCCTCTGGGGATTGCTGCCAGCGAGCGGTTTGCGCGAGGAAATAAAGCTCTCCTGCACCTGGCGATTCACATGTAGCGCATCCTCTAGCGGACGGCGCTGAACAACGCGAGCCTGCCCGGGCAATTCGCTGTTTGCAGGCTTGGGCTCTCGCGTCTCCAGGGGTTTGCGGACCGGGGGTTCTTCTTCAGCCTTCTCTGAGACCGGATCAGCTTCATTTTTTACTTCAGATTGCATGGCCCGCGACAGATTGCGGGAGACCTTAACTGCCGCGCGCTGTCGCAAGATCGCCCGGCGTATGCCATCGACCACAACGACCAGCAGAACGACAACCAGGATTGTAACCAGCCAGTTATCCATTTTTTAGCGCCTCTCCCTTTACGCCCTTATGCAGAAGCCAGCTCGGCTGCTTCTTCCACATTCACCGACACCAGTCGGGATACACCCGGCTCGTGCATGGTAACCCCCAGCAACTGATCCGCCATCTCCATTGCGATCTTGTTGTGGGTAATATAGATGAACTGAACGTGTTCTGACATTTCTTTAACCATTCGTGCGTAACGACCAACGTTAGCATCGTCAAGGGGAGCATCCACCTCATCCAACATACAGAAAGGTGCTGGATTCAGACGGAAAATCGAGAATACCAATGCGATCGCCGTCAGCGCTTTTTCTCCACCCGAGAGCAGATGGATTGTGCTGTTGCGCTTGCCCGGCGGGCGGGCCATGATCGCGATACCAGTATCGAGCAGATCTTCACCGGTAAGTTCCAGATAGGCATTACCACCACCGAAAACTTTCGGGAAGAGTTCCTGCAGGCCCGCATTTACCTGATCAAAAGTTTCCTTGAAGCGGGTTCTCGTTTCCTTGTCGATTTTCTTAATTGCATTTTCCAGGGTCTCCAGCGCTTCCATCAGATCCCCATGCTGGCGATCCAGGTAGTTCTTGCGCTCAGACTCCTGCTTGTATTCATCGATAGCGGCGAGGTTAATCGGCCCGAGACGCGAGATACGCGCAGCTACCAATTCCAAATCTTCCTGTACCTGTTTAATCGTCAGATCGCCAGGTAACTGTTCGAGCAGCTGATCGATATCGTGCTCGCTCTCGCGCAGCTGCTCTACCAATCCGTTTCGTTGCACTTCCAGAGTCTGCGCAGCGAGACGCTCCTGCTCAAGCTGGACGCGCACTCCCTGAAGAGCCGCCTCCACTTTGTGGCGCTCCTGTTCCTGCTCACGCAGGCCGGTCTCAACCTCTTCCAGCTTTTTGCGCGCATCGGCGAGTTCCGTTTCCACCTCAATACGCTCGCCGAGTTTTTCTTCCAACTCAGCCTGAAAATCCTGGGAGGGGTCCTGGGTCTCCTCCATTTGCTCCTGCAATTGCTGACGACGACTGCGCAACCTTTCCAGCTGCTCGCTCATCACCTGCAAAGTGCGCTCGAGAGACACCATCTGGGTGCGCACTGACTGCTCGCGCATAGCCAGTTCATGGGCGCGATCCTTGTCCTCCCGCGCACGCTGGCGCACGGCATCCAAAGCTTCGCGCAATTCCTCCCGGCGTGCCATTAGCGTTTCACGACGATCGGTATCATCACTCATCGCCTCGACAGCTTCCTGCAGCATTAGACGAGCTTCCGACAGGGACTCCCCTTCCAACTCCTGCTGCTCACGCACCTCACCGATTTCCTGCTCAATTCGGATACGGCGCTCATTCATCTGCTCCGCACGCGCCCGTCGGGCGGACAACTGGCTGCGCAGCTCTGCCTCGCGACGCCCGAGCTGGTCGGACTCATTGCGAGCTTGTTCGATGGAGCGCTCGAGATCGACCGTTTGCGTGCGCAGGGACTCGCGTCGCTCGGCAATACTCTCTATCTGCTCCTCACACAGGGCCAACTCCTGCCCCAGGGTTTCAAGATCCTGCTTGCGCGCCAGGACCCCGGCCTCTGCATCACTGGCGCGATTCACTCGCAACCAGTTGGGGCCGAGCCAGAGCCCATCGCGAGTCACAATAGACTCATGAGCTCGCAAACTCGCGCGCCTGGACAGCGCCTCAGTCAAATCCTCTGCGGTATAAATTCCCGCCAAGATGCCGGAGAGAGAGGCCGGCCCCTGAACCATATCCTGCAGCGAAGGAAGTGCTCCCTTCGCACTGCTATTTACAGCACTGTTATCGATCAGAACCGCTTGACCGCTTTCCAGTGCCGCCAATCCTTCAGCCACGGACTCGAGCTGCTCGACACATACCGCCTGCAATTGGGGACCGAGGATAGTTTCAACTGCGGTTTCCCAGCCGGGCTGGGCTTTAATCTGGTCGGCGAGCCGGGGCTTGTCAGCCAGGGCTTGCTGCTGCAGCCAATTCTCAACTGCCTTGCCTTGCCCTAAAGCAGCTTGTTGCAAGGCTTCCAGAGACGCCTGACGGCCTCGCCCGGTTTGCAGCTGCAAGCGTAACTGATCGAGTTCGGTAGCCAGCTCCCGCTCCTGCACACGGAGACTATCCAGAGACTCGCGACGCTCTGCCGCTTCCTCGCGGCGCTCTTCAGCCTGCATTTCCAGCTCGGCCATCTGCTCGTTCAGCTGCAGTGTCTCTTCATCGTCGTCAGAGACCTGGAGGCCGGACTGCTCCGCCAATAGCTTGTTGACCCGCTCCAGCAGCCGCTGGCCAGAAGTTTCCAAGTGCTGGATGCGGGATTGCTGTACCTCAGCTTTCTGACGGGAGCCAGAGGCACCCTGGTTAAACTGGTCCCACTCGTTCTGCCAATTGCGCATCTGCTCTTCAGATTCGAGCAGTGCCGCAGCAGACTCCTCTTCTGCTGCCAAAACCATCTCCAGGTCCGGCAGAATAATCTCAAGCTCCTCCTCAAACTGGGCCGCTTTTTCGCGATCCACTTCGAGATTGGTCTCCGCCTCGCGATATTCTTGTTCGGTTTGCGCCAAATCGGAATGCAGGCGAGTAGAGCGCTCACGAGCGTGGGCAATGCTCTGCTCCAAGCGGGCGATATCTCCACCGACGGCGTAAAAGCGTCCCTGGACTTCGTTAAAGCTATCAGACAGCTCGTGGTACCCCACGCGCTTTTGCTCAATGCCTGTGTCACAGGTGACCTGGCGGGTAACCAGCTCTTCAACGGTGAGTTCAAGCTCACCTATTTGTTGCTGCTTGGCCTTGGATTGGTCATCCAGTTCGCGGTATTTGAGCGCCTGAAGATTAGCCTTGTGGCTGCGCTCTTCCTCTTTAAATCGGCTGTATTTTTCCGCTGCTGCGGACTGTCGCTCCAGTCGGGACAACTGGCGATCCAGCTCATCGCGGATATCCGTGAGGCGCTCAAGGTTTTCAGAGGTCCGTCTCATCCGGTTTTCGGTGTCCCGGCGGCGCTCCTTGTATTTGGAGATACCGGCGGCCTCTTCGATATAGACGCGCAGCTCTTCGGGCTTGGCTTCGATCAACTTGGAGATCATGCCCTGCTCAATAATGGCGTAGCTGCGTGGGCCAAGGCCGGTACCCAAGAAGAGATCGGTTACATCGCGGCGGCGGCACTTCTCGCCATTCAGGTAATAGGTGTTCTGTGCTTCCCGGGTTACCTTGCGCTTGACGGAAATCTCCGAGAAAGACGCATAGGCTCCAGAAAGCTTGCCCTCAGAGTTATCAAATACCAACTCAATCGAGGCCTGCCCCACGGGCTTACGGCCACTGGAGCCATTGAAGATAACATCCGTCATCGAATCGCCGCGCAGGTTCTTTGCGGAGGATTCCCCCATAACCCAGCGCACCGCATCGATGGTGTTGGATTTACCACAGCCATTGGGACCCACCACCGAGTTGAGGTTTGTCGGAAAATAGACAGTGGTAGGGTCAACAAAAGACTTGAAGCCCGCTAGCTTGATGCACTTCAGACGCATGTATTTATAAACTCGATATTTTTCTCTGCCGGGCGGGACACCAAACCTTTAATATTACTTGGTGTCGCCAGAGCATTCAGCGCTATTCTTCACAGTAATGTTCAGTCGGGATTATCAATCCGACCAAGCAGCGGTCAAGTCAAACATGACGATCGCTACCAAATGCCAACTTGCCCCAATAGAACTCATCAATATCGGGGCAATGTGAGCTTGAGGCCAATTAGACGCAAGAATGCCATCCGGCCGCAAATAAAAATGAGGCCACAGCTTACACTGTGACCTCATTTTCGACAGTCACAGCCAGTTACAGCTGACTATCGATGGCTATTGACTGAGTTTCACTCCAGCGGGATTTAGGCAACTCGCTAATCATTCCCTGCCAATCCCCCGGGGCCGGACGCGCATCTCCCTTAATGGCCAGTCGCGCTACCAACTGCACAGAGTCGACAGTGGCGATGGAGCTTCCAGGCATCATTGCTCGGGACTCATCCAGCACAACCTCTGCCGGTAACTGCCCAGCCGTGAGGCGCACGATAGCCAGAGGCATCGGGCTCGCAGCACTGCGTGCATAGATAAATACCGGGGTAGATTCTGGGGCTTCAACTCCCTCCCCCAAACTGACCTGAACTCGAATCTGCGGGCCTTTCTCTTTCGTTTCTACCTTTGCCTGCACCGCTACAGCCTCACCGCTGTCTGCCAAAGCGCTTTCGGCCCTGGCAACGCCAGCCTGAAGCGCCTCTGCTGCTGCAGATCCTGGGGAAGCTGGCTAAGTGCTAGCTGCCAATGCTGGCGAGCCTTGCGGTAGTCCCCATCTTCAAAAGCGGCAATACCCGCCAAGCCCAGCACAGTGCCATTGGATGGCTGCACCTGTAACACCTGCTTGATCAAGGAGCGGATTTCATCGGTAATCTTGGAACCGCCAGCAAAAAATAGCGCTTGTGCCAGCTCAGCCTTAACGTTGGCCGCCTGTGGCTCGCGAGCCACAACATAGCGATAGGAATCTACCGCCCCAGCCAAATCGCCACTCACCAGTAGCCGCTGCGCCAATATATAGCGACTACTAAGATCATCTGGATGAGTTTTAGCCCGCTCCTGCAACTGACGGGTGATTTTTGCCTCTTCCTCCGAAGAGGTGTGCCCACCTTGGCTCGCCACCATATCGCGATACAAAGCTACTTCGGACGGTCGGTCGGAAAACCCGTAGGCAGCTGCTGCAATTGCAGGCACCAAAACCGCCAGGCCGATTAGCAATCGGCCGCCACCCTGCCTGGCTTCACCAGATTGACTTTCCTGCTGAGCCGCCAGCAGTTCCCGCGCGAGATCTGCCTCCAGCTGGGCAAACTGCTTTTCATCCATCGCACCGCTCTGCACCGCAGCGCGAAGTTCTTTACTGCGCTCCCGGTAGAGCGCTGCCATAGCCTCTCGCTTGCTACTACCGCTGCGACGTCTGCCTGCAGCTCTCAAAGCAGGAATCAGAAATACAAAAGCTACCAACAGTAGCAATAGGGCTACACCAAACCAGATATCAATCATTTACCTTCCTTCCCGCTATCACCTTCATCTACAGCTCCTTCTCCCAACAACTGCTTTAATCGACGCCGCTCATCATCAGTGAGTTCCCCACTGCCGTCATCTTGGCGAGCCCCGGTACCACTTTTTGAGCGCATCACGATCACAATCAAGGCCAGAAGCCCGAAAACGGCAAAAACTCCCGGAGCCAACCACAGGATCAAGGTATTTTTCTGAACAGGTGGGCGGTAGAGCACAAAATCCCCATAGCGGGCCACCATGTAGTCAACGATTTCCTGGTCCGTAAATCCTTCCTCCAGCAAACGGCGGATTTCACGACGCAAGTCCGAGGAAATAGACGCATCGGAGTCTGCCAGGTTCTGGTTTTGACATTTGGGGCAGCGCATCTCTTCAATAAGCACGCGATACCTTGCATCCAGCTCGGGAGAGGACAATTTTTGTGTCTCCACTACCGCATGTGCAGCGATGGACAGGCAAAACATACCGAATGCCAGTACAAGTTGGGCCAGCCAGGTCTTCTGTGTCACAGCTTTTCTCACGCTCTAACTAACGGGAATTGGGGCGATTATAACAGTGTCACCCCCCGGCGGACACGCCCACGAATTCACACAAAAGCGCGTTAACTCATTGAAAGACAAAAAAAATTCAAAAAAGGCGTTGACGCCACGAAGAATATCATTAAGATACGCAGCTCCTGACACGGGGTGGTTAGCTCAGTTGGGAGAGCGACGGCCTTACAAGCCGTAGGTCACAGGTTCGACCCCTGTACCACCCACCACTTCTCTTACTCTTGCCCGGCAAGAGCAACCAAGAGAAGCAGGAATGCGGACCGGTAGTTCAGTTGGTTAGAATGCCGGCCTGTCACGCCGGAGGTCGCGGGTTCGAGTCCCGTCCGGTCCGCCATATACAAAAAAGCCCTGCTCGCAAGAGCGGGGCTTTTTTGTTTGTGCCTCATATCTTTTCATTTTTCTCATATTTTATTTTCAGTTGCTTACGCTGGAAATTTGAAAGAGCCACAAAAAAATAACCAAATCTCAGCGTAAAAAAATAGTGCGAGCCCCGTGCTGGCAAAATTTTTCTGCAACAATTTTCTCTAGCCTGAATTTTTATTTTCTGAATTTCTACGCAGCTGATTTTGATCGATAAAAACAGCTTAAAGAACCCTCAAAAAATCCTCTAATTAATTAATTTTTAAACAATTTTTGGATGTTTTTTATTCTTAAAAAAATTTTTAAAAATCTCCCAACAAAATTGTTGACCGCAAAAAAAATATCATTAAGATACGCAACTCCTGACACGGGGTGGTTAGCTCAGTTGGGAGAGCGACGGCCTTACAAGCCGTAGGTCACAGGTTCGACCCCTGTACCACCCACCACTTCTCTTACTCTTGCCCGGCAAGAGCAACCAAAGAGAAGCAGGAATGCGGACCGGTAGTTCAGTTGGTTAGAATGCCGGCCTGTCACGCCGGAGGTCGCGGGTTCGAGTCCCGTCCGGTCCGCCATATACAAAAAAGCCCTGCTCGCAAGAGCGGGGCTTTTTTGTATATGAAAAATTCAAAACCACTTTTCAATACACAACCACCTCCCCACTCCCCACCACAAACTGTGCAGACCGACTAACAAAATTAATAGAAAACCGGGGCAATGAAAGTAGCACCCTGTTTTATTACCAAATATTGCCAATAGACGAGCAGCAATTTCTTCAAATACACACCCGCTTCTCACACTTAAAGCCAGACGCAAACTTTTTTAGAAAAACTTCCCTAAGTTGTTGACCTAAGTAAAAAAATCATTATGATACGCAGCTCCTGACACGGGGTGGTTAGCTCAGTTGGGAGAGCGACGGCCTTACAAGCCGTAGGTCACAGGTTCGACCCCTGTACCACCCACCACTTCTCTTACTCTTGCCCGGCAAGAGCAACCAAGAGAAGCAGGAATGCGGACCGGTAGTTCAGTTGGTTAGAATGCCGGCCTGTCACGCCGGAGGTCGCGGGTTCGAGTCCCGTCCGGTCCGCCATATACAAAAAAGCCCTGCTCGCAAGAGCGGGGCTTTTTTGTATGCGCTAATTAGAAAAGAGTTTGGTTTTTTAAACTTCAGCTGAAGCCGCCTGGCTCTCCTCCCATTCCCCATCCACTGCTTCTTCGCCGCCATGCAATAGATGCATCAATCGCTCCAGCTCCGGCATTTCGTTAAAGCACTCCGCCTCACCAGAAATTTCATCCCAGGATGCTTTGGATTCAGTGCAAAGATGGGCCACGACCTTCCCATCGATATCCCCCTCCAGCAATCCAGCAGGCACCCAGAAGTGCGTTGTATTACTCATTAAGTGAGGAACTGTACTTCCGCATCCACCGCAAAAGTCAGATCGATAGCCCGTAGGAGTCCGGAATGAAGAGATTCTGTCTAAGCCCCGCACCCAGCGAAACTGATCCCGGCTAATAAACATGGCAGTATCCGAGGCGGAACCACTCAATTTGCGGCAGAGTGAGCAATGGCATTGGTAAAGGTTTGGAATTGGCTCTTCCAGTTGGAACTCAACCCCACCGCATAGGCACTTCCCATTCATCCCTTTCTCCTTCCGCAAAACTGTTATTCGAAGTCGTCCATGAAATCGCAATAGGTTAGCAACAATATCTCAGTCCTACCCAAGACTCCTATAGACACACAGTGAAGTAAATGCCATTTGGCGCCTCATTCAACGAACATCATTAAATATCCAAGGATCTGGGGTTTAGCTTCGCCGTGAGGATATGATCCTCCCAACATCCATTGATCTTCAGGTATTTTGCCGCCCTACCCTCGACAACGAAGCCCAATGCCTCCAGCAGAGCTGCCGACCTATCGTTACCAGGCATGTAGTTAGCCATCACCCTATTCAAATTTAGGGTGTCAAAAGCATAATCAACGACATGTCGACACAAGCTCCCCATTAAGCCCCGCCCCTCGTGGGACTGGTCAACTGCATATCCCATATTACAGGCCTGAAATGGGCCTCGGATGATATTCGTCAAAGAGCAAACACCCAGTAACTGATCACACCCGGACTCTAATGCAGCAAACTTTAAAATTCCTCCAGAGCTTATGCGTCGAATCCAGGACCCGGAACTGTGAAAACCGGGCTCGCGAATGGGCTCCCAGCGCTTCAGGTGCTCTTCATTAGATAGATAAAAAGCAGATATGGCGGGCGCATCTGTCACTCCGAGCAAACGTATTTCCACCAGTCGATTACCTCACCATTCACATTCTGATTAAGCTCAATCAACCCACTTTACCGGCACCACTATTCAATTGACGGCAAAGAGTCCCGCTGACCGGGAAGCTCACGAAGAAATTCCCAACCCCGGGTCCTGCCGCTCTCATAACCTTCCTCAAGCAACTCTGCTTCTTGAGTAAAACGCTTAACCGGGAAATTGTCTGGAGGCGCAATAACCGAAACCTGGCATCCCTCTGGAGGCACCTCGATAAACTCCAGAGCCCGATTATATTTCTCCCCCTCTCCAGCACGGCCTCAAATAGCCGGGCATGATCACGGAAAAACTGTTTGATAAATTTTGGAGCAGGCCCCTTAATTTTCCGATACCCCAGAGGGCGCGAAAGAATAACAGTTATATTCCTAGCCCCCTGCTGATAGGCCTGAATAATCGGTATCGAATCAGCCAGACCGCCATCGGTCATAGGCTCCCCATCCACTTCAGGAAACCCCCGGTAAGCAACCGGAATGGCACAAGAGGCCGGGAAAACCTCGTGCATATTTTCTGGAGTTACTTTCAGGTATCTAGCCTCCCCCGTGTTGATACTGGTAGTCACGGCATAAAGCGGTATTCCATTCTCAACATAACTATCGACACTGAGCGGAATATCCTGATATGACGCATGCCACAACCAGCCAATATCACAAAAATGACCGCCTCGGAGATAGCGGCGCCAGTCGATGAAGTCTGCCCGCCGGGCATGGTCCATTAGTATTTGCCGACTTCGCCCATGATTTCCCGCCAGATAACCAATCAAGTTGGTGGAGCCTGCGGATACACCGATCGCAAAATCAAATGGCCGATAGCCCGCCTCCAAAAATGCATCCAATACGCCTGCAGCGAAAATCCCCCGCATAGCACCCCCTTCAACCACAAGGGCTGACTGGGAATTCTCGTTAATCAAAATACAGTCTTCCATAGCGAGCAACCGTTAAAACCAAACCATCTCTACCTTTGCCAAGCAGATTCCAATAGCACTATGATTGAGGCATTCAGGTAATCCGTTGAGTTAAACCAAGTATGCCAACAATCGCGTTTAAAGCGCCGTGGAGCCGCCAGCTCCAAATTATCAGTGCCATATGCACATTACTCCTACTGGGACTGCCGCTCTTTCTGGCATCGAGAGCACCAGCTGCTCCATCTACCCTCTATAGCATTGCCATAGCACTTCCGCCTGCAATACTGGCTCTCAGCGCCTTCTTTGCCATCCGTGGTTACGCCATCAAAAATGGCAACCTCTTGATATTGCGCCCGGGCTGGAAAACCACCATCTCCTTGGAGGGGCTATCTGAAGCATTCCCCGACTCAACCGCCATGCAAGGATCAGTCCGCATCTTTGGCAACTCCGGCTTATTTGGCTATATAGGCCTGTTTCAAAACCAAAAATTGGGGCGCTATCGTGCATTTGCTACCGATCAGCAAAAATCTGTCGTACTGCGTCTGGCTACACAAACTATCGTGATCACCCCCGATAAACCGGAGCGGGCAGCGGACATTCTCCGCCAACACTGCCAACTTCAACCCAATCCAAATTAATTGCTCCGACAACAACGCCACACGAATAGGCACGAGAAGTCGACAGGAAGTTCAAACCGATGAAAAAGTTCGCTTTTATAATTGCCGCCGCATTTACGCTGCTATCAGCAAGTGCTCACTCCGCTTGTGTGATTTTATTGCATGGACTAGCCAAATCAGATAGCTCAATGGAGAAACTGGCAAAGGCCATAGATGCCGAAGGTTTCCAAACGGTCAATATTGATTACCCTTCGACCAAGCACTCCATTGAAACCTTGGCCAGCATGGCCATAGCGCCTGCTGTCGAGGAGTGCGGTAACGCGGAAGAAATCAATTTTGTCACTCACTCCATGGGCGGCATTCTGGTAAGGCAATATCTACATTCAGCTGAAATCAAAAACCTGAATCGCGTTGTCATGTTGGGCCCACCCAATAAAGGCAGCGAAGTAGTTGATAAACTGGGAACATTCCCCGGTTTCAAGTTTATGTTTGGCGATGCTGGGCTGCAGTTGGGTACCGGCGAGATGAGCGTCCCCAACAAGCTCGGTAGTGCAGATTTTGATGTAGGTATTATTGCCGGCACTCGCAGCATCAACTTGATCCTGTCCCGCCTTATCCCAGAAACCGATGATGGTAAAGTCTCCGTATCCAGCACAAAACTGGATGGCATGAATGATCATCTGCAAATGCCAGTGACCCATGTGTTTATGATGAAAGATAAAAAAGTTATCTCGCAAGTTATCCATTACCTTAAGCATGGATTCTTTCATAGAGCCGGCAATCAGGCATCCAATTAAAATTAATCGATCTTATAAATAATCTATACCTTTTAACTCCAATCACAATACAAAATTAGTGACAATAATTTGGAATTCACCTTTATGCAGTGGCAATGGTGCAGCTTTAAAGAGCTTACGCTCAGTCAACTTTACGAAGTTTTGCGAGTAAGGCAGGAAGTTTTTACGGTAGAACAAGATTGCCCCTATCAGGATGCCGATGGCAAAGACCAACACTCCTGGCACCTGATCTGCTGGGAGGGAGACGAAAATAACCCGCAGGTTATGGCCTACCTGAGAGTTGTTTTCCCAGGTCTTAAATACCGGGAACCTTCGATAGGAAGAGTATTAACCGCAGAAGCCAGTCGCGGAACAGGCCTGGGCAAGGAGCTGATTCGCCGAGCCGTAATGCACACATGCGAAGAATACCCCAACACTGGTATTCGCATTTCAGCTCAACAACATTTGGATAGATTTTACGGGGAATTTGGCTTTGAGCAGGTGTCTGAGCCATATCAGGAAGACGGCATCCCGCATATCGAGATGTTACGCCCTGCCAATTAATTGAAAGGGACCTTGTAAGTCCGATAGAAGTTTTGGGGGCCCTGCAGAGGCACTGCGGGACCCCAAAAATCTAGTTGCTACCCAGTGGATTGGCACCGGCGGATACAGGCTCGCTATCCGACTGACGCGCCCTGCTATAAAGGCAAGAGGCCGCGATTCCAGCAGCAATTAGCAACCACACAACATTAACGACCAGTGATGCTCTCACAAAGGAATCCTCACCAAACTGAGCAACGTGCACTACAACTGCACCGACGCAAGCGATAATTGTGGCAATACGCAGAGACATAGACCACTTGGTCACTGTCCCCATGAAGGCAGCCGCAACGCTTAACACCAAGGTCACCAGCCAGAACACCTGCGCAGCATTTAGCTTAAATGCCAGATAAGTCACCGCACTCAGAGCAATCGCAAATGGTACACCCCATACCTGAGCCATCCAGACTCGCTCCAAACGTACGGCGGGATTGCCGCGCTGACGCTTGCGAACAAACCAGATATTGATACCGGATACCACCAGCAAACACATCCCCACCCCCAGCAGGAAGTAAGCAACTTTCACTGGGAAACCGGAAAAGTGGCCAAAGTGTAAACGGTACGTAGAAAGGTAAACTTGTTTAGCCGCGTCCCCCTCAGACCAACCTTCTTTTTCAATCAGGCTGCCATCGGGATTAAAGTGGTAACGCTCACCCCAGACCAACCGCTCTGGAACCCGGGTCCACACCTCAACAACCTGGCCTTCACGTCCAGGAAATGCCACTTCTAAACGAGTGCGCTCTTCTTCCGGTGCAATACGATCCATTGTTGCCAGAATTGCAGCATAATCCGGATAATCAACTTCAGGGGCGTTTTCCTCCATCACCGGATGATCCGCGTAAAGCATGTGCTCTACCTTTTCCGTATCACCCTCAAAGAATACGCCGGCAATTGCAAAAGCGGCTACCTGGGACAACCCGATAAAAGCCCCGGTAATGGCTATGGCAAGATGAAAGGGAGAGGCCCAAACCCCCAGGCGATTGTGCAAATCCACTTGCTGAAGACGCTTAGAGCCAGAAAGGCGGAAAGAGAAAGCGTCTTTAATAATTTTGGGATGGGCCAGCAAACCGGAGACGATCAGAGCGGACATCACCATCCCGATCAAACCAACCAGGATGACCCCATAACCAACAGGAAGGTTGAGCGCGTAGTGCAGGTAGGCCAGGAAGTGGGTCCACTCATGCTCCACCTTGCCCAAAAGGGAACCATCTTCAGCGACATATCGCTCCATATCGCCGACTTCAACCATCAATCTGGGCTTATCCTGATTAGGGATGGTGAAGGTAATTGAATCGAGATCCTCTTTTTCCTGCTTAGCTAACGCAATAGCATTTTCTGTAGCCGTCCGATACACAGAGGCTTCAACATTGAGGTTCTCCAACTCGGAGGCCTGCTCCCAGCGTTCGAACTCATTGTAAAAAACCGCCAGTGTTCCGCTGACACAAACAATGTATAAAAGAGTGGATACCGCCAGGCCGAGAACTGAGTGTCCATCGGTCATATCACGGACAAAGCCAGGGGTCGGTTTAAAGGAAAATTTCACGTTAAATTCCTACTCAAGTCCGTTGATCTATGCTGCCGAAGCGGGAAGCGCAAAGGTCAGCAACAAGCCGCTGACCACCGAATAAGCCAACATGGCAGCCGAAGGGCGCAGAAGCTTTTTATCGGCACAGCACCAAACCATCGCCAGGGTCCAGATTATCACCGACAGGAAGGCTCCGCCGACCAAGCGGACAGCTTCAGAAAACCCGGTAAAACCAAAGAAAAGCAAACCGGCGATCAAACCACTGGCTGCGGGCAAAAGAAAGGCAGCCATAAAACGCAAGAAGCCCCGCAACCACAATGGAAGCAGGGCTTGAGATTCGGGTGTTCCCGAGCGCTGTTTTTCAACGGGCCTAGGGCCACTGGGCCAGTCACCCTTAAGAGCCAATAAAGCAAAGGCTACGAGCATCACTATTAAAGTGGCAACACTGATTCCATATTCCACCCCAACAATTGAGCTCCACCCAAAAGCCGACAACACCATGGCTCCCCAACCACCCCAACGGCGCACGGGCTCTGCCCCTCTGCGGGACCAGGCGGAATAAAGGAGCAGAATCCCGGCCAGAGCAAAGGCGCTGGAAGCTCCTGCAATCATATAAAAAGACATTGGCATAACCATAACTGCGAGAGACTCGCCTCTCGTCTGGTTGCTTAAACGTAAAAAAGGGAGCCCGCCCACAGACTCCCCCTGCGGACAGGCTCCCAGTCTACACTAACTTAGAAAATGTAATGTGCTTCTACCGTTACATAACGACGCTCACCGTAGAAGCAGTCACCGCGACTCAGGCAAGCTGTAGTATGTACTTCATCAGACAAATTTTTTCCTGTCAGCTGGAAGTGCCAGCTATCCAAGGTATATCCGATCGATGCGTCATATAAGGTGTAAGACGGGTTGTACGATGGGAAGGTTCCCGTGGGATCTTCAACACCGGTGTAGCTCTCGCCAACATGACGAGCGCCCATGCCAATACTCAGCCCCGGAAGCAATGCGCTCAGGTCATAGTCGCCCCAAATAGTCACTAGCTCCTCTGGAACGGCCTCAATCGCAATACCGACTTCACCGGCAACATTACTCTCGGTGATCTCGGTGTTGGTGGTGCTGTAGCCAGCTACCAAACTAAGGTTACCTAATTTACCAGTTACCTCTAGCTCAACACCATCAATTGAAACTTCACCGGTTTGAGTGTCAAAAGTGATATCAACCGGGTCTGTAGTGAGGCGGTTTTTCTGCACAATATCGTAAGCTGAAGCGGTAACCAGCAAGTTGGTTCCCTCTGGCTGGTACTTCACACCAACCTCTACCTGCTCGCCCTCAATTGGCTTGAAGGAGTCACCGTGGCGATCTGAACCGCTTACAGGCTCAAAGGATTCGGAGTAGCTGATGTAAGGAGAAATACCCATATCAAATGCATACATCACACCCAAGCGCATGGTGGTAGCATCATCATCCACAGTAACCGGGGAACCCTCAGTTTGCGACTCGGTGGAGTCCCTACGAACACCAGTAGTTACTATCAGGTTTCCAATTGTCATATGGTCTTGGAAGTAAAAACCCAGCTGCTCGGTATCTGTCTCCGGTCCATTCGCAATCACTATGTCTTCTGGAATATACCCATACTCCGGCTCGAAGATATTGATCACACCACCATAAGCGTAGCCATAATCATTATCCGTAGTAGCATCCTGGCTATCCAAGCCGAATGAAACTTGGTGATCGACAATACCTGTAGTTAACTCACCAGACATGCGTAAATCAAAAATCAACATGTCTGTACTGGCTTCACTGGAAAACGCAACACGTTGCATCTCAGTGATATTAGGGTTGAGGCGAGAGTAGTCGAAGCTGCCATACATGGTGTTGTAGTCTACTTCACCTTTGGCATAGCGGATGCTGGCATTTACACCCCAGTTATCACTAAAGCGATGATCAGCCCAAATGCTGTAAGCGATCTGCTCTGTATTATATTTATCCCAACCTGGCTCACTGAGGAAAGTGTCAGTTGGGATATCACCGTTGGCGTTATCAATACGGGTACCACCCCAGGGCAAGAATGCTGTAGAGGTACCACTCTCATCATCCTGGTAAGTAGTCTGGAAAGTAATCTCGGTGTTCTCACTCGGACGCCATGAGATAGATGGCATCAGCAAAGTGCTGTCATTATTGACATAGTCTACTTGGGTATCCGCAGATCGCTTATAACCTACAACTCGGTAAAGCCACTCACCATCACTATCCATGGAGCCAGTGACGTCCGTAGCAAATGCCTGATGGTCATAGCTACCAGCTTGAACCACTACTTCTCCACCAAACTCTCTCTGCGGGCGCTTGGATACTAAGTTTACGATACCACCGGTAGAACCCTGTCCATAAAGTGCAGAGGAAGGACCTTTGAGAACTTCTATGCGGTCATAGGCGTAGAGATTAGCACGGGCACTTGTGTAGCTACCGAATATAGACTGAAGGCCATCAATAAAAATCGCAGGATCAACACCGCGCACCAGAGACCAATCACCACGGACATCAACGCCGTAGGTTCCGCCATTCACCCCTGGCGTATATTGCAGAACATCTTGAACCGTTTTCGAGCCGATATCGTTGAAAAAGTCATTGTCCAGTACAGTCACAGAAAAAGGGGTTTCGTGTACGGAAACATCCAGCTTGCCCACAGAGGTCTGACGGGAAAGGTTCAGATGTCCCGTAACATTAACCTCTTCAATACGCTCATCTGTGTTATCCGCAGCGAACGCCACAGAAGAACCGCCCGCAGCAATAGCCAACGCCAATAAAGAGCGGCTGATTCCAGAAATTACAGGAGAAGCTTTTTGCATACTTTTAATTCGAGCGGTACTCATGGAGATCCCTCAACGCCAACTGAATTTGGATGGATCACAGTCAAACTGTGACCCAGGTAACTGGGCGCGAATCCTAATAGGAATCGTTATCATCTACAACATTATTGGAACATTTTTTTACTAAAAAGAGCGATGACATGATTAGGGACAAGAAATACGGCATTAAAGGACAGCATTGCAGTCTCCAAGCTGCACTTTCGTACCATCAGGATGACTTGATGAAATGAATAAAAGCAGACTCTAAGGCAGGAAAAATACTAAGTGGCTGCCCAGCAGCAACCACTCAGATTGAGATTGTAGATATCGGGACTTGATTTAGAGAGACTTAGACAAAGATCCCCGACCTCTTAAGGGTAGGTATAACTAGCCTGCACCCCCAAAGGCATTCCCAGTGTCCAGTAAGCCACCAGGAACAGCGACCAGCAAATCAGAAACACAATGGAGTACGGCAACATGATGGATACAAGTGTCCCAATGCCCGTTCCCTTCACATAGCGCTGGCAGTACACAACCACCAAGGGGAAGTAAGGCATCAGCGGGGTAATAATATTCGTGGAGGAATCACCTACCCGATAAGCCGCCTGGGTGAGATCAGGGGAGAAACCGATCTGCATCAACATAGGCACAAAGATGGGGGACAGCAGCGCCCACTTGGCAGAGGCAGATCCCACAAATAAGTTGATAAAGGCTACCAGTACAATAATGCCCATCAGGGTAATCGGGCCCGGCAGCTCCATCGCCGCGAGCAAGCTCCCTCCCTCTACCGAAAGCAGCGTGCCCAAACCGGAGCGGGCAAACTCAGAGATAAACAACGCACAGAAAAAAGCCATCACGATGTAATAAGCCATGGAGCCCATGGTTTTGGACATCGCATCAATAACATCCTTACTCTGGCGGAAGGTACCGGCCGCATAGCCAAACACCACACCGGGAATCACAAACAGCAGGAAGATCAGCGGTACAATCGACTTCATAATTGGCGCAGTGAAAGAAGCTAATTGCCCTTCTGCATCGCGCAAAGCTGAGGTTTCCGGCAGCATCCAGGCCACAAGTCCGACGATACCTGCCACCATCACAGTAACCGCCAAGTACATCGCTTTTTTCTCGCGAGCCCCCAGCTCCTGCATTACCGGCATATCCGCTTCATCGCCATCAACCTTCACGCTCTTCAAGCGTGGCTCGATCACTTTATCAGTCAGCCACCAGCCCAGCAGTGTCACCAATAAGCAAGAAGCTGAAGTAAAGAACCAGTTGTTGAGGGGGTTAACCTGCATATCCGGATCGGCAATCTGAGCAGCCGTCTGGGTAAAGCCTTGCAATAGAGGATCGATAGCCGAGGGAACAAAATTGGCAGAGAAGCCACCAGAGACACCGGCAAATGCTGCCGCGATACCTGCCAAAGGATGGCGCCCCGCCGCGTAGAAAATCACACCTCCGAGTGGAATTACTAACACATACCCCGCGTCTACAGCGGTGTGACTGACGATGGCTACCAAAATCAACATAGGTGTCAACAGCATCTGCGGCGTTACCGCCAGCAGCTTTTTCAATACCGCATTGATAAAGCCACTCTGCTCAGCCACACCGACCCCCAGCATGGCTACCAACACCACCCCCAGGGGCGCAAAACTAGTAAACGTAGTTACCATACCAGATAGGAAGCGGGCCATTTCACTACTGGAAAGCAGGTTGGTTACCTGTATCGCCTCGCCGGTAGCGGGGTGTAAGGCTTCGAAGTTAACACCGGAGAGAAGCCAGGAGAGCACCCAGATTCCCACCATCAAGATCAAAAACAGAACAGCGGGATCGGGTAACTTATTACCGACAACCTCAATAAAATTGAGCGCTCGATTAATCCAGCCATTTTTATTATCGGCACTATTGCCGGCATCAGGATTTGCCTGAACGTTTTCCATGTTTGTACCCTGTACATTTATTATTTTTTATTAAAAAGGAGGCCGATACTCCACGGCCTCCTGCTTTTTCAGGAAAAGCTCTAACCTATCTTGCGGATACCAACCGCGTGACGCAACTTCTCGATAAAGGGCGCAGAGTAAGCGCGAGCCTTAATAGCCCCCTTCTCCAGCTCCGTTTCAATTTGGTCTGGGTTAGCCAGCAGCTCATTGTAGCGCTCGCGAGCCTCACCGATCTGGCCGTTCACCAGCTCAAACAGCTGCTTCTTGGCCTCACCCCAGGCAATGCCCTCTTCAAAAGCTTTACGCATTTCAGCTGTCTGTTCTTCGCTGGCAAATGCCTGCCAAACCTGGAATACAGTGGAAGTATCCGGATCTTTTGGCTCACCCGGCTCCAGCAGGTTGGTTTTGATCTTATTAATGTGCTTTTTCAGCTTCTTCTCAGGAAGGAACAGCGGAATAGTGTTGCCGTAACTCTTACTCATTTTGCGGCCATCGAGGCCCTGTAACACAGCTACGTGGTCGTCAACTACCGCTTCTGGTAAAGCGAAGTGCTCGCCGTAGTGGTGGTTAAAGCGCTGGGCAATATCCCGAGCCATTTCGATATGCTGTACCTGATCTTTACCCACCGGCACCTTATTAGCGTTGAACATCAGGATGTCCGCGGCCATCAGGATCGGGTAGCTATACAGCCCCATGGTGACGCCAAAATCGGAATCTTCGCCATCGGCGCGGTTGGCATCTACCGCTGCTTTATAAGCGTGGGCACGGTTCATCAGGCCCTTGCCGGTCATACAGGTGAGCAGCCAGGTTAATTCAGGAATCTCATGGACGTCGGACTGACGGTAGAACACCACATTGTCGGTATTCAGGCCCAAGGCCAGCCAGGTTGCAGCGATCTCCAGGGTGGACTGATGGACCTGTGCCGGGTCCTGGCACTTAATCAGTGCATGGTAATCGGCCAGAAAGTAGAACGATTGGTTGTTTTCATCCTGACTCGCGGCGATCGCCGGGCGGATTGCACCCACATAGTTCCCCAGGTGTGGGGTACCGGTTGTTGTAATACCGGTTAATACGCGCTGTTTCGTCATAATTCCTTCGTAGTCTGTACTGTCATCAGGCAATAGAGACCGAATCATACCCCTTTAGTGCCCGGGGGTGTATCAACCAAAGGTACCGACTCCCCATAGCCGTACCAACACGCGGCCAACGTTAAGCCTCAACCGCCACTTTGGCGGAAACCTGGAATTGGCGCTGATATTCACTGGGTGAGATCCCAAACGCCCGACGGAAATGGTGACGCAAGGTCGCACTACTCTCAAAACCAGCCAGTTGGGCTGCCCGATCTACAGACTCCCTACCGGACTCCAGCGCCTTCTGCGCCGCCCGCAAGCGCTGCTGAATCAGCCACTCCTTGGGAGCAATTCCCATCGACTGGCGAAACTTTCGGTCAAAACTACGGCGGGATAAATGAGCGCGCTGCGCCATATCATCAATTTTGATAGCGCCATCCAAATTGCCAATCGCCCAATCCAGCGCGGCGGAGAAGTGGTCTGGCCGTTTGGCAACGGGCATCTCCACATATTGGGCCTGGCCACCCTGCCTATGGGGTGCCATCACCAACCGACGAGCCACCGAATTGGCTAATTCATAACCGTGATTGCGCCGCAAAAACTCAATGCCCAGATCGATGGCGGCACTACTACCCGCTGCGCAAGCCAGTGCATCCTCCCACACATAGAGAACGTCTCCCACATACTCCACCGCAGGAAAGCACTCACGAAAACGATCCGCAAACAACCAGTGGGTAGTCGCCTGCCGACCATCAAATAGTCCCAGTTCCGCAGGCAGAAAAGCACCGGAGCAAAAAGTAAGAATCTGGCGGCTGGCAGCGGCAAACTCAGCCACCGCCCTATGTACACGTTCCAAATAAGCATCTTGTGGTTGTGCATTGGTCGACCAACAGGGAATCACCAGCAAATCATAATCCATCAAACTCTCTACCTGCCGACAAGCCAGAGCCAGACCGCCGGTCGCAAGAGGGCTTTCCTCAGCGAAAGTCACAATTTCACCGGTGTAGAGCTCGCTAAGTTCAGGTCGGGGTAGGCAAAAGAGTTCGGTAGCGCAACCGAGTTCGAAGAGTGAGACCTGCCGGTGGGCGAGAACAGCCACTTTCTGGCTCTTATTAGGCTTTTGTGCCAACGTCGACATAGGTACCTCTAACCCTCAGCAGTTAATTAAATTAGGTTAACGAATAAATCCAACCCAGCATACCCAGTTGAGCAGTTATTGAAAGCAATGCTGGGAATAAAACCCTCAACCTTTGAAGCATAATTTAATAGGTAAATCACCATCATCCTCAAATAAGTAAAGCCGAATCCCACTAGCCAAAGCCGACCCACAAGTTTGCACGCAGAATTGGCGCAAAATTAATGCTATCTGGCTCAGAGGTAGATCGCTCGGAAGCAACCAAAAAGGGACACTATCACCCCTTGGAAACCTGACGAACCACCGAAAAATCACCGGGAGTAATATATGAGTTCAGCCGTAAGTAGAGTACCCGCTGCCAACAGTCAAGATGCGCTAAACCACTTCCAAAACCTTCTATCTTTTGAAACAGACTGCTGGGATGTACACCACGCAGTCAGCCAAAATCGCAAGGATTTCGTACTTTTAGATGTGCGAGGTGAAGAGGCTTATAAAAATGGACATATTCAAACAGCCGAATCCTTACCATACAGCCGTATCAATAAAGACAGGCTGAGCGAATACTCTTCAGATACTTTATTTGTCGTCTATTGTGCAGGCCCACACTGTAATGCGACAGAAAAAGCAGCTATCAGACTGGCCACGCTTAACAGGCCAGTCAAAAAAATGATTGGCGGCATCACCGGATGGTTAGATGAAGGGTTTACCCTCATCCAAGAAACAGCCAAATCAATTTAACTCCTATTGTTAGCCCCTTACAGGATGACATAGCTTGGCATAAGGATGTGTCAAGCTATCAAACGCCGACTCAAAGAAATACGATTAAATGGTACTGATATGTTTGTTCGCCATGCCCACCCCACTGACTGTTTCTATCTTTACAATATGATGCGCTGCTTAGCCAGGCATAATAATTCAACTGACTCCTTCCATATTACCCAAATTGAATTGCAAAATAGGTTGTTTCAGAGGAAAGAGCATCAAATGCTGGTTGTAGAACAAGACCACAATCTTGAGGGGTATATCAGCTTTAATATTATTCCAGAAAATGAAAGCTCGGCGGCCTTAGCTATTATCAATGAGCTATATATCGGGGGTTGCGATACAAACCGAAAAGAAGAAATTACCCAAGTCCTATTGAGTGCAATTTCGAAAGAAGCTCGGAAATATCACTGTACGGATATAAGGTGGAAGATATCTTCGAAGGGGCATGAATAAAAGCCGGATTTTTAGCAAGGATTGCAAGCTCAACTTGTAATACAAAAGAGATGGAGAATTCTAAAGCTCACCTGACAGAAAACAATTAGCCCTTCCGCCACCTAACTAGCTTTGATATTCAAAAGACCCTTTTGGCAGCAAAGAGACACTCGAACCAGAGTGCGTATATCGCCTGCAAGCCAAAGGCTAAAACTTTATCCCTGGAGTCTAGTATCTTAATCACTTGCCCCAGAATTGTCCCCCTTACGACATATTCAAGCCTCCAATTTCTGTTTCTTTTTGATCCTCACATAGACTTCTTCACGATGGATAGGCAGTGACTTGGGTGCGCTTATGCCTATCTTAACTTGATTACCTTTTACCTCCAGCACTGTGACTGAGACATTTGCTCCAATTCTTAGATATTCACCTGTCCGTCGCTTTAAAATCAACATACTCATTTCCTTCAATAATCAAAATTTGGGCACTTCCGGGATGGGGAACTTGTGATTCAACGTTTGGAGGAAATATGGGGTGGTGCGCGAGGACAGTAGACACAGAAGAGGAAAAGGCGGGCGCTAGACTTCCAGAACTTGGGAATTGGTCCCAAACTGCTGAATGTACTCCACTTTATTGAATACGAGCGGGTTTCTAGCGTATTATCCATATAGCCATTTTGATAGTCAGATTATCAACTTGGTTAGCTGACCCCGGGTGTTGGTAGCACCTTGGGTTAGCGCCTTTTACTTACTCTTATGTCACGCTACCGTTCTCCTATAAGGGAATGGGTCTTTTAGAAAGTTCTCGATTCTCTCTGGGCTTTCAAGCCTGTAAAGCCTCTTTAACCGGCTCACTCAATTACGATCAAAACACTAAAAATATCTACCGATTCTACGCAGCTTTGACATTAAAACAAACTTAATAAATTCCAATAAGATTATTTTCGCGCCTATATTTTTTAATGTTTCGGATCTGGGAAACTATTACCAAAAACCAACAGCAGCCGTTTAAACTGGACTTTACCTGTGCCTTTTCGAAAACAATAAAGAATAAAGTTCTCAACCACATTGCTACCTGGAAGAGGAAGCAGAAGAAAGTAAGCGTTACCGAAAAGTTAAATAGCTCATCATTTCAATGCACATTGCGAAACAGTGAAGAGTAAGACTGAAATCATCAAGCAGTAAGTCATCGCCCACATTAGCGCTCCTGCCTGGTTATTTTTAGGTTGAAACTAATCGTAACGGCAATGCCTGTGATGACTGATTATAATTCGATTCAATAGCGTATTCGTGCGTCGGCTTCAGGTGAGAAGCCCAAAGACTTCTTCCATTTACCGAGCCTTATAGCCAAAAACATACCTACTAACCAAGAGCGGCTCATCATATCACCTCAACACTGGCGATATCTCAACCAGAATTTTGTAAGCCACCTTAAAGGTGAGTAGGCGTCAGCAGGTTTAGCACAACAATCTTTTAGCAACTTCAATAATCGTCAGGAACTCGGTATTGAAGTGAGAATACATATCTAACTACAGAGAAATAAATTTAAGCAAAATAATCTTAAAGACACGTGAAAACATTAAGGCCGCACCTCCTTTAACATAGAAACCGGAACTCACACTCCAAAAACATCTAAACTACGCCCTTTAACTTTCCGACCAAAACTGTGCCGACCAATTAAAACTGACATCCAAATTTATAATTAGATTCTTAAAAAGTAGTATTCAAGAGGGATTTACCTACTTCCCATAATGGTATCTACATCAATGGGAAACAGGCATATATTTATTTTGCACTTCAATATCATCCACTTTTATTCTGATTAGCTAACCTCACTCATTACGACACCTTTCAACCCTTTACCTCTTATTCTTGCCAAGAACTCTTCAGAAACAATTATGCCGTCGAGGCAATCAGGAATCCGGAAAATATTCACATCATCCGGAACAAGGTTAGAATGAATGTATAGTTCGGTAATGATGTCCTCACCTCTAATCCCTGGAGTCACCAGGGATCTGCTTTTATCTACACAATCTACTAAGCTTAAGATATTTAATAAGCGATACCCTTTTATCTCTCCACCTGTAGCCTGTGAAAAAAGAGGAAGATCTAAAACTTGCACATCAGAAAAGATTATATCTTTAATCAAATTAAAAAACTTATCTGACAAAGTAGGCCAATCAATCACACCTCCCATAAAATCAGCAAGCTGAAGATTCGTATCCTCAATACAAATCTTCACCCTGGAAAGCTCATCTTGATTACAACGTTTAGCCTGAATAATAGATAGTCGGTCAAAACCCCCTAAATAATAATTATCAACATATGAATAACCTTTTAAGCCCGCATCAGGCATTAGCTCAAAAAATTTTCTCATGGAATAAAAACCTACCTAGTGTTATGTGGCCTTACAATACCATAAGTAATACCTTATTGAATTGCTTGCACCGCTTGATGTACGCCCTAAAGAGTAACCTACTACCCCTAACCAGCACTGGTTAGCATTCTATTTACACCCCTGCTGTAAATACTAGAGTTTGGACCAGAGTGATTCCCTAACATAAATTGCTTGTAAAGACTTGCTCTTTAATTTACACCAGGCACCAAAGTGAGCGGGTTTTACTGATGGCTGTTTCATTTTGGTCAGAGATACTGTGGTGGTTTTGCAATGGTATACGCCCTTGCTTAGTCAACCCTAAATAGCATTGACCTATCTAACATCGAAACAGTGTCACTTGTAACTGCTAAACTCCTACATTTGAGTAGGGAGCATGTACACCATAACGATAAAATAGGTTATAAGCTTGTATTTTTTGAATATGACTGCGCACCAGTGCATTGATTATCCTCTGTAGAGAATTTGTAGTCGACGCCGAGACTCCCCCTCCTGCTCAAGCCACCTGAACCAAAGCACGCTACTGGATTGCTAGCTACATATGCATAGGCATTCGGCCCATCATCCAACCCAATCGAATCACTCTGGATAAACCACCCAAAATTCGGATCATAATTCCATTAGTAGCTACAATAATACTCAACCTCACCACCCTTTATCTGTGCACACTCGCTGGCTAAACGCAATATAGTATTAGGCGCCTTTAAATACGCTGCTTTCGTTATAGGCCTTAAAGCGATTGGTGCTGGCTTCATAACTATAAACAATACTGCTCTCATAATATTCGTCCTGGTCGCATCCTGCTGGGTGCGATTGCCCACCGAATCGTAGTAATAGCTGTTTTCTCCCTGGGCAAAGCCCTCATTCATAAGCCAGTTTAGCTTGTCGAAGATAAATTCCCGATCCTTTAGGTACTCACAATTTCCAGCCGGTAATCCAAACCTAAGCTGTAACTCTGACTGATGCCATTGCCATAATCCATAGAGCTAAAAGCATCGAAGAACAGATGAGGTATAGTTGGACCCACGAACATGAGTCCAACTGATATAGAAGTATTCTTATAGATCAAGAAAGGTATCGTCTAACTAGTAGACATAAATAGCTCCCGCAGCATCCGCATCATTCAAATCTGGATCAGCCATAAGTCCAGTATCCGAACCCTGCTCCTCTGGAGCACCCACAACTAGGGTATCCCCGTCACCACTTAAAGCGATTGAAGTTCCAAAGTAGTCACGCTCATCGGTGTTATTGGCTTTCAAGTAAGTACTCTCAATCCACTGCCCATCAACCATCGAATACATATAGGCCGCGCCCGCCCTAGATGCCGAGTTGTCAGTGCTATCAGCATAGAAACCTACACCAGCACTACTCTCCTGAGCACCTACCGCAAGCAATGAGCCGTCATTGTTCAGGCTAATAGACGTACCAAAAGCATCATCTTCATCGGTGTTACTCGCTTTAAGGTAGGCACTTTGGTACCAAGAATCCTCCTCATATGAAAATAGATAGACAGCACCATTATTGAAGCCATCGCGATCATCAGGGTCCTCTGAAGCACCTGCCTGAAGTGGGGCGCCCACAGCGAGCAGGTTGCCGTCGCTACTAAAACTAACATCCCAACCAAAACGATCACCCACTCTTGCACTATCTGCAGTAAGCAACTGTTGTTGAGCCCAGCCACCATTATTGGAGAAAATATAAGTTGCTCCCCTGCCACCATGCCCACCAATAGCACCAACCGCGAGAATGGAACCATCATCACTCAAGCTAACGGATGAACCGAAGTCCATATTTGAATTACTATCACTTGCCTTCAAATAAGCTTCTTGACTCCACTCAACCCCAGAATACTGGAAGATATACACTGCACCAGAATCTAGAGCTTCGTCATTATCAGGGCCGCTATTAACACCGGTAGCACTACTATCTTCATATGGGGCTGCTACTGCCAAGGTTGTTCCATTATCACTTAAACTCAACGCCCGACCAAAGAAATCATAATAGCCATGATTATCTGCTCTTAATTTAGCGCTGTGAGTCCACTCCAAATCCTCACGGGTGAATATATGTACTGCGCCAGCCGAAAAGTTATCATCCTCACCATTTTCTTTATAGGCACCAACAGCCAACGTATTTCCGTCGCCACTGAGACTCACTGCAGATCCAAATGCAGCTCCACTTTCAACCTCTAAAGCTTTTAAAACAGCTCGGTAAACCCAACCATCTTCACCATAATCAAAAATATATACAGCCCCCGACCCGCTAGCTGCATTATTAAATTCATTTAACTCATTACTATCTTCGCCAGTCGCACCAACAGCTATGGTAGAGCCGTCGTCACTAATCGCAACGGACCAACCAAACTGGTCACCGGCTTCGGCATTACCAGCCTTGAAATAACCAATACTATCGACAACTTCCTCATCAATCGATATTTCATTTGAATCCAGGCAAGTTGTATCATCACAGCTTTGCAATATATAGCGAGCATTCAATCGCTCAAATAGAGGCACCTTAATTTCTACGACTTCAGAACCTGCAGAAATTTTATCGCTAACTACTTCATAGCCAGATTGCCCATCTTTGTTCTCAAGAAGTTGATAATAGGTAGCCCCTTCAACATCCGACCATTCAAAAGTGAACACTTTTGCTGAGTTGAAATATAGGTAAGGAGTCGCCGCCTCTGAGATCGAGGAACCTCCGCCAGATGAGCCGCCCCCACAAGCGCTCAAGATCACACCACATGCAATAACTACCGAACTGCTTTTAAACTTCACAACATCCCTCCCCAAGGAATATGGATTGAATCGCGCGCAACCCTACCAAGCTTCAGTGAAAAGAAAAACCAGAAATAAGATAAAGTGAGAGGCGAAGGAGATTAAAAAGTAAAGTTATAGTTACAATGGTTGATATCGTGATAACTTGGGAGGCTACCTTTCAAGAAAAATAGTTTCCTGCACTCCCCCAAAAAACACATAAAGACAAAAGCACAGCAAAAAGGGACATATTGTCGAAAACGAGCAATAAAACAGAGTAAATTAAAATAGAAACGCTAAATAAATTAGCTCATTCATAATCGAAATGTAAATGCGTAAAAGTAAAACGATTGAGATATGATTTTTGGCCTTTGACCACTTTTTCACACTCATAAAATGGTGAACCAGCTCTTTCATCAAGCAAAGTAGCTGTGACACTTATCAATAAGCGGTCCTCCCGCTCATTAAATATCAGGTCGGTTATACCCCAACCTAAAGAATACCACTGCATTGGCCAGAATATCCGACCCCAAGCCATCAGTTAGCAAGCCCTTACAAATACAGGCAACCTCATTAGGGTTAATAATATCCATGGAAATGGTCTAATAACCATATTCAGCACACGGAAATTTAATATAGAAATCAAATACTGAAGCTCTATTTTTACAAAAAAAATCGGCTATGGGGAATAGAGGTAAGCGCCCCCACAGAATTGCGAATTCCTGCCATCTTAGCCTTGGCAAACAACCCATAACATCTACTCATAAAGCCACTTGATGCCATCAGTAGCAACCTGAGCTGCCCGCTAGTTAATTTCTGCAGAAAACTCATTGATTCACAACCCCACACAGGAGGTAGTGGATAAAAAATAGTCAGCAAGAGAAGCTGGAAATTAACCAATTCCTGGGCTTGGAAGAAAATGCGGCGCCACATCACCAACCCCAAATGATAATAATTTTTATTTGCGTTTAGTGCCTGACTGGGGTAGCCTAGTGCCCCATCATTACTTCTTCTTAAAAATTAATATCGGGGATAGACCCTATATATATTGCTTAAGTTTAGAAACACAGGGACTGTCATTACTGCTGTCATGAACTCAAATTTATTTTCTCTTACCGCTCCAATTCTTTTTGGGCTTCACAGCCAGCCGCAAAGTTCGAAGGTAAAGAAGCAATGGGTGAGCAGCTATCGCTTAATTCCCATCATAAAAACATGGATCGGTTCCAACTGGGAAGCGACGCTAACTCACATTGAGAATGAGAACCAAATACAGCACCATGGTCAAACAAACAGCCTATGTGATACCCAATATTTCACAGGCAATACCTTTGGTAATTTGAAGGTTAGTATTCTAGATAAAATACTTGCCTCTATGGCCGGGACTCTTTATTTTTTCTCTGCAACAGTTGGTATTGTTATTGCTAACCCTCTAGGATCAAATGGCTTAAAGAGTGCGGTATATGAAAAAATCACAGAGAAGAACCTCTCCGCCAAGCACCTCCCTCAAGACGAAAAAATATAGATACTGAAGAAGCTACGACATCATGAACCAGGACCCCTTTAGTGATAGTTACAACTCAATATCTGCGTTTTTAGGTGGGTTTCAAAATATCGAGTCCAATCACTTTTCTGGTTGCCTGATAGAAACCACTTTTAGCGTGAGAAACTATTGTGACTCGTTTTTTGAACTGCTTAATATTCCTTTTTCAGATGCATTAAACAACGCAGTCCCGTCCCGACAGGCCGAATTTCTTGCTGGGCGAGCCTGTGCTCACTTTGCCCTCAGTAAGCTGGGTATGCCCGTAGAGGAAATCCCTGTAGGAAAAAACCGCTGCCCGGTATGGCCAAAGGGTGTACGAGCTTCTATTACCCATGCTAGCAATCGAGCAATCTGTGCAGCCAGCACTACATCTGAAGGGCTTGGAATTGATTATGAAACAATTATTTCAGATAAGACTGCCGAAGAAATCAAACACAATATAGTCAGTAATTCAGAAGTAAGACTACTATCAGAGAGCGGTTTTCCTTTGGAACAGTGGCTAACAATAGCTTTCTCAGTGAAAGAAAGCTTTTTCAAGGCGCTATACCCAAAAGTCGGAAAGTACTTTGACTTTCTGGATGTTGAAATTACTTCAGTATCGCCCCAGCAACAAAAGTTAGAACTAAGAATTTTGCAGGACCTCTCCCCCAGAGTTCTCAGTGGAAGCACCTATACAGCCATCTTTCAACCGCATCAAGGCGGCATATTAAGTGTCGTTGAATATTAATCACCACCGACTATACCGACAGTACTTTCGTTAAGAAGAGAAGGACCATTTTATGTCTGACGTTCCAGCTATTCTGAGCGCACGGACTCATATGAAACTCCCGGGTAATGACGAGCTAATCCAAAAAATGCCCTGCCCGTCTGATACCGCTTTAGCGATCGAGCGAACTCGCCACCAGGTTGCCAGAATACTAAGCGGTGAAGATGACCGCCTACTGGTTGTGGTCGGTCCGTGCTCAATTCACGACCCTGAAGCTGCGCTAGACTATGCGCAAAAACTGTCCGAAATTCAAAACCAGTTTGAAAGCAGTCTTTGTCTTGTCATGCGTACATATTTTGAGAAACCGCGTACTACTGTAGGCTGGAAAGGTTTTATTTATGATCCTCATTTGGATGGCAGCGCCGATATGCATACCGGGCTCACTAAAGCCAGGGAGTTATTGCTCAACATCAATGCACTGGAATTAGGGGCTGCCACTGAATTCCTGTGCCCGCTGAATGCACTCTACATAGCAGATTTGATTTCCTGGGGAGCTATCGGCGCTCGTACCACGGAATCACAAACACACCGGGAATTAGCCTCTGCACTTCCCTGTCCTATCGGTTTTAAAAATAGTACTGACGGAAATGTCAAAGTTGCAATGGATGCGATTCAGGCAGCTCAATTTCAACAGATATTCTGTACCACAATCCGCAATGGAAAACTTGAAGCTGTTCAGTCTACAGGCAACCCCAACTGCCACTTAATTCTTCGTGGAGGAAGAAGGCCCAATTACCATGCTGAGGACATAGAACAGGCGATATCTCAGCTTGATTATGCATCGCTCCCCACCGGCATTATGGTGGATTGCAGCCACGGCAACAGCCAGAAAATACATAGTATTCAAATGATTGTTGCGGAGTCTCTCTGCGATCAAATCAGTACAGGGCAAAGAAATATCTCAGCTGTAATGATTGAGAGCTTCCTCGAAGAAGGAAGCCAAAAGATTTGCCCCTGGGACAAGATGACCTACGGACAATCGGTTACTGATGCTTGTATCGGCTGGAAGGATACTTATCAGGCGTTAGAGATGCTTTCTGACGCCGTTGTCAGACGTCGCCATCTATTTACCACCTCCCACAATATGGGAATGGAATTAAATCAAAGTGCTCTGTAATAGTACTTCAGACATATTTAAGTTACCGATCCCCTGAAGTTATAGCGGCACTGGCAAAACAGTGCCAACTTCTTCAGTTTTTGGTGCAGATTCTATTTGCAAGCAATTCATTCCAATAGATATGGTCTGAATTCACAACGATCCCAGAAAGAAAATAAGAAAACACAACGATGTTAAATTTATTTACTTTAGAGCGTAAGAAACATCTCATGCCAACTCAAGCCACCATGAGTAGAATCAGATTTACCTTGATGAATAAATCCATATTTAGCATACATACCAACAAGCTCATCCTGACATATCAGATAAATTCTCTTTTTCCCTAGCTCACTCATAGAGCTAATAAAGCTGTTCAATAGCTTATTTGCCATACCCTTACCTTGATAATTAGGGTGAACCACCAGTGACATAATAACAATGTTTTCTCCATTCGAATCATGCCCCACCAGCTCTTTAAACTCTTCGTTAGATAACTCTACGTCGTGAGTTGCTCCTGAATTAATAAAACCTATAACTTCCTTATTATTCTCTATAACAAGAAAACCTTCGGGGTAAGTCAAAATTCGCTTTAGAATCTTTTCTTTTGTTGCTGCCTCGTTACCAGTATAAGATACAGATTCAATCTCAAAGCACCTAGCTAGATCCCGCTCATTCGCAGAGCGAATATTAATTTCAGACATCCTTGACCAAGACTCCATGTTCATAAACCAAAATAAAGGTGTCCCTCCTCTCACAGGTACTAGAGGGCATACGTATCAACAGTTATAGCAACCTTATTTTTCCTAGTATATAGCCTTCAATCACTAAGTTATATTGAGCTAAATCACCTTAGCCATCAAATAGACATCAGCATATTCACCATTTCGAAATGCATAATTTTTTGCAGTGCCTTCGACCTCAAATCCATACTTCTTATATAGACCTATAGCCTGTTCATTATCAGTATAAACCTCTAACTCTATACGGCGAACGGCAAGCCAGTTAATAGATAGGTTGAGCATCGCCTCCAAAAGCTTTGAGCCAACCCCACTATTTTGATGTTCTTCACTTACTGCCATACCTATATTTGAGACATGCTTTCGCCTTGGATTCGAGAACACCTCCATTCCAATTTGACCGACAATCATCCCATCCAGGACAGCTACAATGCTATAAAAGTTATCGGGGATATCCCCCAGAAACTTCTCCCATTTATCTATTGAAGGGTATGGGACTTGGAGTGTTCCTGCATAGCAGGAAGACTGAGCATATATATCTTTAATTTCAGGAATATCTTCTTTTCTACTATGTCTAATTTCTATACTCATGGACCGATTCTCGCACCACTTAATATCAATTTAACCAATTTATTAATCATTTAAACTAATCACCATCCAAGAGTATACTCTTAACATTATGAATTTCTGTAGAGATAACCTTCTTGTTCTGGCGCACCTCCACAGTCACGACCCCACCTGTACAAATATAATGCTTCTCAAAATCTGGATGCATCGTAACAAATTGTTTAACCTCAGCTCCAATAAGCGCACTAAACAAAGCATAAGTGAGTGCATAACTACTGTTATTTGAACTTTCACTAAAATTATAGGTTATGTCACAACCTGAACCTTCATGCCTCTTAAAATCTACACCGCACCGAACATAAGCAGTCCGTAATCGCTTAAATGCACACATAACCTGTTGGTACCGATCATCGGTTCCCTCCCAGGAATAGCTCCAATAAGAATGAATATCATCATTATGGGGTGTTTCATTCTTTCCCGGGATCATATTGAAAAATATCATTTCCCAAAAGTAGTCATCCGGCACTTTTATTTTTGTTTTCGTTATGATTTTTACGGGCTTAATTGGTTTTGGTACTTCGGTACGGGAATCAATTAATTGGCCTTCAAAAATTGACTTGGGTAGCCCCTGATGCCACCAAGCATACACAGTTTGAATCAACTCCGTAACTTCAGATTCATCGGCCTGGCAATGCTCTTTTATTAATTTACCACCTTCAACCCTGTAAAAAATCTCCCACGAATCATCACCCGATATATATGCCCTAAGATCAATGGGGTTAACTAGCTGTCCATAAAATAACAATAGCTCATCAAGTATCTGCTCCGCTTGCATACCTAGAACGTATCGAATACCGATTACGGAGCCGTACTTTTTAAAACTCTCCGGACGAACTTCAAAAAAGTCACTAAGCTGCTCTAGTAATTTCTTCGCAAGTTCGAGTCCGTGTTCCGGGCTTAATATAGTGGCAGCGTTTACAAAGTCTGATTCAGACTCACTATCCAATAATGACAAGAAATCTTGAACCTCAATCGACTTCGGCAGTTTCAAATAAATATTAGAGGGAAGTTCAGCCACTTTTTCTCCATAAAATTTTTATAATTGATATTGCAATAAAACTTGAAATTTATGCGTACTATAATTCATACAAGCACCCCTTTTGGGAGAAGCGAGCTATCCACTATATCCATATAGTCTTTTTGCTATGCTTACTGGTGCTTAATGATAGATCTAACTCTTTTCATATTTTCTCATATATTCATTATCACGCCTATAAAAAATAGAATTTTACTCATCCGCCCTTTTCTATCTGTAAAACGGTGGAAGGTCCATCGTAGTGCAGCTGACAGTTAAGCTCGTGCCGAGAATGCTCTGTGATATACAACCTCTCCACTTGGAAAATCGTCATCAAACGACAGTGCCTGGAAGTACTCTACGGGTACATCGGGTAAAATCAGCCCTTCGACAACTTTGAAGCCAAAACGCCCGTAATAAGCAGGCTCCCCCAGCACAACGCAGTCTGCCGCACCTTGTTCTTTGAGGTCAACCAGGGCGCTCCGAACAAGCTTTGAGCCAACTCCTCTGTTCTGATACTCAGGTAGTACTGAAATCGGCCCGAGCCCGAACCAGTTGGCTGAGCCATCAGAAATAACAACTGGAGAAATGGCAATGTGGCCTATAATTTCTTCATCCACTTCAGCCACCTTTGATATAAATAATGCGTCAGCTTGGCGAAGGGCCTTCACGATAAACTGCTCAGAGTGATCAGTATACGGAGCCTCCCGAAAAGCCAAGGTAGTGACTCTGTGGATTGGCTCAATATCTCTTTTACTCTCTTTGCGTATCTGAATATCCAAATTTTGCTCTCTCTAAATTTTTTAAACTATTTTCCCAGCTTTGTTATATTGAAATTTTTTCTTTAAATTGACACTCTTTCTGTCTCCCACAAGTAGATTACTTTTTGAGTAAATTCCTACGATTCTTGATTCATCTGATTTGATACCTTAACGCATTACGTAACAGGCATAGAATATGACGCAACTTGTTCATGCACCTTCTTTTTGGCCGACGATGAAAGCTGATAAGCTGCCAGTCCATACCATATCAAAGTAACTGCCACCCAAATCCTTTGTGTCACTCCTTTGTATTCAACAGGCATATATCCATAACTAAAGAACCAAAAGAAAACAACGTGAATCAAGGTTACAAGTACGCATAAATCCTGGAATTTCTTTGAGATATAATAATTGCGCATCTCTAAAGCAAATATAACAGGAACAACTATTAAGATACTTGTTAGCCCATATACATCATGTAATGGGCTATTCATAATAAAGAGCCCCGCAAAAATCCATGTTACACCAAATGCAAACATCGTTAAAAAAGTAAATTTAGCCTTTGCGAGTGACAAACAAGGCAGAGAAAATATACACATAGAAAGACCAATCAATATATCTGTAAGTCTATGTGAATATGGAAAGAAAGGTGATTCCAATGCTAACTCACTAATATGCTGAGTCACAATACTATAGCCAGGCAAAAACAACCCCAAGAAAATATTATACAGTGCAAACACAGGTATCAGCATTGCCTGCCTAATGAATATCAAATCCCGATTACCCAAAACTCACTCCATCTTGTAGAAAAATTAACATCCACATCTCAAACAAGCCAGCGCTACCTGACTGCCCAATGCAGGCTCATGTGATCGAAAAACACGGCATCAGCTTATCAAGTAACACCCTACATTGTGACGTAAAGTTGCCGAGAATACGCATGGTAGCGATTTATAGCCAATAAGGCATTTTCCAGGATACTCTCTTCAACACTATTGCCAAATAAGAGCGCGTACCTAGAGTTCTCCGAATCTTGTATTTTGAACTCATACTCAATATCGAAGTACTCAGCTAAAATATCCTCGATATAATCGAGATGATCCCAACTGAAAAGCTCTAAACACATGCCAAAATCTGGATCACAGGAAATTCTAAGTTCTTTCAATAATATCGATCTATCTACCATAGTCACTTAATGCCAATCACTCATGGGGAGGCTCGAAGCGCTGCCCCCAAGAAAGCATAATAGCGTTAGTACTTACCAGATGCATTCTGCTTAACAGGAACTTCTGATCTGTAGTACTTCATATGCATATTTATCTAATTCATCTTCATTTGAATAAATATCAGGGTAAACTACCCTGTGCTCTTTTATCAATTTGAAAATCTTACACGTGGCTTTCTTGCTTTCACTATCTACAGACGGTAAGCACTCATCACTAGTCATGACAAATGTGTCAACTGACATTCACAGTATCTCTGAGTAACTGCTTAATTCCCTATGTCTGTTTCTACAAGCGTTCTATTACTACCTACTGAATTAAGATATTTATCTTTAAGGGTATACAAAGAAGCTATTTGTCACACTGTACAAAGGTACCCCTAAAGACACCTTGCAGCCGCACAATATATCAACATTCTCCTCGTTTTTACGATATATGCAAATCTGTATAAGTCAATCCAGTTACACACATTTTACAATGGATGTAACCATCCCCCCGAGGTATTAGCAACAGGCGGAGACGGTACAGGCTACATTTAAAATAGTTAAAGCAGGGAGATATTAGAATGCTCTTTTCGATCCATCGCTATACTGGAGGACCTCTTGAATTTTACTACTTGCGCTATACCACTCTCGACAATCCAGAGTAGGAAAAAGAAGCCATTGGCTAGGCTGCGAAATCAGTATCCAGCAGCCTTATAGGGACCAAAGTTCTTACGATAAACAAGTAACGTTCGCTTGTAGGCGCAAACCCATTCACCATGTTGATTTTGAGCGCGGGAATATATGCTAAGCAACCCCTGTTCAGGCCTTGATTTTGACTCCCTTTTGGAAAGTATCTCAGATTCGAAGTATAAAGTATCTCCCACATAAACTGGCTGCAACTCACAGTCACTCATCTCCAAGTTGGCTACAACCTTTCCAAACGTCCTAGTTGTATGCGCCATTGCGCTTAAAACAAATGTCTCCAATACTCGTTGCCTATCACCATAAACTCGACGCGCATATACCTTATCAGTGATAAACGGGCTGAGATCGAATGAGCGAAGTGCATAGTCGACACAGCTAGCTTCAGTGAAGGTTCGACCTGGACGATGCTCGAATATTTGCCCCACTTCAAAATCTTCAAAGTCTATTCCGACCGTTTCTATATAAACGTTATCTTCTACTTCCCGCAAAAAATTAAATGACTCTTTCATTGAGGTCACCTAAATATGGAAAATGGAAATTTAGTAGCCGTTCGCAGAGAAAGGCAGGTGATTGCGTTTGAAGATCAACATGTCACACTGTATTTCGCAAATAGTCTTCTTGTCTTGATTCTTTCCATATATAACAATTTCTACCAGCCCCGCGTCGTCATACTCACTACCTGCCTGGACTTCGAGAACCTTACTCTCAGAATACAAGGTATCACCGCCATAAGCTGGTGCCACCATGGAAATTTTTCTCCAACCAACAATTTTTTTCCGTCGATTGTAGGTCTTCCAGATCAAGCCCATTAGCTGTTGAACCGCTAAAGTAGTATCAATTAACGGCTTACCGAATTCAGTTTGGGCGGTGTAACACTCATCAAAATGCAGCATGGCTTGATTTAAGGTCTTGATGCACTCTTCCTTATTATCGTGCTGGCTAATGGTAACGCCGGGCCTATGATGAAAAACCTGCCCTACCTTAAAGTCTTCAAAATCGAGACCGTAACGCTCTCGATAGCGATTTTTACCGGTCTTTATATACGCAGGAAAATGATAGCGGGGCATAGAAACCTCTTGCCTTACCGTAAGGCTCCGGTGAGTTTGGCTCTGCTATAGTACGGTCACAATCCCTTCGAGGCCGCCACAGTTTTCAGCGCCCGCTCAACCACGGGCATATCCACCATCTGTCCATCAACTACAAGAACTCCACCATGATTCTCTTTATAAGCTTTCAGTACTCGCTGAGCATGAGAGAGCGCCTCACTAGATGGTGCCAATCCTTGGTGAATCGGTTTAATTTGCTTTGGATGGATGGCTATTTTTCCAGAAAACCCCAGGGCGGAGACCCTCTGTGTTTCCTCAATTAGGCTTCTTTCATCATCCAGCTCCAAATAGGGGCCATCTACAGCATCAATGCCTGCAAATGCGGCAGCCTGAACCAGCCGCCCCCTGCCATATAAAAGAGCATCCCAGCTCATATCTGACCCCACTGTTGCACTGTAATCAGCCGCGCCAAAGGCCAGGCAAACCACCTCCTCTACCTGGGCAATACTCAACGCATTCTCCAAACCTTTTGGGGATTCAATCAGGGCTATTATTCGAATCGTTTTATGGGAGGGGGCCATAACCTGGCAAAAACCAATCACTTCTTCTGCTGATTGAACCTTGGGAAGAATCACAACGTCTGGCAGTTGCGGCAGATCTAGCAGCATCAACATATCCTTGATGCCGCAATCGCTGTCGAGCTGGTTGATTCTCAACGCGCGCTGAGTGGGAACAATATCCTTTCCTGTAAAGAAATTGACCACCTGCTCCCTTGCAGTATCTTTATCTTCCAGGGAAACGGCATTTTCCAAATCCACACAGGCAATATCGGCTCCGCTGGCCATTGCTTTTTCATAGCGATCCGGCCGGGTCGCAGGAACAAACAGGACACTGCGAAAGTACTTGCTTCTGTTAATGACACTGCCCATCTAGCGGCACCCTTTCAACAAATTGACAGATTGCCGGATATCCATTCCCGGTGCCCTTCTCAACGACCGGATTCAGAACCAATCCAGTAGCTCACCCAAAAGACTAGCAACTCTGTATTAAATCGCGACATCCACCTTCCGTGAGCTCTACCTAGCGGCCAGATCACCAAAATACGAGTGACCAGTTATTCTCAATATCTACCAATCAACCCCATCGAATTTACAGCTCCTGCTCTATGCTGAGGGGTACGGCGTATCTGTATTTAGTGGAATATTCCGACATGTTACCTCTTTCAGGATTGCGGATTGTGGCAGTGGAACAATATGGTGCCGGCCCTTTTGGCACTTTGTATCTGGCAAATCTGGGAGCAGAAATCATTAAGATCGAAGATATCTCTCGTGGCGGAGATGTCGGTCGTACCGTAGGCCCTTACTTCTTGGAAAGTGAATCCGGGGATAATAGCAGCCTTTTTTTCCAGGCTTTCAATCACAACAAACGCAGCTTATCCCTTAACCTTTCCTCTCCCCAGGGGCAGGAAATTTTGCACAAATTAATTCTTAGCGCAGATGCCCTGACCGATAACTTACGGGGAGACGTACCGGGCAAGCTGGGTATTACTTACAAACAACTGGGAAAGCTGAACCCCAAAATTGTTTGCGCCCACTTGACGGCCTACGGCCGGAATGGCGAAAGGGCCAAATGGCCAGGGTATGATTACCCCGTGCAGGCGGAAGCAGGATATTTCAAATTAACAGGTGACCCTGACGGTCCGCCCACCCGGTGTGGCTTGTCCTTGGTGGATTTATCCACTGGAGTAGCTCTCGCGCTGGCCGTTGTTTCCGGAGTGCTTAGTGCTAGGGAAACTGGCAAGGGTCGAGATATTGATGTCAGTCTTTTTGACAACGCTTTATATAATTTAAGTTATGTGGCCATGTGGCAATTAAATGCAGGGCACAACCAAAAGCGGGTGCCGCGATCGGCACACTTTTCCCTGAGCCCTTGTCAACTTTATAAAACAAAGGACGACTGGATTTACCTGATGTGCAATAAGGAAAAATTCTGGAAAGCCCTGTGTCAATGTATTGAACATCCAGAATTAGTTGACGCACCCAAGTTTGTAAATTTCAGGGAACGCAGAAAAAATCAATCGGAATTAACTGAAATCTTAGATGAGATACTGTCAAAAAAAGATACTGCAGAATGGCTGAAAATTTTAGCTGGTCAGGTGCCGGCAGCCCCGGTATATGATGTTGAGCAGGCGCTAACAAACCCCTTTGTTTCCGATACCGACCGCATCCAAACAATACCCGGTGATCACGGCAAGGATATTAAAATACTGGCACCGTCAATTCGCTGCGATGGAGAGATGGTTAATTTCAAGCGGGCACCTACCCTGGGAGAGGACACCAAGGATATTCTGGCTGAGCTTGGCTATTCCGGGGCTGAGATAGCCAAGCTTGCCAAGTACGGCATCATTTGAAAGAACTATTGATCATCGAGAAGCTGAAAGCCCTCTGCCAATAGTTGCGCCTGCAATTGCGACCACTGATCCTGGGGGAGTGAAACTGGCACAGTGACATCACTGGCATATTCCGCCTGCCCACAACTCCCCTGGTGACGTCCCACCAAAAAGCGCAGGCGGGCTTCCTGGGAAAAATCACAGCAAACCGAAACATGCAGCAGGGGAATAAAAGGCTGTAAAGGAATATCTTGCAGCGCTGCACCTACCGCACCGCGATAGGCGCGCATCAAGCCACCCACCCCAAGCTTGGTACCACCAAAATAGCGGGTCACTATAGCGCCCACATTACCGACACCCTGTTTCAACAGCAATTCCAGCATTGGTCGCCCCGCGCTACCACCGGGCTCGCCGTCGTCATCTGCTTGCATTACTTCCGGGTTGGAAGGGTTGCCGATCACCAACGCGGTACAGTGGTGGCTTGCATCGGGATATTGAGCGCGGACAGTATCCAGCTGTTGTTGAAAAGCCGCTTTATTCTCTACTGGCCCCAGCCAACAAATAAAACGGCTCTTCTTTTCTTCTGTCTCACTGACAACGGGAGATGAGGGAATCTGATAACTCACCGACAATATCGTCCCAGCGCTGGTTTTTTAATTTTTCGTACAAGGGCTGGAGCTTGGTCTGCCAGACTTTATTGTCGACAACGCCAACGTGTTTGCAGCGAATAGTCCCTTCGGAATCCACCAGGAAAGTTTCCGGCGCACCGAAAACACCGAGGTCCAGAGCCAAACGGCCATCTCTATCGGCGAGGCTATACAAGTAGGGATTGTGGAATTTCTCCAACCACTTGATTGCTGCCTCATCCTCATCTTTGAGGTTAACGCCAACGATCGGCACACCCTGCTCAGCCAGAGCATTCAAATAGGGGTGCTCTACCCGGCAAGCTACACACCAAGTGGCCCACACATTCATCAAATGCGGGCCATTGGGAAGATCTTTCTTCTCTACAATTTGGCTGTTATCCGCCACTTTTTGCAAAGAGAATTCCGGCACAGGTTTATTCAGCAGGGCCGACGGCATTTCCTGTGGGTCCAGGTAGAGGCCCCGCCAAAATAACAAGGCCAGCACGACAAATATTACCAGGGGCAAAAAGAGTTTGAGTCTAGACATTATCCTTTCCAACTATTACGCCGTAGCAACATTGCCTGTAACTTCTATATCTACAGGTTTAGCGGCTTTCGCTTTGCGATAGCGCTTATCCGCTACAGCAATAGCTCCACCAATCGCCATCAAAAGCGAGCCCAACCAAATCCATACCACAAAGGCTTTGTACTGAAGTCGCACAGCCCAATCACCGCTTGGGTTAGACCTGTCCATCGGCTCACCGAGGGCCACATAAATATCGCGGAAGAGTCCGGTATCGATCGCCGCCTCTGTCATGGTGTTGCCACCAGAGAGGTAATTGCGTTTCTGGGGATGCAGCTCTGCAACCGGCTTCCCGTCCTTGCTGACATGCAATACACCTTCAAAGGCTCGGTAATTAGGCCCCTGAACCATACGAACACCGTCAAATTTGAAGTCGTAACCGGAAACCTGGAAACTGTCCCCAGCACCCATACGCACATCTTCCTCAATACTGTAAACGGTGGTCAGTACTACCCCCAACACCGAAACTGCCAGGCCGATATGTGCGATATGCATCCCGTAGTAACTGGCTCTCTGACGCTTAAGGCCGGCAAAGAATGAGCTGGAGTTGCGGGTTTTAGCCACGATATCAGCGATGCTGGAAGCAAAGACCCAGATACCAATAAAGATTCCCAGCGCCGCTCCCCAATGGAAATCTCCCAGGGCCAGGGTCCACAGCAACGCAACTACCAACGAAGCGACAAATGGCAAACGCCATGCGCTCAGGAGTTTGTCCCAGCGGCTGTCTTTCCAGTTGGCGCGCACGCCCATCCCCACCAGCAGGCAGAGAACAACCATCAGTGGCACGAAGAAAAGATTAAAGAAGGGCGGACCCACACTCACCTTGCCCCAGTTCATGGCGTCGGCCAGAAGCGGGTAAAGAGTACCGGTCAAAACCATGCCCATAATCAGCATCAACAGAATGTTATTGCCAAGCAGGAAGGTTTCCAAAGAGCGGAAAGAGAAAACGCTACGGGCGCTGACTGTCGGTGCGCGCAGGGCAAATAACAGCAGCGAAGTGCCGACAATTACAGCCAGGAAGCCAAGAATAAAGCTGCCTCGCAGTGGGTCAGTAGCAAATGCATGCACCGAGGTAATCACCCCTGAGCGCACCAGGAAGGTGCCGAGCAGGCTGAGACTGAAAGCGAAAATCGCCAGCAGGATAGTCCAGCTCTTAAACAGGCCACGCTTCTCAGTTACCGCCAAAGAGTGCATCAAGGCAGTCCCTACCAACCAAGGCATCAGGGATGCATTCTCAACCGGGTCCCAGAACCACCAGCCACCCCAGCCCAGCTCGTAATAAGCCCACCAGCTACCCAGGGCAATACCCAAGGTCAGGAAGCCCCAAGCCACAGCCGTCCAGGGTCTTGCCCAACGGGCCCACACCGCATCCAGCTGGCCACCGAGCAATGCCGCAATAGCAAAAGCAAAGGCTACCGAGAAACCCACATACCCCATATAAAGCAAGGGCGGATGGAAAATCATACCGGGGTCCTGCAACAGCGGGTTCAGGTCAGAACCTTCCATCGGCGGGAATGGCAGGGTGCGATCAAATGGGTTGGAAGTAAACAGAATAAACAGGAAAAACCCGATCAGTACAAAACCGAGTACGGATAAAACCCGCGCGGAAAGCTCTGGGGGCAGCTGCTTACCAAACAGCGCTACTGCCGCAGCCCAACCAGCCTGAATCAAAAGCCACAACAGAATGGAGCCCTCATGCCCACCCCATACAGCGGTAACTTTGTAATAAACCGGCAGGATACTGTTGGAGTTCTGTGCTACGTAATTAACCGTGAAATCACTCTGCACAAAAGAAGTGGTCAGGCAGGCAAAAGCGATCAGAACGAACGCAAAAATACCCAGAGCCAGCGGACGCCCCGCATCCATCCACACAGGGCGCGATGAATAGCTACCGGCCATCGGCACTGTTGCGAGAGCAACCGAAAGCAGCAAGCCGACAATTAACGCAAAATGGCCCAGCTCAGGGATCATATTTTCGCTCCATCGGAACAACCTTCATGGGAAACCATGGTGTCGGCTACCTCAGGTGGCGTATAAGTTTCATCGTGCTTGGCCAGCACCTGGTCCGCACGCAGAACACCGCTTGGCATCAACTGGCCGGTAATCACTGCTGCTTCGCCTTCGGCAAATAGGTCCGGCAGGATTTTGTCGAAGACTACGGAGAGTTGAGCCTCGCCATCAGTAATCACAAACTGGACTTCCAGGCTACCAGTAGCTCGCTGCACACTGCCCGGGACAACACAACCTCCCGCGCGAATCCGCTTTTCCATCGGGACTTCACCCGCTGCAAAGGCCTTGGGGGCATAGAAATAATCGATATTGCCGCGCATCGCATAGGCTACAAAACCTACTGCTGCACTGGACAATACCACCAGGACAAGTACGAGTATCAGGCGTTGCTTGCGTACAGGGTGCATTGTCTAAGTCCTACTCCATAACTATTTAATTCTATTGCGCTGATAGGTTCTCCATCGCCCTATCCGCTGGAACCCGGCAAATTGAAATTAAGCCGGTTCCTCTGCTATTTCTTTCTTTGTGGTTACTGTGCGCTCACTCACTGCCTGGCGGCGGCGCTGGGCAATTTTCTGCTGTCGCACCAGCTCTGCCTTCAGGCCGCGGCGGGCAATGTAAGGGTAGAGAGCCATCCCCGCGAGACTCAGGAAAGTCACCGCGTAGGACACCCACACAAATACACCGTGGCCGTCCATCGTTAGGAAATCAGCCAGGTTGGCAAATTGAAACTCCACTTTATCGACCTCCCGCCAGTTCTTCCTGTACCCACTTGGTGCGCATCTCGCGCTTGAGCAGCAGAGTGCGGGTGTGAGTCAGCAGGGTCCAGGCATACATACAGTAGAAACCGATAATCATGGTCAGCAGCGGGTAGAACATACTCGGATCAATACTGCTGGATTCGGTCAGGCGAATGGTCGCGGGCTGGTGCAAGGTAAACCACCAGTCTACGGACTTGTAAATAATCGGGATATTCACGGTGCCCACCAAAGCCAGCAGTGCAGAAGCTTTGTCGGCGACCTGCTCCCGGTTCACTGCGTGGGTAAGTGCCATAACGCCGACATAGAGAAACAGGAGTATCAGCATTGAAGTAATGCGGGCATCCCATACCCAGTAAGCACCCCAGGTAGGTTTACCCCACACAGCACCGGTAAATAGCGAGACAAAGGTCAATACCGCACCGATCGGCGCGGCAGCGCGCATCACGGCAAAGGAGAGCTTCATCTTCCAGATCAAGCCGATAGCACCGCTGATCGCCATAATGTAGTAACCGGCCAGGGCCAGGAAGGCGGCGGGTACATGGATAAAGATAATGCGGTAACTATTGCCCTGCTTGGCATCTTCTGGGGCAAAACCCAGGCCCCAAACACTGCCTACAGCGAGCAATACAACACTAGCCAGCGCCAGCCAGGGCAGCCAGGCTTCAGTTTTTTGATAGAACCAGCGGGGCGAACCCAGGCGGTGAAACCATTGCCAAGCCAAGAAAGACCTCCAAATCAATTATCCAGGCTAATACGTATTGCACCCGCAGCAGCGAGTGGCGCCAGTGCCGCAGCAGCCGCTAGGAGTGCTGCCAATATCGCCAGTTGGGCGCTGTAGGCATAGCCATCAATTGCCGCCTGTACTGCGCCGGTGCCGAAGATTAGCACGGGCACATACAGCGGCATAACAATTAGTGCCAAGAGCAAACCGGGGCGGCGCAAGGCAACAGTGAGTGCTGCACCAATGGCCCCGATCAAACTCAAACTTGCAGTTCCCAGCAATAGGGAAGCCAGCAAACAAACATAACCATCCACGGGCAGATTCAGCATTAAGGCGAGCAGCGGCGACAGCAATGCCAGCGGCAAGCCTGTGGCAATCCAGTGCACCAGGGATTTTGCAAGAACCGCAAAGTAAAGCGGTTGTGGTAACAGGGTGAGCTGCTCCAGGGTGCCATCTTCGAAATCACCTTTAAAAAGGCTTTCCTGGGATAGCATGGTGGACAGTAGGGCCATTACCCAGATCATGCCCGGAGCCATCTTTGCCAGAAGTTCGGGCTCAGGTCCTACCCCTAACGGCAAAAGTGCTAAAACCGTCACAAAAAATAATAAGGGGTTGGCAATATCTGCTCGTTTTCTCAACGCCAAGAGCATTTCAATCCGGAACAGCGCCATAAAACCAGGGCCACTGCGCACTTCGCTCACCGGTGTTTGGACATCAACTGTCGACATGCTCTCCCCCAAAATCCTCAAAAGGCTCAGAGACTGAATAGTCAGACAAATTAACCTCACTGAGTCCGGCTAATGACAGAGGTTGGTGTGAGGTCAGCAGAATTGAACCACCGCTATAAAGATGGACCGCCATTTGCTCTTCCAATGCAGCAACACCCACAACGTCGAGGGCGGTCAGTGGCTCATCGAGTATCCACAATCGAGGGGAATCAGGTAGAAATAATCGCGCTAGGGCAACCCGGCGATTCTGGCCGGCGGAAAGGGAGTGGCACAAGCTGTCCTCAAAGCCGGTCAGGTCGACTTTATCGAGCGCATTAAGCGCGTCCTCATGGTCAGCACCATACCAGGTGAGGTTTTCCAGCGGAGTCAGGCCACTGCGCACTCCGCCCCTGTGCCCGATATATAGTAAGGATTCACGCATCACCGAGAGCGATTGCGGGTAGGCGGTATCACACCAAAGGATCTCCCCAGTGAAATCACTGCTACTGCCAATCAAAGTGCGCAGCAAGGTCGTTTTACCCGCGCCATTACTGCCTTTGATTTGAATTGCAGCGCCGGCTTGAAGAGAAAACTGAAGGCCCTCAAACAAGCGCCGACCATCCCTTTCGCAGGCGAGATCTCTCACTTGCAGCACAACTTGGGACTTAGGGGTCACAGACATTCCAGGATAAAACCGCTCTGACAAATCTGAACGGCATTATACCGGCACCAGCGCTAATTGCATTGTCTCAGCGAGCAACATTTTAGCAACCCTTGATCTTTCGCAAGAATGCCCACTGATTCACACTGAAAAGCGCTATTTAAATTGGCACTGAATTGTAGTTTTGGTATTTTCACACCGTCGTGAGATTCAGTACCTGTTTCTCGCTGTACCCTCAAGGAAGTGGGTAATCTCAGAAGTCGACATAAAGCTGGACCCCCAAAAGGGCCAATTCTTCTGCTCGTAAGGATGCGTGTCTATGAACAATCTCGCCACCCATATCGATCCCTGGCTCGACGCTACTACTTTAATTGGCCAAGAAAGCCAGATTCACCAACAGCCATTTCCTTTCTTCGTGGCCAAGAACTTGCTGGCCGAGAACCTGATGGCATCCTTTATCAAAGACTTCCCAAAGCTTAAAGGGGCCGGTTACCTTCCCTACGATAGAAGCAGTTGTGGCACCACAATAAATGAACTGATTGAACAGTTTAGGGCTCCAGAATTCGCCGATGCTATTGGCAACAACCTGGGTATTGAGAATCTTTCTCAATACCCAACCTATGTTTCCATTAGCCGTACACTCAAGAAACGCCACGGCCGCATCCATACCGACGGACAGTCAAAAATTGCTACCGCCCTGCTCTACCTGAACCCGGAGTGGTCCTTGGACGGCACAGGCTGCCTGCGTTTCTTAAAAAGCGGCGATAACTTTGAAGATACTGCAGCCCCAGAGGTAAAACCTTCGTACGGTACCCTGGCCGCATTTAAGCGAGCCGATAACTCGTTCCACGGACACTTGCCTTTCGAAGGTAAAAGATTGGTTATCCAGGTAGCCTGGTTAGTCAGCGATGCTGACAAAAACAGAAAGGCCAAGCGCGGCAAGTTAGCTTCAAAACTCAAGCGTCTGCTGGGTTGGTTTGGAGGCAACTCTGCAGCCACACAAAATATGTAGCTACAGCCAACTCAATACCTACGATAGAGCCCGCATCCCTTACGGGCTCTGTACCTACACACCTTCTTCCCTATCTCCATAGCGCCCATTGCAAAAATAATAAACCTAACAACTTTAATTAGTGAAAATACAATACGGGGAAACAAAGCCCAACGATTTAAAAGCACAGAGAAAAGCCAGGGGAAAATAGAAGTGACTTGGGCAGGAAAGGCAAATTTTCAATAAAATCTATTAACTACGCAGAGTACAGTTTAAGCAATCCTATTTTTAGATTACTTTAATTTATTATCTGCACCCTGCATAGCTGGCCGTAGCCGTTAAAGTTTCAGCATATTTCGTTAGTCGAAATCATAATCCATTAATTCACGCCTTAAACGCTTTTCCTCCAATTTGTCTTCTACCATTCGACGTGCGTCGCGTGGTGGCTGAGAGGTAGCTTCCTTCAGCACTTCAGTTGCAATTTGTGGAATACCCACATTATCAAAATCTAGGCGTCTTTCGTTAACGTGGCCGCTCATACGAAACTCCATAATCTTGATTAGAGAAAGCAGAAATATCCTTATCGCACCAAGGGTGCAATTGCAGGTTATCCAGCTCAATCAATCGTGGTCAAGCAATAATTTATCAAGTGGAAATACGGCTTTTACGTCAAAACTTTCCAACTGATCCCCGAACAAAGCTATCCGCAAAAACCGCCATTTCGAAGTCAAAGTAGCGAAGAAAAAAGACAGATTTATGAAGGTTTTTCGAAAATTTTAAGAAAAGGGAACGACGGGAATAGCAGTAACCGAGTGGCGCCAATGTTACCCTCAGTGACACAGCAACTTGGTACGATTTGATGGAAGGTGAGTTAATGGTGAAAAGCATGACATGACACAGGGCTTTCCACAGGCTAGAATAGCGCCGCTCTTCAGCAGTGCTGACACCCGCCCCCGTCGGTTAACAGGATAAACCACGGACCTCCTAAGTCCGGACTGGTGGTTCGAGTCCACCCGGGGGCGCCATACATATCAAGGCAAATTAGCAAACGACTGCCTTTGACGAATGCATAAACAACGCCAGGAATAACCCAGCCAACAGCACCCCACCCCAGAAGAGCCTGGTAGAACGGCTAATTGTTCTCCCCCGCCTGGCTTCGTTTCTTACAGTCTTTCCCATATCACAAATCCATTTGCCTACTTTTCGTCCATTCACCATAAATACTAACCGAAACCATTTCGCTGGTGAATCTCCATCTCAGGATAGACAAAGCCCGGCACAAGCCGGGCCCAGAACAATAGCAATGCAAGTATTGACGAACAGCGCCTACTGGTTAGTCCCGTTTGTGCCACTGCCACCATTACTATTGTTCATCTGAGTGCCATCCTGCATTTTTTTCTGCATTTTCATCATCTGCTTTTCAGCTTTGTCCTTCTTGTGGTGCATCCCCACCTTGTGCCACTCATCTTTGAACTTAGCCCAGAAAGATTCTTTTGGCGCTTTGGTGCAGGCGGTAATCACCATCGGCGTCACTTTTTCTGTGCCTTCAATATCCAGCATATCCCCCTCTTCCGTGCCTTTCTTGGCGTAGGCGGCAGCCCAATAAACTGCTTTAGGTTTAAACTCATCGTCGATAGCCAGGAAATCCGCACAGGTCCAGTCTTTCGCCGGCTTCTTGGGATGGTTATCCGCGAAGGCAGCAGAAGCAGCAAGACTGGCAATTACCAAAGGAAGAATGAACTGCTTACTTTTCACAATTAGATCTCCAAAATATCCAGGGTTATCACCCCGTGAATCAATTGCAGGTAATGTGCAATCCGCTCGCTACCCACGGGCCGGGGAGGACTGGCCGGCAAGTCACTAAAATGACTGCGACAAACAGCGAGGCAAGGAATAGCCCCGGATTCACCAGCCTTACGACAGCGGAAACGCAAGCCAAGACACTGAATAAACGAATGCTTGGCCCATTGAAAGGATAGACGCATTTTTCATTTTTTGGGGAAAATCAAAAACACTTTCTTACCCACTTGCATACAAACTTTATTGTCCAGACGCATTCCATGTGAAGAAGCAGGCTTTACCTATATACACCTTTAGCTATTAGCGGTCGGAATAGAGTTTGCTGCCTCCCATTTTTGACTGTGCCTACCCAGCCTTAACAAAGAGAAACCTAACCAAATAAACCAGACTATTTGGGAAATTCCGAATATTTCTGTAAAGATATCGTCCGGATAGATAGTCGCAATTCCCGCCACTCCCACTAGCACACCGATAAAATTTAATGGCCGGGAAAAAAGCCCAGCTTGCAATGCAGCAATACTAATTAACAAAACCCAAAGTCCACCCACCAACTCATTGCCACCACCAAGACTTTCAACCATCAAGTATATTATTCCCCAGGTATCGAAAGCCTGCTGAACACTGACTTCCATAAGCCCCAAAGCATAGGCGAGTCCTATATTTGCGATCATACCGCTCGCTATGACAAGGCCCACCCAGACTGCTCCAAACAAGGATGCCAATGCAGCAATCTCCCTCCTCTTACTTTTTAGCTTTTCATATAAGCTAACTACCACACAGCCCAGTAATATCGCAAAGACCAAGTACATTAGGGTATAGGCAATATTAAAAATCAGTTGATTTTCTGCCAAGAATGTCATTTTTTCTATGGGGCTCCCATCCGATGGAAAAGACCAAAAAGCACCAAAGAATACAAAAGCACTAATATAAATTAACCCCATGCCAAACGCCGAGATACCCGCAACTCTATCCATAGCTCCCCCTATCATCTTTTAACTCAATTTAATGCCCGTAAATATCGCTTCAATTATGTAACCCAAGGAAGCCAAATTCGTAACACCCCACCCTATCTAAGCGGCAAGTAATCGCAGAAATGAATATTCAGCAGCAGAAGAAAATCACAGTGCTTTAACTGAAGTGTACATTAATGCCATTTCTGACTAGCGTTCATACCAGGACCTGTAGGTTAGGTGGATAGCTAAATATCACTATTGCCAACTAACCCGAAGGAGATAATAGGATGGGGAGCAAGGAGTGAAGGATCTAAATAATCAGGAGATCAGTGATTTCCATCAGGAGCCGATTTACTTAAAAATCAGCTCAATGTCAGCTCTAACGGTAGAGTGTCGTATTCAGTCGCCAAGCCGATACTTACGGGCCACAACCTCAAACTGACGGATATAAATGGCTTGGGCTGGCTTATAGGGCGGCAGCCACTGATCGGGCCCTTTATCTCCCTTACTGCGATTGTGGCCATCATCAACCAGCCACAAATTTGCAGGGTCTTCTGCAAAAGCTTTGCGCTGCTCCCGGCTCCAACTAGCACCACCGTACTTATGAGCCCAAGATAGCGGTACTATATGCTCCACATCCAGATCCGAAGCTTTTTCAAAAAACTGTCCCGTATAGGGGTCCATCCACAGGCCTGTAACCACTGTACAGCTCTTCTCATTGCTGAAGGCAACAGGAGCCAAAGAGAGACGGATCAATAGCTCCTGACGAGTATTCTGGCAATCACCATCGACATCAGACCACCGTGGCAACCACTCACTTCGATCATAAGATTGAGGGGTTACTTCATAACATCCGCTGAGGGTCAGCATGGACACTATTAATAAAGACTTAAGTCGCATAAAGCTAAACTGCGGCTAATTACTGCTGGGGGAGCATTTTGATTGTAGTTTAAGGGCGCGTCAACAAGCACTTTTCTTAACACAAAATTTATTCGAGGATATAAGTAATAATCGAACCTGACAGAGATACGGGTTATTTAGCATGTGCAAACCTGTAGTAGTAAAAATATACAAATAGCGACAATTTATCGATACTGTATATACTTAAACCAATAAAATTCGTTAGCAGAACAATTCAATACATCTCAACAGCAATAGCGAAATGCATGAAAACAATAACAACTTTAATCGTAGGATTTTTCCTTGGGGTAGGTTCCACTACCACCTTCCTTAGCTTTCGAGATTCCGGTACATCTGAAGTCTGGACTTTAACAAAATCGCTACAGACTAACGAAGGCATGATAATCCCAAGTGGTACACATTTTATAGTACATAAATACATGCCTGAAGGCTATGTATCCCTAGATCTTAACGTGAATGTAGAAGGAGTGACTCTAAAAAATTTTCACAAAAAAACTATAAATAAAAATCACTTCAGATCTCCTGTGTGGGCTGAAGAAGCAGTAAACAATTGAATCAGCATCAGCCAGAGGGAAACTGTGGCGTACCATATAATATCTTTATATCAAAGCCTAAAAATACTCCAACAAAGACTTATATAATTCAGTTTCAATAGAAGATCCTACGTGAGAAGCGAAGTAGAATGAGTGATATTGAAAAAATCATAGAATTTGTTATCGAAATTGAGAAGCTTAAAGCTGTCCTGAGGCAAACAAAGCCAGTCGGTATAAATCGTTACGAGAACTCAGCAGAGCATAGCTGGCATGTCTCCTTAATCGCACTTATGCTCAAAGACTACGCCAATGAACGTATTGATATTAGCCGCGTTGTTAAGATGCTATTGATACATGACCTGGGTGAAATTGGAGCAGGTGATCAAATTGTGTATCAACCACTCACCGACGAGCAACAATTAAGTGAGACCCAAAGTCTAGCGCAAACACTATCGATATTACCGGACAAGCTCTCAGCTGAATTTATAGCTTTATAGGAGGAATTTGAGGAAGGCGTTTCACCTGATGGTAAGTTTGCAAAAGCGATTGATAGAGTACCTCCACTACTACATAACATTTATGGTAACGGCCATAGCTGGCAGAAACACAATATTTCCAAGGAACAGGTTTTCACTGTCAACTCAGAAAAAATAGCAGGTGGCAGTCATAAATTGTGGTCTACTATAGAGAAAAAACTCCATGAAGCAATTGAGAGTGGAGCTTTAAAGTGATCAGAAGGCATCCATAAACTTGTATACAGTAATGCTACGAGTAGAATGCACTACTCTAACAGTGAGACAATTATAAAATTTTACATCCAGCTGGTACAGAGGTGCATATTAAATTAAAAATAGCAAGCACCTGAAATTATACCTTTAAGAAAGGTTTAACTTTTTACTACTTCTACTGTACTTACATCCCCTCAATTTCACCACCCCCTTAAACAAAGATCAAGCATAGCTGGTAGGATATATATTCTCATTCAAAAGTTGACTTCCACATGAAAAATAATACCTACCCAGTAAGCGGTTGTTAACAAAGACACTTCGAGCTGCGCCTCGAACTACCAAACAAAATAGGCCTACCTAAAGCTAGACTCTTTAAACCTACAAAGATTGATCAATATCTCTGGATATCTCACAAGGGATACCGTTAATCGAATCTACAAAAGATGCAATGTGTCGTCTGGTAGACTTAAAGCAGCCAAGCCAAATAAAAGGTCAATAGGTATGAGTTCGAAAAGCAGTTAATAAGCTATTCCTTCTACATTTAGAATAGATAATTTAGAGAGTGTAAAATTCACCTAGCCTCAATAACAGTACTCTGCAGGGCAACCTTCAAAACCTTAAGCCTCTTGTAATCCCCACTCATTAAAAGTACAAGAGATATCCTATTTCGCACATAGACATACTGCAGATTAGCCATTTTAAAGATGGCACGGAGTTAACGATCTAGATGAAAGAATCGCTGAGCTCGATCAAAATTATCGCTGTTTTTTTAATTCTCACAGCGAGCCTCTACCCTATCGGATACTGGCTAATTTTTCACATGGAAAGCGCAGTACCCTTAATGCTTTCTGTTGGGCTTGCCACGGTCACAACATGCTTGATATTCAAGAAGAGTCTGGGCTCCTTAGGATGGTCTTGGGGAAGCTGGAAATATCAGTGGTTAAGCTATTTGGTACCCTTGGGCTATGTAGCAGCTGCCTACCTTATTATGTGGATCTTAGGTTTCGGGGAGTGGTATAACTCAGAATACGTTACGGCACTAAGAGAGGGGTATAAAGTAGATGCCTGGAGTGATACCAGTGTAATCATCTTTAGATTCTTAATTACTGCAAGTATCAGCTTTATATTGATACTGCCTGGAGTTTTAGGAGAGGAGATTGGATGGCGTGGATTGCTTGTACCTGAGCTCTCAAAGCTTATGTCCTTCTCAGGGATCGCATTAACCTCTGGGTTTACATGGGCCGCCTGGCATTGGCCCATGATGGTAGCAGGTGTCTACGGGAATGAAACAGCCCCTCTCAGCTATCAGTTGTTTTTCTTTACGCTAGGCTTAATGTCAATGTCAGTAATCATGACTTACGTAAGATTAAAGACTAACAGTGTTTGGCCTGCCGTTATTTTCCACATGAGCCTCAATGCATTTATTCAAAAATTCTTCAATCCATTGACCCTACAAAGCACAGATTCAGGTTGGTATCTCAATGAATTTGGTATGGTTTTACCTGTAGTTATTTTTTGTATCAGCATTTATTTCTGGAGAAAGGGCCAACAAGAGTTCGGCTCCGCTCAATCTGCAAGCGAACTGCTGTCTCCACAAAAATCTTGACGTAGCGCCATAGATGTGTGACAGAGGCTTGGATTAAGAACAATCATGAGTTTTGGGCAATTTTACCGCAGGCATATAGAAATACATTATGGATAATGAAGTAGATATTTTTGCTCCAGTTACTGATCTAGGAAAAAGAGATGCCCTTGAATGCTGGAGATGGCTAGTTGGCAAAAAGGCCTCCATGTGTCTTCTGACCTCCATGGGGGATTTATTCTTCAAAAGGAAGGAAGGCCTACTGAACAAGGAACGTGTATATTTCCTAGATACTGGCACAGGAGAAATGGAACTTGCCGCTAAATCCTGGAGTACATTCCGAGAGATGATAGCAGCAATGAAAGATATTCCGGGCCACTGGTTTAAATATAGATTATTACTTGAGTTAGTGGACCAACCATTAACTCAAGGTTGTTGCTATTCACCAATCCGACCACCGATAATGGGCGGGGAGTACATTACAGAAAATTATCAATCTATATCTTGGGAAGTTCATTTGGATCTGCTTGGGCAGATATATGAACAGCTTAATGGCCTTCCCCCAGGAACACCAATAGCTAGTATAAGCTTAAAAATTGAAGAAGATTGAGAGGCCACCATTCAAAAGGGTTATCCCTAAATCCAGCATTTAAATCTATAATTTATGTCAGGACTTGTCCTTATGATAAGCATTGAGTTTTTGATTACCTCTTTTATCGTTGTGTTGATACCGGGAACGGGAGTTCTATATACAGTTGCTGCGGGGCTATTCAAGGGTAAAAGGGCAAGTATTTCTGCAGCGTTAGGTTGTACGCTAGGCACCATCCCCTCTATCCTTGCTTGCATCATGGGGCTGTCCGTAATCATTCATACCAGTGCATTAGCATTTCAGCTTGTAAAATATGCAGGGGTCGCGTACTTACTGTACTTAGCTTGGTCAATGCTTAAATCCAGCAGCTCCCTGACTCTAGAAGAAAATCAAAAGAAACAGAGTTTAACTTCAATTGCTTTCAAGGGATTTATGATTAATATCTTAAACCCAAAGCTAACCATCTTCTTCCTGGCATTCTTACCCCAGTTTATTCCCTCTCAAATACAGAACCCCGTAGATAGTATGCTGATACTTGGACTTGCCTTCATGGCTATAACCTTTCTGGTTTTCATTGTTTATGGCTTACTAGCAACAGTCATTCGAAATTATGTTATTCACTCAGAAAAAATTAGCATTATCATCCAACGAGTCTTTGCTGGCAGCTTCGCAGCTTTAGGACTCAAACTCGCCTTTACGAGCAGAGATTAACATGTCTTTAACTTGGGTTGTTATTGGTTCATTTCTCCAACTATCATTTTCCAGTTTTCTTTTTATGATGGCTGTATTTGCTGTAGGCGGCATTAATAATAGAAGAAACTTATCAAAGATCTCATCATTCATACTTGCGGCCTCCCTGTATTTCTTACCCTCATTAAGCGTACTTGCTACCGGCATTGTTATATACCAATACAACCTCGGAGGGGACGCCTCCTCTTATTGGTGGCACTTCATGCCTGTTGCGGCGGCGGCTTTATATATGATTTATATAAACGCACTATGGAAAAATAGCGCAACATGAAAAAAATCAATACGAGCTTCGTCCGTGAGTAAATGCCTACTTTTTGATAACGACGGCACCTTAGTCGATAGCGAACATCTCTCCAGTATTGGCTTAGCTATGATGTTCGAAAATTACGGAGTAAAACTAGATGCCGATGAATTGGTCATAAAATTCAGAGGTTGGAAACTGGCAAGCATTCTATCCCTATTAGAAGAAGAGAATAATATCAAACTGAAAAGCAATTTTGTTGCAGCTTATCGCGATATAGTCACAAAAATCTTTACCAGAGAGTTAAAACCTGTTGAAGGTGTAGCAGACGCTCTTGAGGCACTTGATGGTGAAAAAGCGGTAGTATCTAGCGGCCCCCTGCAAAAAATCAAGCATGCATTAGATATATGTGGGCTATATAAGTATTTCGGAAATAATTTATTCAGTTCATATGAAGTAGGCATATGGAAACCTGATCCAGGCATATACCTACATGCCGCAAAAAGTATGGGTTACCATCCTGAGAACTGCTCCGTTATAGATGATGGACCAGTGGGAGTTCAGGCTGGTATAGAAGCAGGCATGAAAACTTACTTTTTTAATCGTCTTAACGAGGAATCTAATACAGTTGGTGTAGTGTCCTTTCAAGCGATGAGAGAGTTACCAAAACTAATAGGTAACTAATCCTCCAAGAACACTATACCTTTAGTTTATTAACATCATTCATTCAAGCTTATGCTACAACCGGTCATCATGGGCGGCAGAGGAAAGATGATTCCCGACAAGCAATATCTATTTGGCTCTTTGTCCATGGAGGTACAAATTAGCCATTAATAATAGTGCAAAATACAGACAGAAAACCTATCATTCCATGCCTAACAGGATGTTGGTTTCACACGACACCTCTAGCACTAACCCTTATACCCATCCTCACAAAACCTACATCTGGCTACAGTAAGAATGTTCTCAAAGTTATTTAAAAAGAGTAAACCACGAGTCTATCTGGATAAAATGATTGTCGTCTCACAGAATGAATTTAGTAAGATTGGTGCTTGGGGGGGCTTTTAAGGGCGAAGATTTAGAGGCGGGCATTCGTCATAGGCTGGTAGAAATTTTCTCCTTACCACATATATCGAGTCGAATAGAACTTAAATCCAATGATTTAGCACTAGAGGTTGTAGTCTTAAAAGTAAGAGGGGGTGAGTTTGACACCGCATACTTTGGAGAATTTGGCGCAATGCCTGTATTCTGGCGGCCAAAGATTGAAGTCGCAGCTCGACTCTATTACGCCGACTCCAATAAAACACACTCCTCTTATAGGGCTCGAGAGAAAATGCCATGGAGAGAATATTTTTCAGGAGTATTCAGCCTAAGAGGGATGCTCAGACATAGGCCTGTTTTTGGAGCAAAAGAGCTAGAACCTATTCTCTATAGAGCATGTGAAAAGCTGCTTGCCAGTATGGTGAAGTCAGTATGAAATACTGTAGATTTAGGCAATCCGCTACTACTTACGGACTTATTTTTTCCTGCGATAGAGATATCACGGCCCTAAGACAGGATATTAAAGTAACCAGGACTTTTGAGAGTTGTCGAGAGGGTGATTTTTAAGTATAGCCAGATTTGCAGATAAGCTACTAGACTGAAGGGGCTTATCAACCCCATACCCTTCCAAACTTAATAATAATATTAAAAGACCCACTTGAACTGGCCTTGAAGTAACAATTAGGCACGGCTTGTGAAGGGTACTGCACTAAATCGTATACTTAACAATAACCTTAACTTTCTGGTGATTGTAATGCTCAAAATCAAAGAAGCCGCCGCTTTTATCCTAGTCGCGTCCCTGATGGGGTGCTCCTCAGATACTCCAGAGGATCCCAAGCCCACCACACCGGTCGGTTCAGACAAGGATGCCCACGGGTGTATAAACTCAGCCGGCTACCTTTGGTGTAGTAAAACTAAAGAAAGCGAACGACCGTGGGAACTTGCAGAGAAGGCTGGCTTTGCTAACACTCCCAGTAATTTTGATGAGTATTGCGGTAATAAATAGGGTCTCTGCCTCGCAGCCTCCTCCGACTATAGGAGAAAACGGTGGCAACTAAGGTCTTTGATACTCAAGACTAAAGAACAAAAGCTTCAGAAATAAAAAAGCCCGGCATAAGCCGGGCTTTTAGATGATGGCGGTGAGGGAGGGATTCGAACCCTCGATGCCTTGCGACATACACACTTTCCAGGCGTGCTCCTTCGACCACTCGGACACCTCACCAAATTGTCACCCTCTGCGAGGGCATTCCGCCTTAAAGCGGCCTCTCTTTCCAGCAAAACCCTTAAGTAAATCAATAGGATAGCTGTTATATCGTCAAGAGAGTGCGCACTTTACCCAAATGTCGAAGAAAATTCCAGTGGAATCTGGGGTGAATGTGTACTTACCTTTTTCTTAGTGCTCATGCTCAGCTACTAGCGGCTTCCCTGGGGGGCTACATAAACCATTGGAGGGCACCCTAAGTATCTCCTACACCACCGCCAAACTGCCAACTTTGTTTGGAAAAAGCTTTGCGCCCGTCCCTGTTAGGGTTTGTTTATTGCGTTATAGCTGATTGATACCAGCAGTGTAACTCTCACTTATATGACCGACGGCACAAACTTCCAACAAGCCACTCTAAATGAAAGAAAAAATAGGAAGCAGAGAAGGTTGTTGAATAAGAAGTTTTTACTCAGCAGGTACAAATTTCATTTAGATAATTTGCCTCAATAAGAGCCAAAATATAAATATGTATGAATTTAACCCTAAAAAGTAGACAGTGGAGCTGCAGGCAGAAGCAAGGAGAAGAGCTAACTCGCAGTTAAAATTCCCTCAAAACCAACTTAGCCCACAATTTAGACAGCAGGGATAATAGCAACAAAAATGAGGATCTATATAAAATACTACAGCAGAATGAGTAAAGAGGCCTTTGTGTACCCCCTTAAATCTAACAGCCCGTCAATTATAAACGCAGTAGTATTTGGCAAACCCTTCTAAGATGAGATCCCCCCTTAGCAAAGCCCAAAAATCTCTGGGCTGACGAGTAGAATCGCCAAAAAAGACATAGAGAAACCAATCGAAAGGCAGAAACAAAAAAGCCCGGCATAAGCCGGGCTTTTAGAAGATGGCGGTGAGGGAGGGATTCGAACCCTCGATGCCTTGCGACATACACACTTTCCAGGCGTGCTCCTTCGACCACTCGGACACCTCACCAAATTGTCACCCTTCGCGAGGGCTCTCCGCGTTGTAGCGGTCTCTCTCTTCAGCGAAATCTTCAAGGAAATCAGGAAGATAGCTGCCGTGTCGTCGAGAGAGCGCGCACTTTACCCAAATGTTCCTTGTTGTGCAAGCACTAATGCGAAAAAAGTCTCTCTGGCTGTTAAAACGGGGCATCATGAGGGAGCTCAGACTATCCGCTACAAGTCACCACGGCTATTTGCCCCCTCAAATGAGCCCCTCAGCTATCGCAGGTTTGGTGGCTAGACTCTGTGAGTCGTTTGACCCAGGCTCTATATTAGTCCGACCAGCATTAGTTTTCCGGCCTGCTCTGCCCCTCCAGTTCTCCAATATATGGGCTGTACAACTTATGTAACCCCTTGACTCAAAGGTGAATATAAGCCCGGCTTTATCTTAGGCCGATACCCACCCCCTTAAAGCAGCTATAGGAAAACTTGCCTTTTGCTGACACCCCCTTTTCCCTTCACCTGGTACAAGTCGCCCGGATTCCTGAGCTCAGATTGATCTAGGTTAATAATGTCGGAAAAGCACCCTGTCATAATCCTTGGCCTGCTGTAGAGTCAGTGGTCGCTATCTATATAAACCTTGATACGCAAAGCCCTAAGGTACCCTCCCTGCCTAAACTGCAAATCTGCCATGAAAATTGGGAGGTTCTGAGGCTGGAGGTGCGGTAATATCACTGGCAACAACAACGAGAAAAATATCACTTGCATGCACAGTTTTTTCGCATTCTGTTCCTCGGAAGAGTAAACTGCGCTGCTGGAGTCACGGCGTGGCTATACGGTGGATGGGGAAATCGGAGCCACCCTATCGCCAACGCGCAAGGTGTTCACTTTCTGCTCAAACGGACAAAGAACAACACAAATGCAGGACCAGCTTGAGGAGAGCACGGGGCGGAATGTTAACCCTCGCTACTCCACCTATTTTCGCACCCTGATTTTATTTGCCGCTGCCGGTACCCTGGCAAACGCGGTGAATTGGGATGCGCCATGGCAATCAGACAAGCTGGTTATTACCGGATCTGCTCTTTTTATCATTGCTTATACCGCTCTCGCCCAATTTATCCTCTACAAAACTGGCGATAAAAAAGCACTGAAAACTCGCCGCTGCCTCTCTTTCCTGGATACAGTGCTGATCGGCATCACCATATCCCTGGCAGACTTCAGCATGCTGCCCTCGCTACTGCTGGTTACCATGGTTCAGCTGAATGCCCTCACTGGGGGCGGCGGGGGTCGCGCTTGGTTTGAGCACAATACCGGCTTATTGGTTGGGGTCGTTATCGGGTACCTGATGCACGAGCCATCCCTACTGGTGAGCGCTGACCTCACTATCAGCACCGTAAGCCTGATCTGTATTCTGGCCTATTTATGCGCCTACGCATTCTTTACCCACCGCCAGATTGGCCAGCTTAAGGAAGCCAATCACTCCCTGATGGTTGAGCAGCGCGTTAGCAAGGTTCGCTCCTACAAGCTTTCCAAGTACTTGCCACAAAAGCTGTGGCGCTCTGTCACTACTGGGGATGAAGAAGCTCTGGTGACCCAGAGAAAGCTCCTCACCGTTTTCTTTTCTGACATCAAAGACTTCAGCCAGCTCACCGAGGAATTAGAGGCAGAGACCTTTACCCAGCTGCTCAATAATTACCTCTCTGAAATGGCACGCATCGCTGGGCAATACGGCGGCACTATCGATAAGTTTATCGGCGATGCGGTAATGGTTGTTTTTGGGGACGATGAGAGTAAAGGACCAAAGTCAGACGCTCTGCGCTGCGTAGCTATGGCCCTGGCGATGCGTAAACGCGTACGTGAAATGAAGCAGGAATGGTACAACAAAGGTATCTCGCGCCCTCTACAGGTTCGGATGGGTATTAATACCGGCTACTGTACTGTCGGCATTTTTGGTACCGCCAACTACCAGTCTTACACGGTGATGGGTACCCACGTTAACCTCGCTTCACGATTGGAAGGCGCCGCCCAGCCGGGAGAAATCCTGATTAGCCACGAGACCTGGGCCATGATCAAACACACAGTAATGTGCCGGGACAAAGGGCATATCACCGTAAAAGGTATTAGTACCCCGGTGAAGGTTTACCAGGTTACTGATCTGCGTAAGAACCTGGGTGGCCAGCAGAGTTACCTGGAGGAGCATGCCCCCGGATTCTCAATGCATTTAGACCTGGATAAAATCCGAAATTACGATAAAGAAAAGGTTTTACAGTCTCTGCAAAAAGCAGCATCCAACCTGAAGAGCAAAGTTATTATCTAATTTTATAAAAGGTGCATAAGCGTAAAACTCTACATAGTTGTATGCATACGCACCGCCAGGTTCCCCATAATCCAGACTGTACCCAACACAATAATCAAAAGAATTAAGCTAGAGAAAAGGATTAACGCCAGGTTATCCCTCCGGTCCCGTTGGGTCGTTACGTTCAAGAAATATTTTAATTGCACTACCAGTTGCGCAACCCCTAGTAACGCAACCAGAATCAAGACACTTTTATTATCCCTTCCGATCGTCAGCACTGCGGCAAAAGCCGCCAGAGTGAGCACAATAGACAGGATATAACCTGTGATATACAGCCGCAGGTGTTGTGCAAAAGTCGGTTCTTTAGCCATAGACCCAGCCACCGAAATAAACCACGGAAAAAATTCCGATCCAAATCAAATCGAGGAAATGCCAGAATAATGCCAGGCGCAGAAAGCGCAGCTTTACGACATCCCCCAATCCCATAGTGAAAACCTGAACGATCAAAACGATCATCCACAGACAGCCGAAAGTGACATGGAGACCGTGCAAGGGCACTAAGCCAAAAAAGGCTGACAGGTAACCACTGCGCTGTGGCACCCCTCCCTTCTCGGCCATCCCGGCAAAGTCGTAAAGTTCCAACGCCAGGAAACCCATGCCCAGCAACAGGGTTATCACCACCCAAAATAGAAAGGCAGCGCGACTGCGTTCATGCTTAACAATAACTGTCGCAATACCTGCAGTGAGGCTGCTGGTTAGAAGAAGCATCGTTTGGGCGAACAAGCTGCCGAAATCAAAAAGCTCTTTCGGGCCCGGCCCTCCGGCGGTAGCGCCCACCATGGTGATATAAATCGCAAATACCACCCCAAAGAAAATCAGGTCGCTCATCATGAAGACCCAGAAGCCAAAGATCACCATATCGGGATCTCTGTGGATGGCTTCGTGGGGATTGATACTGCCCGGGCTTTTCGGTGAAGAGACGGGATTCATTTAGATCTCCAGCTTCGCAAGGCCGACATTTCGCGGGGAATCTTCCAGGTCCCGGCTCACTGCCTCGCTCTTCTCGACCAAGGCCAACCAAGCTTCCGTATCCTTCTCTAACTGACTGGCAGGAATAATATATTCCGTTTCTTTGCGGAAGGTGGCCGCGATAACTGCAACCAAAATGGTTAATGCGGAGATCAGTGCAAGCCACCAGATGTACCAAACCAGGGCAAACATCAAAATTCCACTGACAACGCACAAAATAAATCCGAGAGGATTATTTTTAGGGAGCTCTATGTCTCGATAGACTTTAGGCCGCTTATAGGCTTCACCGTGCTCCTTAGCCTCAGTAAATGCATCCCGATCAGTAACCTTGGGTATTTCAACAAAGTTATAAGCCGGTACTGGAGCGGGAGAGTTCCACTCCAGGGAGCGACCATCCCAAGGATCACCTACAGGAACCTGGGTTTTCTTTCGGTCCCTGATACTTACGATAAATTGAATAACCAGCGAAATTAACGCCGCCAGAACAATCATTGCGCCGATAAAAGCAACGATCATGTACGGCTTGAATGTGAGATCGGCATAGCTGAATGATCGTCTTGGCATCCCCAATAAGCCGGCGCCATAGAGCGGGAAGAATGTCACCATAAATCCTGCAAACCAGAGATAGGCTGAGCGTTTACCCCATTTATCATTAAGGCGGAAACCAAATGCTTTGGGGAACCAGTAGTTGTACCCTGCCAAAATTCCAAACAACACGCCGGGTATCAGAACATTGTGGAAATGCGCCACCAAGAACAGTGTATTGTGCACTTGGAAATCGACAGTGGGGTTAGCCAGGATAACGCCGGAGAGGCCACCAATCACAAACAGGATTAAAAATCCGATAGCATAAACCATTGGAGTGGTAAAACGTATTCGACCGCGATACATGGTCGCCATCCAGTCGTAAACTTTCACTCCGGTCGGCACCGCGATCAGCATAGTCGCTATACCAAAGGCAATATTAATCGTCGGACTCTGCCCCATGGTAAAAAAGTGATGTAACCACACAGTAAAGGACAGGATCGCAATACACATGGTGGCAATCACCAGGGATTTATAGCCGTACAGGGTTTTTGCCGAATAGGTGGAAAAGACCTCGGAAAAAATACCATAGGCTGGCAGCACCAACAGATAGACCTCAGGGTGACCAAAGAGCCAAAATAAATTGGCATAGTTCATCATATTTCCACCGAGGTCATTGGTGAAGAAGTGGAAATCCAGGTAGCGATCCAAGCCCAACATTAAGGCGGCAACGCTGAGAGGTGGCATTGCGAAAATCATTAGAATGGAGGCACAGAGTACGGTCCAACAAAACAGTGGCATACGGAATAGGTGCATTCCTGGACCACGGCATTTATACACGGTGACGGTGAAATTAATCCCCGTTAATGTCGTCCCCGCCCCAGAAAATACGATCGCCCATATCCAGTAGTCAGGCCCAACCCCAGGGCTAAAATCCGCCCCCGTATAAGGCGGATAAGCCGACCAACCCCCAGTAGAAAACTGCCCCACCACCAGAGAGACCATCAACAAAATACCGGAGGAAACTGTCACCGCCAGGCTGATTTGATTAAGTACCGGGAAGGCCACATCACGGGCACCAATTTGCAGCGGCATAGCGAAATTAATAAGGCCCACCAAAAACGGAACTGCCACAAAAAACACCATTATGGTGCCGTGTGTACTGAACAACTGGGCAAAGTGATCTGCATAGAGGAAGCCTTCCGGTGCGGCGGCTTGCTGGGCACGCATTACCATCCCCTCCAGCAACCCTCGAACCAACATCACGATCGCAAAAGCGATATACATAATGCCGATTCTTTTGTGATCAGTGCTGGTCAACCAATCCCGCCAGAGTGTTCCCCAGACTTTAAACCAGGTCAATAAAAACAGGATTCCCACTGTTGCCAGTATTACTATCGAGCCCGCCACACTGGCAACGGCCTCACTGACTGAGGGCCGCTCAAGAAACCCGCTAAATACCAGAGAATCCCAATTGAGCTTACCCAGCCAACCGTAATCCAAATTGTTCATGGCTGCGCTCCCTCGGCATCATCCTCGCCTCGGCCGAATTTTCGGGTGCCGGGCTGCTCTTCTATGCTCAGCGGTTTACCGGAGTGATAACGCATTACTATTTCGTGAAAAAGGTCTGTGCCCGGCAAGTTAAAATACAGTGTATTTTCTGGCATCTTGCTATTTCCCAAGACTTTGTATGCTTGTTTTTTGGTATTTCGCTGTGCCAGGCGGTTATAATTTTCTGGACTCAGGACAATCCCACCCGTCCGTACTTGCTTTACCCAGGCTTCAAATTCCTCATCAGTCACAACCTTGACTGCAAAATTCTGGTCGACAAAACCATTGCCGGTATATTGGGTATTCTCCCCTCTGGTGTCGCCGGTTTTTGTACCGATAAAATTGAGCTTTGTCGTCATACCCGGCATCACATAAATCTGCCCAGCCAGTGCAGAAATAAAGAACGACTGCATTACCGTGTCGCTGGTCAATATCATTGAGACTGGAGTGTGTACTGGTACAACCAATTCACCGACTGTTGCAATATCCAGCTCCGGATAGATAAATAACCACTTCCAGTCGAGCCCCACCACCTGCACTTTTACCGGGGGGACAACGCCCTGTATTTCCTTGTAGGGATCGAGCCGTGCCGTTGCACGCCAGAGCATCACTGACAAAACAATTATGACCAGGAATGGCACACCCCACATAATCACTTCGAGCGGACCATAGGTTTCCCATTTGGGCGCATAGAATCCGTGACCTTTTTTCTTCGGTATTTAAAGAGGATTACTGGCACCAGGATAAATACCGGGAGAACAGCGACCATGGTGAGTGCCATAGCCCAAAAGAAGTGCACTTTCTGCTCCTCTGCCACTGGTCCCAACGGCATTAGAAAAGTTTCAGAAGCACTGGCTGAATAGGGGATTAATAAAATTGAGAGAAAAATTGGCAGAATAAATAATAATCGTGGAGCGTGCACATCAACACATCTCCAGTACCTTAGACACGCACGCCAAAAAACCACAGGGGCTTTTAGATTCCAATCCATGGTAAAGCCTACCGCCAAAAGTAGTTAGCCGGCATCTATTCCTGCTAACGCTTTGAATTCCCTTTCGAACCATTGAACGCGCACTCTTTGATAGGCCCATCAACGGTTTGTCTCACCAGAATAGCTGAATACAACAGTTTTATTGGCCTGGAGAAAGGTTCGATAAAAATCACGATAAATTAGCGACTATAAAACGCCATTGCCAGACATAGTGCGAATCATCACCTCTACAAACTCGCGTAAATCTCTCTCATTGGGATGGCGCAGCTCCTCCCCTGAATATTTGTATAAAAAAGTATCCGACTGAACCGACCAATAAACTTCGTCACTAGGCGCCGAATATAAACGTGTCTCCACAACAGCAACCTGGGAGTTGCGGATATTCGGGTTGATCCGTTTTAATGCCAACAATTGGGTAACCAATAAAGTGTCAAATCCCCTCTCCCGGAGCAAGGGTGCAATCTCCCCCATTGAGGGAACACCAGTTATTGCCCCCAGAGCACTCCAGGAATGCGCATCAATACCCGTATCCTGCAGTTGCATGACCCACTCCCTTTCTACCTGCCCACCGACTATCGGCCTCGGTACCAGGGTATATGCGAGTACCAGGGTTTTTCCTAAGCTTTGAATACCAATATATGGGGACTGCCATACCCGCGTAACCACGGTACTGGCTGAAGTCCATCCGAGTAGAAGAGAAATCAATGAAAGGCTGCATAGCAACCTAATAATTCGAGCTTGAAATACCTTCCCTCTTTTGACTCGCATATACCTGAACACCTCTTTTAAATACATTGCTGTTTTTCAAAACGTCATTCGGGTCGTAAATTGTGTCCGCACCAGAGACCCCCTGTCACCATTCTTGTCTTTGCGAGCGCCGTAGAGCACCTCGATTCCAGTCAGCCAACGGGGAAAGGGTAACCAAACAATATTGATACTGCGGTATTGGGTTGTTTTGTAGGAATCACCGGGTTGGAAATCCAAATTTTCCTGTCTCACCCTGCCATAGGTCGCGACGGTATACAGGCAAGGAGTCCACCAGTGCTGGTACCCCAGATACCAGGCTGTAGTGTTTAGTGCCTCTACGGAGTTATCAAAAAAATCATAAGCTGCATCTGGTGGCGCGTCATTAAGTAGACCGCTATATCCCGCACCGAGGGACAAAGAGTAATAAAGAACATCCTTGGAAAGTACGCCGGGCATATTGAAAGTGCCGCTTAAATTTAATCCCCAGCCGGTAGTTGATACGGCTGAATCCGGATCGCCACTCGCGCGCAAATCCCTTAATACCAAACCCGCTTGTACCTGGGACCTAGGCAAGTCCGACTCCAGCGCAAATACCGCATCGGGCCAGCGGGCAACCTCGGTTGCATCCTCGAATATTTGTGAGTCCGGCGCTTCAATAGCCACCTTAAAGTAATACTGTGGCCCGTACCTCTTAATCCATCGGACCATTGAATGGCGCAAGCCAAATGCCGAATTAGGCCCCTGGAAATCCAGGGTATTGGGGACCGCTTCCAAGTTCGCAAATGTTGACCACTGCTGCCCCACAAGAATACTGCCCCCCATAGCGCATTGCTCACTTCTCCATAAGCTTTGCGCATACGGGGATTGGGAGTGGTAACACTGGAGTCCTGCAGGAAGTCCATCGAAATCAGGGTTTTAAATTCACGTCCCTCCCAGTGCTGCAGGGTCTCAAATACCAACCTGGAGGTTTGCACGGTAAATTCTGTCTGCCCGTCTGCTCCCTCTGCAGCCGTTTTGTCGAAAGTCACAATATCGGCAGGTACAAATTGTGCGGGGCTGATGATCGCGTCGGTATCATAATTGACATCCAAGTCCGCAAAGCCACTGATCTTCGCTTTCATCGTATTTCCCAACAAAGGAATGGAGCCAGGCCACTCCGTTGTCGCATTGGCAATCACATCTTCGATATCACTGGGGTCAGGTACCGCCTGATCAGACTGGGCCCGCGGCGGAGGCAGCGAACCAGGTGGAACTTCCTGGCGTATTTCCTCAATCTGTCGCTGTAAATCATTCATGTCCTCCTTGCTCACCGGTGCTTCAACGGGCTGTACAGGAGTTACTTCCAGAGACGGTCGGGATGGTGGTGCCCGTTGCATTTGCTCAATTTGCCGACGCAGGACTTCGAGGTCTGCCTGTTGTTTCTGAATCTGAGCCTGCTGCTCTTCCAGCTGCTGTTGCTGGGCCTCAATCACCCGTATCAGATCATCAGCTTTAACATAAACTTCTGCAGTGGAGGATTGGGAAAAAAGAAGTGGGGCAAAACCGATTACTACGGCAGGAATTACTGGGGACTGGGTATTAATCTCCATCTGTCAGCCTCAACTCCACCTCCTGTGGGGCGGCCAACACAACTACACTGTCGGTTTCCCCGGCCTATCTGGAAAGCGTAGCTTAAGAGTCCGCAGCGCCAACCCAGGCCGGCACCAAGCAAAGATTGAAATTGAAGGACCGTACCACCGGGGACTCCGGTGGCACTTAAGAAAGGAAATTACTGACGGGCAAAACGCGAAGGCATACGTTTCTCAATGCGAGTCGATCTCAGCGGATTAATATCCAAGCCGCCACGGCGGGTATAGCGGGCACATACAGTTAACTCGGTAAATTCCGCCAGCTGTTGCAAGTCGCAAAAGATACGCTCGACACAGTGCTCGTGAAAATCCTGGTGTTCGCGGAAGGAGACAATATAAGCCAACAGTGCCTCTCGCTTTAGTGCCGGTCCTTTATAGTCCACAACCACTGTCGCCCAATCTGGTTGTCCCGTTACCGGACAATTACTGCGCAGCAAGTGGCTATAAAGAACCTCACTCACATCTTCCTCACCGCCTTCGAGGGCGAGGAGTGCGGGGTCCGGTTCGTAATTATTCACTTCTATATCGAGATGATCCAGACAGTAGCCCTCTGGCTTCTCAACTGCCAGCGCTGCATCTTCCACATCCATCAGGGTAACGCCGACATTTGCCCCCGCCGCTGCAGAGAGATCCCGCACCAGGGCATCCTGTACCAATCTCCAGGATTCAAACTTGCTCTGGTTGAAAGAGTTTAAATACAACTTGAAGGATTTTGACTCCACCATGCAGGGGCTTTCCGCAGGAAAACTAAAACGAGCCACCGCCACCTGTGGTTTGCCCCTGGGGTTCAGCCAGGAAAGCTCAAAACCCCACCATTCGTCCTCTCCAAAGAAAGGCATTGCGCCGGCAGAAAGCCCCAACTGGGCTCGGGATACTGAGCGCTGAATTGGATGGAGCAACTCGGGGTTGTAAGTGGATTCGTAGGTGGTCTCCTGCCCCAGGGGGAGGTTTTGCCAGTCTTCTCTTGTCATAAATTTCTCAATGTCTCAGTCGCTTACCGTGGCTCATCAGATAAATGGCCCAGGATGCCAAAAGCGTAATAAATACCAGGACGCCAAAAAATGCCCCGGCAACATTAATATCGGAAACACCCAAAATGCCGTAACGGAAGGAGTTCACCATATAAAGAATGGGGTTCAATTTCGACAACCCCTGCCAAAAAGGCGACAGCAGGTCGATAGAGTAAAACACGCCTCCCAGGTATGTGAGGGGAGTTAATACAAAGGTCGGAATAATAGAGATAGCATCAAAACTATTGGCAAAAATAGCATTGATAAACCCAGCCAGGGAAAACAGCACCGCCGTCAAAAATACAATCGCTACCGTGACAAAGATGTGCTCTACCGTCAGTGAGGTAAAAAACATCGCTACGAGAGTCACTATCAACCCCACCATTAATCCCCGTGACACGCCACCGAGTACATAGCCCGCCATAATCACCCAATTCGGCGTTGGCGAGACCAGAAGCTCCTCCACACTGCGCTGAAATTTAGCGCTGTAAAAAGACGAAACTACGTTGGCGTAGGAGTTGGTAATCACCGACATCATGATCAAACCCGGCACAACAAACTCGATATACGGATAGCCCCCCATATCACCAATTCGCCGACCAATCAGGGAGCCAAAGATCACAAAGTACAGTGACATAGTGATTACCGGCGGCACCAGGGTCTGCGGCCATATACGCATAAAGCGCCGGACTTCCCGACGGTAAATAGTGCTGAATGATATCCAGATTAATCTGCCCTTCACTCTTCTAGCCCCGACATTTTTTCTTCCGACAACATGGACAGGAACAACTCCTCCAAGCGATTGGCGCGATTGCGCATACTGGTGACTGTGATGCCCTGCCGCTGCAATGACGCAAATACCTCGGTCAGAGATTGTCCCTTTTCAATAGTGACTTCCAGTGAGTGATTGTCCCGCAAACGCCCTTCATAACCGGACAAGTCCGGGCACTCAGTGAGAAATTCTGCGCAATCCAGGATAAAGGTTTCCCGGTTCAGGGTTTTCAGCAGTGACTTTATCGAAGTATTCTCGACAATAGCGCCCTTGTCGATAATCGCTATATTGCGACAGAGGCTCTCGGCTTCCTCCAGATAGTGGGTGGTGAGAATAATTGTGGTGCCCTGCTGGTTTATTTTTTCCAGGAAACTCCACATGGAACGCCGCAGTTCTATATCCACTCCGGCTGTGGGTTCATCCAGAATCAGTAATTTCGGCTCGTGAATCAGCGCGCGGGCAATCATCAATCTGCGTTTCATACCACCGGAGAGCATGCGCGCCTGGGTAGCGCGCTTATCCCACAGGCCCAACTGCTTCAGGTATTTCTCAGTGCGTTCTTCAGCCAGTTTGCGCGGCATACCGTAAAAACCGCCCTGGGTAACGACAATGTCGAACACTTTCTCAAACTGGCTGAAGTTAAATTCTTGTGGCACAACACCTAACAGGCGCTTGGCCGCAGCAAAATCGACATCGATATCCTCACCAAAAATCGACACTGAACCACCGCTTTTGCGCACCAGGGAACAGATGATACCGATGGTGGTGGACTTCCCCGCCCCATTGGGACCCAGCAGCGCAAAGAAGTCTCCCGGCTGCACGTCAAAACTGATGCCTTTCAGGGCCTGGAAACCATTGTCGTAGGTTTTCTGTAAGTTATGGATCGATAGCGCAGCGCTCATCTTGCACTCCTATAGTGGGGAGCGTTATTCAACGCGCTTGCCCGAATAATTTCAACCTGAGGGGAGCTAGGGTTTTTCATACACGTCACTTGGTGGGATGAACCGGAACTTGCAGGAGTCCCGGGCAAAAGTAACCGTGCAGAAGATAAGAATTACTATATCGGAAAAACAAAAAGCCGCTCGATTGAGCGGCTTTTTATTTTTGGAGCGGGAAACCGGGTTCGAACCGGCGACCTCAACCTTGGCAAGGTTGCGCTCTACCAACTGAGCTATTCCCGCAATTGACCTGGTAGCATTGCTACCGGGTCGTATTGGCATCCCCAAGGGGAGTCGAACCCCTGTTACCGCCGTGAAAGGGCGGTGTCCTAGGCCTCTAGACGATGGGGACAGAAACTTGCACTTCGACCTTTCGATCCGGTGCTGCCATGCTGTCCATGGCAATGCCACTGATTTCTCGGTGGCGTGCTTTCCGAGTTGACTAGAGATCATCTCGCAAAGCAGAAAATTGGAGCGGGAAACCGGGTTCGAACCGGCGACCTCAACCTTGGCAAGGTTGCGCTCTACCAACTGAGCTATTCCCGCAATTGACCCGGTAGCATTGCTACCGGGTCGTATTGGCATCCCCAAGGGGAGTCGAACCCCTGTTACCGCCGTGAAAGGGCGGTGTCCTAGGCCTCTAGACGATGGGGACAGAAACTTGCACTTCGACCTTTCGATCCGGTGCTGCCATGCTGTCCATGGCAATGCCACTGATTTCTCGGTGGCGTGCTTTCCAAGTTGACTAGAGATCATCTCGCAAAGCAGAAAATTGGAGCGGGAAACCGGGTTCGAACCGGCGACCTCAACCTTGGCAAGGTTGCGCTCTACCAACTGAGCTATTCCCGCAATTGACCTGGTAGCATTGCTACCGGGTCGTATTGGCATCCCCAAGGGGAGTCGAACCCCTGTTACCGCCGTGAAAGGGCGGTGTCCTAGGCCTCTAGACGATGGGGACAGAAACTTGCACTTCGACCTTTCGATCCGGTGCTGCCATGCTGTCCATGGCAATACCACTGATTTCTCGGTGGCGTGCTTTCCGAGTTGACTAGAGATCATCTCGCAAAGCGGAAAATTGGAGCGGGAAACCGGGTTCGAACCGGCGACCTCAACCTTGGCAAGGTTGCGCTCTACCAACTGAGCTATTCCCGCGTGGCATCCCCAAGGGGAGTCGAACCCCTGTTACCGCCGTGAAAGGGCGGTGTCCTAGGCCTCTAGACGATGGGGACCCAGAAACCTTCTGTCGTTTCGCTCCACCTTTGAGTGTAGCCCTGCGTCAGAAGTGGGGCGCATTCTATGGATCACCGCTAAACCTGTCAACACTCTTTTTGATTTTTTTCTTTTGTTGTCAGACACTTACAAAACCCAGCCATTTCTGGAGTGCATTCTAGTACCGCTCTGTGCCGGTTCCCTCGAGCACCAGTGCGTGCAGGTGCAACTCTTCCAGAAATTGGCGGATACGCTTCGCATTGGTACCCAAGTCACTGACCCCGACTCGGGAGCTGGAACGCACATCGACTTTGGAGCCACCACCCACGTCAGCGCTGACCCGTACAACGATATCGTCCGTAAAACCGAGGATCGGTGTTTTCGCTACAGCCTCCAGGTGGCCCCGCTGAGGCTCATAGGAAACCACTTTCCAGCCCAGGTCTTCGGCCACTTCAGCAGCGATCTCAGTGGTACGAGCTATCGGGAAGTCCACGTGCAACGGCATTATATCGGCATATATATCCGCCTCCCGCTGCAATTCGGCCACCTTCTCTCCACCGTATTCGGCACTGTTATCGCCTTTCTGGCGCAACTTCAATACCTCTTGATACTGGGGGGGATTGCGGGTATCGGTACTGATGTCGTGAATTCTTGGCACATCGAAGTTGCCCTTGCCTACGGTTACCAGAGGTATTGCCACCGGCAGCAGTCCGAGCAACGCCGCCCACAGAGCATTGCTGCGCACCAACGGCTTGCTCTTGCTCACTCCCCAGACAAAAACAAACAGGCTCAGTAATGCAATTGCCAAGGCTGCACCGCCAGAAAACACAAATATTTTGAAAACCACAGAGAAGTGCAGCAACCCGTAACGCAAGGCGGCAGCCGCAAGGACGATCAGCAGTAACAGAATCCACTGCACCCGCAATAGCCAATTACTCCAGTGTGATTCCGTCACTCAGTGTCATCCTCCGTTTCATCACTGCCCTGGTCCAGCTTCACCGATAGAGAGTTCACACAGTAGCGAAGTCCCGTATCGGTGGGGCCATCGTCGAATACATGGCCGAGATGGGCATCGCACTTACTGCAGCGAATCTCTACACGCTGCATACCGTAGCTGCTGTCAGGCAGCTCCTTCACCGCACCTTCATAATGCTCTGCATCAAAGCTGGGCCAACCACAACCGCCCTCAAATTTTGACTGCGAGCCGAATAAAACCTCGCCACAGCAACGACAACGATAGACGCCATCGTCAAAAACATCCCAATATTCGCCGCTAAACGGCGCCTCTGTCCCACCTTCCCGGCAGACCTCAAACTCCTCATCTGTAAGCTTATCCCGCCAGTAGTTCTCATCCATCTGTTTTGACATACTCTAGTGTTTCCGTAATCAATTGGGGTTTCCGTTCAGGCGCCGCCTTGTCGCAATGCCTATATGTATCGGTTCCCGGTTTCCCGCAGGAGTGGTACCTACCGCTGGTGGACATTACCCGGTTTTCGCGCACTGAACTCGCGGCCCTGGGCCGCTCCTGCTCTGCAATAGAGCTTCCAGGTCACCATGAAGGACATCAATAAATCAGAAAAACTGCACGGCGTCTGCTACGAAATTCGCGGCCCCGTGATGGAGCAGGCCCAGCGCATGGAAGAGGAAGGCCACCGCATCCTCAAGCTGAATATTGGCAACCCTGCCCCCTTCGGTTTTAACGCCCCCGACGAGATTATCCAAGACGTCATTCACAATCTCTCTGAGGCGCAGGGCTACGTCGAGTCCAAAGGGCTCTTCGCTGCGCGCAAGGCCATTATGCAAGAGTGCCAGACCCTGGGTATCCCGGGCGTCGAGATTAACGATATTTACCTGGGCAACGGCGTCTCCGAATTAATCTCCATGAGCACCCAAGCCCTTCTCAACAATGGCGACGAAATGCTGTTGCCAATGCCCAACTACCCCCTGTGGATGGCCGCCACCAACCTCACCGGCGCCAAGCCGGTTCTCTATCGCTGCGACGAGGAGTCCGGATGGCTGCCCGATATTGAGGATATCAAAGCAAAAATCACCTCAAAAACCCGGGGCATAGTAGTTATCAATCCCAATAACCCCACTGGTGCCGTTTATCCCCGGGAACTACTGGAGGATATTGTCGAGGTTGCCCGCAGTCACAACCTGGTGATCTTCGCCGATGAGATTTATAGCAAGATTCTCTACGACGATGCGGAATTTACCCCGATGGCCAAACTGGCCCCGGACGTGCTCTGCCTGAGTTTTAACGGCCTGTCCAAGTCCTACCGCCTGGCCGGCTTCCGCTCTGGCTGGATGGTTATCAGCGGCACTAAACACCGAGCCAAGGGTTTTATCCAAGGGATGGAAATACTCGCTTCCATGCGCCTGTGCGGCAATGTACCCGCCATGTTCGCAGTACAAACCGCTCTCGGTGGCTACCAGAGTATTAACGATTTGGTCCTGCCCGGCGGGCGCCTGCGCCAACAGCGAGATATGGCCCACCGCATGCTCAATGACATTCCCGGTGTGAGCTGTGTCAAACCTAGCGGTGCTATCTACTTGTTTCCCAAGCTGCATCTGGATCATCATAAGATCGAAAATGACGAGCAGCTGGTGCTGGATTTCCTGCGCCAGGAAAAAATACTACTGGCTCAAGGCAGTGCCTTCCACTGGGATGCACCGGACCACCTGCGCATTGTCTTCCTGCCCCGTGCCGACGACTTATCGCATGCGATGGAACGCCTGGGCGACTTTTTGGAGCGATATTCCTGCTGATGCTGGACGATTTACATATTCACGATTTTTACCGGGATGCCGGCAGGGTACTGCTGGCCATGTTTAATCAATTCCCGGTACCGGCAACCGTTTACGTGGAAGATATTTCCGGCCCCGACTCACCGGATGAGTACGGGCTGCACTCCCCCCGCCATTTAGCCTGCCTGGGGTCCATGACCTGGCTTAAGCAGAGTGGCTATATCAACTTTTCCCAGCTAGTGCGCCAGGAGGCGATGGAGGATGCAGTATTAACCCACAAGGGTTTCCTGCTAATGATTAATGCCGGAGCTGAGTCCGGGCAGAGCAACGCCCAGTTGCTCAACAGCGCTGTGCGCGAGGGATCATCAGGCCAGTTGCAGGCGCTGATGGAGCGCTTGATGCGGGAGTTTGCCGCGCTGTAAGAGGCTCCTTAATGCGCGGCATTGGCAATCGCCATTACCGGGATTGGCGACGATATTTAACGTGCAGCATTTTTAAGGCAGCATCCGGGTCCCGATCAGGGAAATCCGGGTTCTGCTCCAACCGCGCTACAACTTCATAACCGCTGTCAGATCCGAGGATTAACTCCCTAAACTGGGCTTCGCTGTGCCGGGGCGAGTTGATCACCATCAGAAGATCCGCCTCAGCGGCGAGACAAGCGGGCAGCTGCCTCAGCAACTTTTCATAATTCTGGCTGACATCGAAGCGACCTTTTTGTCGCGTCGGCGGGTCGACAATGCCCAGGTCAAAGGGGCCGCGACGGTCGAAGCGCTTGAATTGACGCAGTGCATCGAATTGCAGGAACTGAACCCCTTTGAGCGACAGCCCATTAACCTCGTGATTTTCCCGTCCGCGATTTAAAACACCGCGATTGACATCCACATTTACAATATCGATATCACCTGCCGCTCGCGCGACCGCAGAAAAGGCACAGGTGAAAGCGAAAAGATTGAGCATTTTTGCCGACGTCTGCCCAGCTCTTGCACGCACCTGCTCTTCAAGCCAGGCCCTGCCCGGCTCAATATCCAGGAAGAAACCCACATTTTGTCGATCAAACGTGAGGGGGAATTTAAGGTTTCCACGCTGCGCGACCGGGTCTGTTACCGGCTCTCCAAAGTGCCACTGTAAAGGTGCCCCAGGGAGATAGCGTCGCTGTGCAGCAACTCCTTGATAACCTCGCGCCTCAGCCATTTGCCAGAGTTTTTCACACAGCTCTACTTCACCTTCATATTTTTCAAAAAAAGTTACTAACAAAGCGGGGAAAAAGCTGTCGACGCAGACCTGCTCCAACCCCTCATAGCTGCGACCCCGGCCGTGAAAAAAACGGCGGCTGTCGCCAACATTTTGTCCTAGTTTATTTTCTACCTGCTCCAGCAGTAACTGCCAATCTGCACTCATCGCTTATTGAATATCCCCGTTACTCAGTGGATAAAGAATGGCATCCCGGTAGCCGGTAACCACTCGAATAAAACCACTCCACCGTTTATCAAGCTTGGGGTTACCGCTATCGATTAATAGCGGGCGCCCATGCAATTCCGTAATTTTTGTTTTAGTCGCAACCACGATTAAATTATCACGCCCAACGCGCCGCAGCACATTGGCCGACAATTGTTGGTTACCCCGGCCAATTAAATGACCCTGGCCACCAATGGCGGTGAGAATGATTTTTACCGGCCCGCTGTGATCGGCAATAGCCTGTTCAATTTGCGGCGCACTGACATCCAACTGCAACAACTGGCCATCCAATAATAAATCCACCCCCAACAGGGTTCCCTCACAGCCCAATTCGCTGAGGATTGCCAACGTAGTAGAGCCTGGGCCAACGACATACAGGGTTTGCGGGTCCAGGTCTTCGGTAATCTCTGCGGCGATATCCGCAACTGCCAGCTCTTCCACTTCGCGGCCGGCATTTTTTACCGCCTGTAAAAACTGACCTTCCTGGGGCACCAGCAATTCGCCGTAGTAACGCGTGGTTACCCGCCCACTGCGGAATGACTGCTCATCAATATCCCGCACTTCACGCTCAGCGAGGTCCACCAGTTGCCCAGCCATCAGACGGCGCAAAACCTCACCACCCGCTTTAGGGGAAATCGCAAAACAGGCGGAATGCATTTTCACTCCGGCGGGAATACCGAGTACCGGGAAATTATCCCCCAGGGCATTGACGATATTTCTCGCAGTGCCGTCACCGCCAATAAAAACAATGAGGTCTGCACCATTGTTGCGGATAGTGGCAGCTGCACGCTCTGTATCTTCCGGGGAGGATGGCGAGCACTCGGCCACGCCCACTTCACAGACAGAAAAACCGAGTTTACGCGCTGTACTGGCCCCCATATCGCCGGCAAAGCACAGGATTTCCAGCTCATCCTTATAGGGCTTTAACTCCTCAAGGGCCAGCGCCGCACGCTGATTTGCCTGGGGCTCGATACCTGCGTCCAGCGCGCGTTGCACCGTTTCAGCACCATCGCTCCCCTTGAGACCCGCCGGGCCACCAATGCCAGCCCAGGGGTTAATAATTAAACCAAGCTTTTTTACTTGTTTACTTAACTGCACGCCAACCCCAACACTTCCAGTTGCCGTTTCTCTTCGTCACCCAAAGTCTGGGCTGAAGTTTTGTAGTGACTGAACTCCAGGCGCTCGGGGTACTCTTTACGCAGCAAATCAAAAGCCTTCCCCATCGACACACCACCTGCTGCAGCCGCGCGCAGGCGGCGATCGTCCGCGCGAGGGTTGTACATCTGCAACAGTAATTCTTCTGCTGAGTCTCCCGTGATCTCTTTAAATGTAACAGCCGGCTGACATTCCGCAGACATAGGTGCAATACCCAATTCCCGGCACAAGGCCTCGCGAATCATACGGGTGCCGGCCAGCTTCCCATCCAGGCTGTAACCGGCAATATGCGGTGTCCCCAGATCAACATGCTGCAATAATTCAGTATCGATATCCGGTTCGTTTTCCCATACGTCCAGTACGGAAGTAAAACGCTTGCCCCGCTGGATTTCCGCCAACAGTGCCCGGTTGTCTACCACCCCACCCCGGCCGGCGCTAATCAAGACGCTGCCATCGCGGAGCTGGCGCAACTGCTCTGCTCCAATCATATGGAAACTGGGGTAGGTGCCGCCCTTAACCAGCGGTGCGTGAAGGCAAACAATATCCTGGCTCAGCACCTTTGCCAGCTCACTCGCATCCGGGTTTTCCGGTAGCCAGGGATCGTAAACTGCGCAGGAAACCCCGAGGGCATGCAAGCGCTGTTGCAATAATCCGCCCACATTGCCGCAGCCCACTATGCCGAAGCTGCGCCCATGCCAGTCAATTTCCAGTGCGGCCAGGATGCAGAAAACATACTCCACCACGGAGTTGGCATTGCAGCCAGGCGCGGCGCTCCAGAAGATCTCATTGCGTTCCAACCACTGGGTATCCAGGTGATCAGTGCCTATGGTGCAGCTGCCAACAAAGCGCACCCGGGTCCCCTCCAGCAGGCTTTGATCAACCTGGGTTACCGAGCGCACCAACAAAATATCCGCATCAATTAATTGTTCTCGGCTCAAGGTGCGGCCGTGGTAGCGCTCCAGCGTTCCCAGATCACCGAAATACTCCTCCAACGCAGGAATATTCTCATCGGCGACAATTTTTAATCCCGCACTCTGTGCAGCGCTATCCGTCATGTAAGTTCTCCATCAACACCCGCTAAGGTGCGTTCAATCTTCTTGCTCAGGCCGCCGATACCAAATTCCTCCGCCAGGGCACGGGCCAGATAGACATCTACCGGCTGTGGGCGCAAATCTGCCAGCTTTACCCCCAGGGGAACCCGCTCCTCAAGACTGGTCAGGCGCTTGGCGAGGTGCAGCTGCTCTTCGTATTCCTCTATCCGGGCCACCAATCCCTTGGCTCCGCGAATGGGCATTGTGGCAAGGGCATCGAGCTGCTCCAGCAACATTTCTATAGTGTCGAATGTCTCTAACAGGCGTGCCGCTGTCTTTGGGCCAACGCCGGGTATCCCGGGAATATCATCGCTAGTATCTCCCACCAGGGCCAGATAGTCGGGAATCTGTTCCGGGCGCACACCGAACTTTTCCCGTACGCCTTCGCCATCCAGGTGCCGGTCGTTGGCAAAATCCCACAGGGATACAGCACCCCGAGCCAGCAGCTGCCCCAGATCCTTGTCCCGACTCACGACCACTGGGTTATGCCGGTGCAGCTTCCGGGTTAATGTGGCCAGTATGTCATCGGCCTCGTAGCGCTCACTGGAAAAGCTGGCAATACCCAGTACCTCAGCCATTTCCCGACACGCCGCCAGCTGGAAAGCCAGGGCTTCATCGGGCAGTGCGCGACTGCACTTATAGTCTGAGTAAATCTCGTTGCGAAAACAGCTTCCCAATGATTCGTCGAAGGCGCAGGCAATATAGCCCGGTTGTCGCGCCAACATATCCAACAGGAAGTTAGTAAAGCCGTAAACGGCTTCAGTGGAGTAGCCACTGCGACTTTCCCAGTTGGGCGGCAGCGCAAAGTAGTAGCGAAAAATATATACCGATGCGTCTATGAGATAACTATTCAAGAGAGATCCGCCAATTGGTAGCTGCCCCGATCAAAAGGATTGGGACAGCCGAATTCCTTCATCAGGGCTTCGGCGAATGCACAGGCCCGAGGGTTGGGCCGGGTATCACAATAGTCCAGAACTTGCTGCCAGATGGCCTTTTTAAACGGGTCGCTGGCGCCCAATCCATTCTCCAGGTTGTCGGCGCTCACGCGGAACTTGAGTCCGCAAGCCCGTGCAAAGATCCATTCAAGGGCCTGTGGCTTGACCTCTACCTGCTCGAACTCAGCCTGCTGGTCGGCACTGCGACCATCCGGCGCATACCAGTAACCGTAATCCGGCAATTGCCGCCGGGCCTCTCCGGCGACACACCAGTGCGCGACTTCATGCAAAGCGCTGGCGGCATAGTCCAGGGTGAACTCTACCTGGTGGTAGGGTTGACCTTCCCCCTGGGCCGGTAATAGGGCTCGCAAAAGCCCCCGCGAAGTCGGGTATTGAGCCCATTTGGGTCTGAAAAACAGTGATCGAAGACTCTGACGATACGATCAGCCATTGGCAGTTTCGTAGGAACAGAAGCCATTTGTGCGGTTGCAACAGGCAAGGCGTTCTCCGGGATACCTCAAAGGCGGGGACTATATCAACGCCTGCGCCCCGATCAAAGCGCAGGCGCTTGCGGGGCGCAAAAGGCGCTGGTTGTATTTCGGCAAATCAACATATACCTTTAGGAACAGGGATGCCGCAGAGGGCGTGTCCTTCTAGCGTCTCCCCGAGGAGGGAATTAAAGCAATCAAACACCCTCCTGCCCCAGTCTTCCTTCAGAGGTAGGGCATTTCGCTGTCGCACCTTCATCTGACGTGGAGACGGTATACAACCGGCCCTGCAAGGAGGTGTTCCATGACAGACCACAGTATCAACAATGTGGTTGACCTCTTCACCGGCGAGCCCATCGAAACTTCTGCGGACAGGCGCTTTATTCGTCTTTCGCCGGAGCTAGACGGCTTGGAAATGCTCTACTCCAACAACTCCAGCGGCACAGATCTATATAGCCTGAAAGTTTTATGCTGGGGTCTCAAAGCAAATGGCGAGGTCGTAGGCCTCGTTCCCTGGTTAAACACCATAGTGGCCTGTCCCGACATCAAGGACCCTCTCGACGGACGCTTTGAGGGCTACTATGACCCCGGCATCGAGGAAATCTTCCATCAGCCCCCCATTCACAAGATCGTCGAGCTGGAGACTGCGGCGGAATACTTTGAATACGAGAGCAATAAAGCTGAGGAAGTACTCCAGGAGATCCCCGACACCATCGGCACCCACGCTGTGTTTATGGATGAACAGCGCGAGAACCTGACACTGATTGAGGTCGTCAGCTGGAGGTTGCACGCCGACGGGGATATTCACGGCATGCTAATAGACCACGATATTGTTGAAACCACTCCGGTTTTACCGGGGGATCACTGCCTGTACCCCGCGCAGGAGAGCGAGGGATTCCGGTACTTTTTCCAACACCATATCGCTAACAAAATTAAATCCGAGGACCCCGAAGCCCTGGCCGCTATCGCTGCCCTGGTGACAGCTCCCTAGGGACTGTTGAGTCTTAATATTCAGGAGTGTGCCAGCCCCCGCCAATGGCATGGGGGCTGGAGCAACGGCGACCCGCTATTCCGCTTTTTTAATCCAGTAGACGAATTCGTCATTTTCCTCTGCGTGCTGTACCAGCTCATATCCAAGAAATTGGCAGAACTTGGGCACATCCCGCTGAGTGGAGGGGTCGCTAGCAACCATTTTCAACACTTCACCATCGGCGACTTTACGCACCGCTGAATGCAGCATCATGACGGGTTCCGGGCACAGGAGGCCGCGGGCATCTAAGGTGTGATCTGACTTCATAAGTATCATTGTGCGCAATTTTACCGCCGTCGTCATCTCCAGGGGCAAGAGGCCCGCGCGGTAATTCCCCTGCACCCGCACTAAAATCCTCATAGGGCTAACGCAATTCGGGCTGACAATGATCTATGTGTTAATAGAACGGGAAATTGCGGCAGAAATGCAGGACAGCTATGAAGAGGCCGCCCGCAAAATCCTCACTTGCGCCTACCGCACCGTAGGTTTTATCGAGGGGCAGACCTATATCGAGAAGGGCAATCCCCTGCGGCGCTTTACACTCTCCAAATGGCAATCTGAGCTCCATTGGCAACACTGGTATACCAGCCAGGAGCGCCGCGCGCAGATGAACCTACTCAACCCACTGATGGTGCGGGAAGAGCGCATCACTGTCCTGGAGATCGCAGCATAAACCGGGCGGCCAATTCTACTGCGGATTGCCAATGCTGAAGTTGGTTAAAACCGCTGGCGCGACGGGGTTTAAAGTCGTGATCGCCATCTTCCAGCCACTCGACCTCAATGGTGTTCGCCAAACCGTAGCCTTCTACCTCAGCCCGACTGCCTAATGGGTCCCGATCTCCCTGAATCACCAAGGTCTGGCAACGAATATCCACCAAGTGCTCGGTACGCAGCTTTTCCGGCTTGCCCTGGGGGTGAAACGGATATCCCAGGCACACGGCACCGGCAATCGCCTTCTGCCCCCAGTATTCATCCGCCAATAGACTCGCCACGCGCCCGCCCATGGACTTACCACCGATAAACAGGGGCAACTCGGGGCCTAGCTGGACGATTTGCTCGCGGAAAGACTCTTGTAGCTGGGGCATGGTATTGGGTGGCCGCTTACTTCCCCCGGTGCGCCGCTGCGCCATATAGGGAAACTCAAAACGGACAACTTCCACACCCTGCTCACACAACCCCTGCGCCAGGAACTGCATAAACTCACTGTCCATCGGTGCCCCGGCGCCATGGGCAAATAGAAAGCGCGCACAGGGCTCACTCGGGCTATCGATTAACCATTCAGACATCGGGGGGCAGGTCCTCGGCCAGGACCAAGTTTACAGTTTCTTCACCGGGCTCAAACCAGATCACCACTTGGCCGGATTGCAGCTGGCGACGCAGGCTGGCAACTTTGTCCACCAGTTCCACTTCACGCTCACCGTATTCGGTGCCCTCGCGAGTGGCGTACTCTTCCAGCAGACTTTGCAGGGTATCGGCATCTAGTTGTTCGAAGGGAATAATCATACAGCGACTAATTCAGGTAGGCTGGGAGCAGCCATAGCCACCCCCAGAATATTGTAAAACGATCAGGACTTGGGTTTGCGGAAGCGCAGGGTCATACGATCGCTCTCGCCGATAGCGAGATACTTTTCACGGTCCTCTTCACCCAAGCGCATTACCGGTGGTAAGGTCCATACGCCTTTGGGGTGGTCAGCAGTGTCTTTGGGGTTCGCATTTACCTCGCTGGCCTCTTCGAACTCAAAGCCCGCTTTTTTAGCCAGGTCGATAACATACTCCTGGGTGACATAACCACTTTTCACCATATCTTCCAGGCTGGTACCTGGCTTGGCACGGTGCTCAACGATCCCCAGAACACCACCGGGCTTCAGCGCGGCAAAAAAGCTGGCAAAAGCTTCATCGGCATAATCGCGATACATCCAGTTGTGTACGTTGCGGAAAGTTACTACGGCATCGGCACTGCCTGCCGGAGCAATCTCGCGACCGGTTTGCGGGGCAAACTCAGTCACAATCACTTTCTTGTAGGCCTTATCATTGGCAGCCAGCTTCGCTTTGAAGTTCTTCAGGGAGCGCTTGAAGTAGTCGGACTCACTATTCTCAGGGAAGTGCGCCGCATATAAGGTCCCTTCCTTACTCAGGTAGGGCCCCAGAATTTCGGTGTACCAACCGCCACCCGGAGTAATTTCCACTACCGTCATATCCGGCTCGATCCCCATAAACTTCAGGGTCTCCGCTGGATTGCGGTACTGATCGCGGGCGACATAATCCTTGTTGCGATGATCCCCCTTAATGGCAGCAGAGAAATCTGCAGCCTGGGCTGTGCCCGCCAAAGCCAGGGCACCGGCCAGGGCCACCAGGGATTTCTTAAAATTGCTCGTCATAGTTTTTCCTGTGTTGTTATCGTTGGTCCAACTTCATTTGCACACTGTCGATCTTATCCTGCATAGATTGCTCGCGGTCAATACGAGTTCCCAATTTCAGACTGGAACTGATTCGGTCGGCGCCCATTTGATGCACCCGCTCGTGGCACTCTTTAACTGCCGCCATCACCTTATCCCAGTCCCCCTCGATATTGGTACCGTATGCGTGCAGGCGATAGGAAAGCCCCGCCTCCTCCAGCACCCGCTCGCACTCAGCAACGTATTTACTGACGGAAACACCAACGCCGATAGGGATCACACATAAGTCAGCAATCACGTTCATCAACAGTCCCTCGTTAAAGTACTTGGATATTGGTTTCAAAATAACGCTTTTGAGATTGGCCGATAGAGTTATTCGACGAGATCCTATTACAATGTCAGCTCAACGTCTCTCGTGAAGCAAAGGAACCCTATATGCAACAGCATCTCGTTATCTCCATGATCTCTGATGACAAGCCCGGTGTCGTGGAAAAGCTTTCAGCAGTTATCGCAGATAACGGCGGCAACTGGGAAGACAGCCATATGGCCCACTTCGCTGGGAAGTTTGCCGGAATCCTGCGGGTGGCGGTGCCCGCAGATAAAAGCGAGACACTTAAAGAGGCGTTATCAGCCCTGGCAAACGCAGGCTACAACCTGGTTATTGAAGATGCCATTGCAGTATCCGCCAAACCCCAGCAAACGCTGACGCTGAAACTGGTTGGCAACGACCGTCCCGGTATAGTCCGCGAGATCTCGCGCGCACTTACCGTTCACCATATCAATATGGAGCACCTGGAAACCACTTACGGCAGCACCCCCTGGAGCGGTGAGCCCCTGTTTAATGCCGAGTGCACCATCAGCGTGGCCGAAGACATAGACCTCGACGGCCTGCGTGACGATCTGGACCAGATTGCCAATGAACTCGGGGTCGAGATCGATTGCGAGGAGATCGCCACCCCCATCTAATTGTGGAATAATCCGCAGCCGTACAGGGCCGGGCACTGCTGTCCGGTCTAGCTAGAAGTCTCTCCAGCGCAAACGCCACCTCATGTTCAAGATTGTTCTATACCAACCTGAAATAGCGCCAAATACCGGCAATATTATTCGACTTTGCGCCAATACCGGGGCAGAGCTGCACCTTATCGAGCCCTTGGGTTTCGATATGGATGACAAACGCCTGCGTCGCGCCGGCCTCGACTACAGCGAGTACAGTCGCGTGGTGCGCCACAAGGACTGGCAGACCTTTATCGATAGCGAACAACCCGCCAGGGTGCTGGCGCTCTCCACCAAGGGAAGCAAAAGCCATACCGCGATCGAATTCCAGGCGGATGACGCCATTGTGTTTGGCCCGGAGACCCGGGGACTGCCCGCAGAGTTCCTGCAAGCAGTAGGGGCCGAAAACACTTTGCGTATCCCCATGCGTGCCGAGAGCCGCAGTATCAACCTGTCCAATGCCGCCGCCATTGTTATCTACGAGGCTTGGCGACAATTGGATTTTAGTGGCGCCGTGTCCCAGCAGTAAGAAGTTCACCTGTTATGCAAAGTTCCCAAGCTCCAATCGGACTCTTTTACGGTTCCAGCACTTGCTATACCGAAATGGCTGCGGAGAAGATCCGCCAGTGTATCGGTCCTCAATGGATTGATATCCACAACATCGCAGAGGCGGATATTACCCTCGCCGAAGACTACGACTTCCTTTTGTTCGGTATCCCCACCTGGGACTACGGCGAACTGCAAGAGGACTGGGAAAATATCTGGGACGACTTGGCCGCGCTGGACCTGCACGAGAAAAAGGTCGCGCTGTTTGGTCTGGGTGATCAGGAAGGCTACCCCCAGTGGTTCCAGGACGCCTTGGGCTATTTGCATTCACAGCTCCTCGCCTGCGGTGCCCGTGCAGTGGGCTATTGGTCCGCAGAAGGTTACGAGTTTGAAGAGTCCAAGGGGCTAACTGCCGATGGCAGCCAGTTTGTCGGGCTGGCCCTGGATGAGGAGAACGAATTCGATCTGAGCGAAGAGCGTATCCAGCGCTGGTGCGACCAGGTAATGCGCGAGTTTGGCTTGCAGGATGGGGGCTGACGGAAGTCTTATTGTGAGCGAACCGGACAAGAAGTACGCAGAAATTGAATGGCGTGAAGACGGCCAGCCGCTCTCTCGCGCCTATGACGATATCTATTTTTCCAGCGCCTCCGGCCTGGAGGAAACCCGCTACGTTTTCCTGCAGCAAAATGCCCTGGCTGAACGCTGGCAACAGCTCGCTGAGAACGGCACCTTTACCATTGCCGAGACAGGCTTCGGCACCGGCCTGAACTTTCTCGCCGCCGCAGAGCTTTGGCAGAAAACGGCCCCGGAAAGTGCTCGCTTGCACTTTATTTCGGTCGAGAAGTTCCCGCTGCGTCCCAACGACCTGCGCAGGGCACTGGATCTCTGGCCACAACTGGCCCCGTTCGCTCAGCCTTTGATTGATAGCTACCCTCCCCTGCTGGCCGCCGGCATTCACCGGCTGCACTTTGGCCCAGTCAGCCTGACCCTGATTATCGGGGAGGCAAGTGAGGCCCTGAACAGCTTGCGCCTGCAAAGGGACAGCGATCACCAGGTAGACGCTTGGTTCCTGGACGGTTTTGCCCCAGCCAAGAACCCGGATATGTGGGCACCGGAGTTGTTTAACAACATGGCCGCTCTGAGCAGTCCCAGCGCCACTTTCGCCACCTTTACTTGTGCCGGGCTGGTTAAGCGCGGACTCCGCGATGCCGGTTTTTCCCTGCGCAAGGTTCCCGGCTTCGGGCGCAAAAGAGAGATGCTGTGTGGCACTCTGGAGAGCCCACAAGTGAGCGAAACCAGGGAAACTCCGTGGCACCTACCTCACCAGGAAAGCAAGCCTCCTAAAACCGTCGCTATTGTCGGCGCGGGAATAGCCAGTGCCACTATTGCCCGGGCACTGGCAGAGCGCGGCATCGATGTTCAGGTATTTGAGCAGGGTGAGGAACCCGGCTCTGGTGGCTCTGGGAATGACCAGGGAATTCTATACGCCAAGTTATCTCCCAAGCCCGGCCCCAACGGAGACTTCAATCTCCACGCTTTGATGTTTGCCCAGCGCTACTATCGCAGCCGCTGCTCTAAAGTGAGCCACTTCAGCGGTCTGCTTCAATTGGCGCAAAACGAGCGGGAACAGCAATTACAGAGTCAGGTTGCCGCCACACTGGCGGAGAGCGATGGGCAGCTATTGGCTGAACCTGTCGATGCCCGAGCGGCCAGCTCCCTGGCAGGCGTGGACCTACCCGTGGGTGGACTGCACTTTCCTCACGCCGGGTGGATTGAACCGCGCAAAGTCTGCGCCACTTTATTGCAGCACCCAAATATCAACCTGCACAGCAACAGCTTGGTAAAAGAATTAGAGCGAGAATTGAGCGGCTGGTCAGTAAAAACAGACCGCAGTGACTTTCAATTTGATGCGGTAGTTCTGTGCGGTGCCAATGATATTCGCCAATTTGCCCCTGCGGCGGCCCTCCCCCTGAAGCCAATTCGCGGGCAGGTGTCCAGAGCAACGGCCACTGAAAATTCTTCGCAGTTACAAATGGCTTTGTGCGGTGAGGGTTATATCACTCCTGCCTATCAAGGGCGTCAGAGCTTTGGTGCCACCTTTAAGCTTAAGGAGACCGCTACTGACCTACGAGTTAGCGAGCACAGCGAGAATCTACAAACCCTGGCAGAGCTACTGCCGAAAATAGCAGATGAGTTCTCACAACAGTCTCTCACTGGCCGAGCGGCTTTGCGCGCAGCGACCCCCGACTACCTACCCTTAGCCGGCCCCTTACCCAACTGGGACTCTATCAACGATACCTATGTCGCACTGCGCAAGAATCGCAAGCAGTACGTTCCCGAGCGGGCTGACTACCAGCAAGGCCTCTATGTAATGGGAGGCTTGGGTTCCCGTGGCTTTACCTACGCACCACTAACAGCCGAGGTACTGACTGCCTGGATGCTCAACGAGCCCCTTCCGGTCAGCGCAACCCTGGCCAAAGCACTGCACCCGGCTCGCTTTGCCATTCGCGATCTGGGTAGAAACCGGGATATCAAGTAGAGGGGGCTCCAGTCTCTTTCTTCTCTGAAGACAGCAAATTGGCACTGCCGGAACCACAGGCGACGATCGTCTTCATCGCCGCCTCAACACTCACGCCGGGCAGTATTTCTACGCACTCTGCCGGTACGTGAAACACAAACCCGGAGGTAGGCACCGGCGCTGTAGGCACATAGACTGTCATATCCCCATTGGGATGCTGAGAGGTGACAATTGCGGTGACTGTGAGCGGATTATCAATGCCGTGAATGCGGACCTTGGCTACCGGCCCCGCCAGCACACCTTCACCACCGCCACCAATAAACTGGATCACCACATCTTTGATGGTGCTGTAACCCGGCGCCAGGCGTCCCAACCAGTGATCCACATGGCGGTGCAGCCAGCTGCCAACACTGGTTTTCACCAACAAACCAATCGCGAAACAACCACCGAGAATCAGGGCTATCACCACGAGCCTGGCAAGGGTATTCTTAAATTCTGTATGCGCCTCAAGCCACACCACAGCGGGAGCTACAAGATCACTAACTTGACCGAACAGCCACTGAAACAGCAGGACAAAGATAGCTATAGGCAGCACCACTGCGAGTCCACCCAGCAGCGTCAAAGTGATAAAAGTTTTAATTCTGGTCATAGGCTATTGATGAACCGACTTCTCGTGAACAGCTGGATACTGTTATTGCTTTACGCCCCGTGGCTGCAAAGTGCAGCTGCAGAGACACAACTCCAAACAATCCCTTTTTCCATCCTGGAAGAGCGCCAGCGTGGAGGGGACCATTTCACCCAGGGGCTTTTCTACGATGGTCAACGCTGGTGGGAGAGCAGTGGTCGCTACCGCCGCTCCTGGCTCGCCGAGTATACCGATCCTGGCGCCAATCCAGTAAGACGCAAATGGCTGGCCAGGAATCGTTTCGCCGAAGGGCTCACAGTTCTCCACGATAAACTTTACCTGCTGACCTACAAGGCGGGAGAGGTCCATGTCTACCACGCAGACAAGCTCCAACATTTGAAGGTCATGCACTATCGAGGCGAAGGCTGGGGCCTCACCAGTAATGGCCAGCAGCTGATTATGAGTAATGGCAGTGGCGAACTGGTTTTCCGCGATCCCGATACTTTTGAGGTAGTGCGACACCTCAAAGTTCAAGGCGGAGGTAAAAATTGGTCCAGACTCAATGAATTGGAATTTGCCCAGGGCCTGATTTGGGCAAATATATGGCAAGAAAAACAGATTATTGCCATCGATCCGGAGAGTGGCCAGGTGCGCGGCATTATCGATCTCAGCGCTCTCAATCCGGCCGGCAGAAATCACCCTGACACCGTGGCCAATGGGATCGCCTGGGACAAAGCCAAAAATGGGCTCTGGATAACTGGAAAGTACTGGAAACAGCTCTATTTGATTCGCCCTGCAGGACTGGGCTTTGAGCGTACCAGTAGAGTTTCTAACGCTGATCCGTAACGGTCAGCACCCCCCATCCCGGAGATAGTCCATCGCAGACAACTGCAACTGCAAGCGATAGCCGTGCCCCCTGCTCTGTAGGCTGACGCCTTCCAAACTCGCCTCGCCGTCATACAGCGTGGTGAATTTCCCTTCTTCATTTTCCCACTGAATATTTTCAACTTTTTGCATGCCGGGTAACTCAAGAGTGACCACTGTGAACTCTTCCGGCAAAGGCTGTAGCTCAACCTGGGCAACACCCGATGCGGTCGCCAGGGAAAATGCCAGTTGGTTTTCCGGTGCTGTTTGCCACCCCAGGTGAGTGTCAGCAACAACAGATTGAACCAGATTATGTGGGGAGGTGGAGGCGCACCCCAGAAGTCCGGCAGGAACCGTCAACGACAACACAGTTGACAAAATCAATGTGCGCATAGCCCTATCCTTAGCTTGCCGCTGTGATGGCGTAGGATTATAACCCGCGAAATATGTCACAGGCGTAAAGCCGCCAATTTCATTCAATTTCAGCGGCATACTCATCAATAAACATACCGCGCGCGGTCGAGCCACAAGGTATACTCCCCGCCCATGAATTCCCCACAGCATATTCTCGAACACGTTTTTGGCTATACCGATTTCCGCGATCCTCAAAAAGCAGTTATCGACACACTGGTAGCCGGCAATGATGCCCTGGTATTAATGCCCACCGGCGGTGGTAAATCCCTGTGCTACCAGATTCCCGCCCTGGCGCGCCCCGGGTGTGGAGTTGTAATCTCCCCCTGATTGCCCTGATGCAGGACCAGGTAGAAGCTCTTCAGGAAGCCGGCATCTGCGCCGCTTACTTGAATTCATCAGTGGCCTATGACGAAATCCAGGCAATAGAAAGCCAGCTATTACACGGTGAGCTGGATCTCCTCTATCTAGCCCCGGAGCGGTTACTACAGCCACGAACCCTGTCATTACTGCAACGGGTAGAACTGTCGCTGTTTGCCATTGATGAAGCCCACTGTGTTTCCCAATGGGGGCACGACTTTCGCGCCGACTATCTGCAACTCAACTGCCTGCACGAGCAATTCCCCCGGGTACCCCGTATTGCCCTGACAGCAACAGCAGACAAGCGCACCCGTGCAGAAATTGCTCGCCGCTTGGACTTGGAAGAGGCTCGCCACTTTGTCAGCAGCTTCGACCGCCCCAATATCCAGTACCGCATTGAGCCCAAGGACAACCAGCGCCGCCAACTGCTGCAATTCTTACAGAATGGACACCAGGGCAACGCCGGGGTTATTTACTGCCTGTCCCGAGCCAAAGTGGAGAACACTGCGGAATGGTTGACCCAGCAGGGCTTCACTGCCCTGCCCTATCACGCCGGACTACCCGCCGAGACCCGCGCCGAGCACCAGCGCCGCTTCCTGCGTGAAGACGGCGTCATTGTTGTCGCCACCATTGCATTTGGTATGGGGATTGATAAGCCGGATGTGCGTTTCGTTGTTCACCTGGACCTGCCCAAAAGCATAGAAGCCTACTATCAGGAAACGGGCCGTGCGGGCCGCGATGGTGGGGCCTCAGTTGCTTTACTCCTCTACGGTCTTGAGGATGTGGTAAAGATCGGCCAGATGGTGGAGTCCTCAGAGGGCAGCGAAGAGCACAAGCGCCAGGAGCGCAGCCGCCTGAATGCCATGCTCGGGCTGTGTGAAATCACCAGCTGCCGCCGCCAGGCCCTACTGGACTATTTTGCGGAACCACTGGACAACCCCTGCGGCAACTGTGATACCTGCCTGGAGCCGCCTGCCACCTGGGATGCCAGTGAGGCAGCGGTAAAACTACTCTCCTGTGTCTATCGCACCGGACAGCGCTTCGGCGCCAGCCACGTGATCGATGTACTGCGCGGCTCCGAGAACGAGAAAGTCCGCAAATTCGAGCACGACCAGCTCTCCACTCATGGCATCGGCAAAGACCTGAGCGCAGCCGAATGGCGGGCAGTCGTGCGACAGCTGATTGTTCGCGGCTATCTGGAGGTCGAGGGGGAGTTCCAGGGGCTGAGGCTCACTGAAATTTGTCGCCCGCTGCTGCGACGGGAGGAGACTCTCAACCTGCGAAAGCTTCCCCCGAAAGCGGCGCGCTCGCAGAGCCGTGACAATCACAACCTGGATGATCTAAGCCCAGAAAACCAAGTGCTTTGGGAAGCCCTGCGCAACTGTCGCAAACAGTTGGCTGAAGAGCGCGGCGTGCCGCCTTATGTCGTCTTCCACGATGCGACCCTGCGCGGCATGGTACAAGCCCACCCACAAACACGCAGCGAGCTATTAGCGGTCTCCGGCGTTGGAGACAGTAAACTCGAACGCTTCGGCGATGCATTTTTGGCGGTTCTCAGGGATTTTCCCAAACACGAATAACTCCAACCAGTTGGGAGCTTTTCCCCAAAACACAGAGCTGTGTTACAAAGGGGCAAAGCAGTAGAACAATAATTGATAAACCCGACTGAGAGAGAACTATGAAAGTAATCGGCCACCTGATTAATGGCAACATGGTTAATGACACCGGTGCCGCAGGTAACTCCGAACTCCAAGAGGTCACCAACCCCTCCACCAACGAAGTGATCGCCCAGGTTTCGTTAGCCTCTAAAGCGACTGTTGAAGAGGCCATTAGCGCAGCTGAAGCGGCCTTCCCCGCTTGGCGAAACCTTCCGACGGCCAAGCGAGTACGAATTATGTACCGCCTGCGAGACCTGCTGCAGGACAACGCCGCAAAGATTTGTGAGCTGATTACCCTGGAACACGGCAAAGTCCTTGACGATGCGATGGGGGAATTACAGCGAGGCATCGAGAATATCGAGTACGTTTGCTCTACTCCGGAAATGCTAAAGGGCGAACACAGTAAAAATGTCGGGCCGGCAATAGACTCCTGGAGCGAATTCCAACCGCTGGGTGTTTGTGCCGGCATAACCCCCTTTAACTTCCCCGCTATGGTCCCCCTGTGGATGTGGCCCATGGCAATTGCCTGCGGCAATACCTTTGTACTAAAACCCTCCGAACGCACCCCCTCCTCTGCACTGTTTATCGCGGAGCTGGGTATAGAAGCCGGCATCCCTACAGGGGTACTAAATGTAGTTAACGGCGGTAAAGAGGCCGTCGATACACTCCTCACCGATAAACGTGTCCAAGCGGTGAGCTTTGTGGGATCGACTCCGATCGCAGAGTATGTCTACACCACAGGCACCGCCCATGGAAAAAGAGTGCAAGCGTTTGGTGGTGCCAAGAACCATGCGATCATCATGCCCGATGCCGACCTGGACAACGCTGCCGCTGCTCTAATGGGCGCAGCCTATGGTTCCTGTGGTGAACGCTGTATGGCCATCTCTGTCGCTGTAGCGGTAGGTAATGAAACCGCCGATGCCCTTGTTGAGAAGCTCAAAGTACAAATTGCTGATCTGAAAATCGGCGATGGTATGGACAGCCAAAGCGATATGGGGCCACTGGTAACCCGGCAACACTTACAAAAAGTGGAGAGTTATATTGCCGCTGGTATCGAAGAGGGTGCCGAGTTGGCTGTAGATGGGCGCAACCAAACCGTTTCCGGTTTTGAAAATGGTAATTACCTGGGCGCCTGTCTGTTCGATCAAGTCACTCCGGAAATGTCGATTCATAGTGGGGAGATATTTGGCCCGGTACTCTGTGTGATGCGTGTCGAAACCATGCAAGAGGCCATGGATATTATCGATGCTCATGAATACGGTAACGGCACCTGTCTATTTACTCGCGACGGTGAGGCCGCACGCTATTTCAGCGACAATATTAAAGTTGGAATGGTTGGTATCAACGTACCTCTGCCGGTACCGGTAGCACACCAAAGTTTTGGTGGCTGGAAGCGTTCACTGTTTGGCGACCTCCACGCCTACGGCCCCGATTCAGTGCGTTTTTACACCAAGCGCAAAACCATTACCCAGCGCTGGCCTGCCAGTGGGGTGAGGGAAGGTATTCAGTTCAGTTTCCCCTCAAATCAGTAAGCACTGGGGTGGCAGCCCCTCAGGTTTCCCCTTCAAAAAAAGTGCCCGATTTTGTCGGGCACTTTTTTCTTACTATAAAGAGTTCCCCTCCTGATCTACCGCATCCAGCTGACGGCCATCCGGACCTCCATCTCTCGGCGGAATCAATACATCGATTTCTGGAGTCCCCGGTAACGCACTGGGATCAGTCAAAGCCCGAAGAAACTCAGCTAAAATTTCGATTTCGTCATCGGACTCGCCACGATTTGCTGGGCTATCACCAACCAAGTCCATGGTAAGCTGATAACCATTGGGTGCGACAATATCAACACAACCACTGCCCAAATACTCGAATTGCTCCAACTCACACAAATCTGCAACAGTATCGGTCAAGGGTGTGCCAGTATCATCAACACCAAAATAACTTTGGATGGAATCCACAGTATTGAAGTAATGAGAGATATTTCGCTCTAAACTGCCAAACTGTCCCGCGTGCCCCCATGGACCGGAAATGGAAACATTGAGAAGCGACGGCACCCTATATCTTTCCAAATCGCTACCATCTTCATTGGTACCGACTCCAATTTGTGGATAGCGAAACCCCCTGGACGTTTCCAAAGTAAAAAACGGCCCATCATGGCATTGTGCACAAGCAGTATTGGTGTAAAACAGGATTCCACCACGTTTCTGCATCTCAGTCATGGCATCATCATTGCCATCAAGGAAATCAAAGAAAGGGTTATCAATAAATAGCTGGGAAGCCTGGTAGGCAGCCAAGGCTTCAGACACCCGCAGGAAAGTTTTTTCACTATCCCCAAAAGCGTCTTCGAAAAGTGAATCCCACTCATCACTCAAACCAGACGCAATGCTCTCGCGATAATCGCTATCACTGGCAAAGCTTCCCCGCTCACCCATTTCCTCTGCTGTAACTACAGGAAAGTGGGCCTGGGCCATCAACAGTGTCAGGGAATTACTGGCTATCTCTTCAGAAAAACTATTTACGTCATCAGAGACATCTCCATCATCAGTTCTGACCTGATTGGCTAAATAAGTAGCTTTGTCCTCAATGTTGTTAATACCTGTTCTGAAACTGACTCTCCTATCCCAAAAAAGGCTATCCGACCAAATAGCAGAATTACAGGTGGGGGGCGAGTTACGCGGTAATAGCGGCATCAGATTACCATCGCTTCTACCGGGCCCCAATAAATCAGGATTTACCGTATTTACACCAATCGGTAACGACAAACCATCACTGCCACAACCCAGTGTGGGGTGGTGACAAGATGAGCACGAAGAATCGTTATTCAAACTCAGGGACTTACTGTGAAATAAGCGCATTCCCAACTCAATAAGTGCGGGATCTTCCTCTCTGCGCAGCCGCGCCACATAAGCTCTTAATGCACCTACTCGATCTCCCAGGCTGATAACCGCTGCAGCAGCCCTAAGGCACTCATTCAGGTTTTCTGTAGCTATATCCCATACATCGCTAACTCGCTCACCCGCCGTACATTCATCGAGACGTGCAATTGTTGTATTTACTTCTGCAAAGGTTGTATCGACGGAGGTGCCGTTATACCAGTCATCGTCTCGATCGCTATCCAGTGTCCTTGCAACATCCTCATTTGACGGCTCACTATAGCTACCGTCACTGACTTTCACCGCAGCGCTGTAGCTATATTTTGTACCGCTGGACAAACCACTATCTTCGAACCGCTCAGCCTGAGTCTCCGCTATCTCTTCACCATCGCGATATATTAAATAGGAAACATCACCACTCTCATTTGGCTCCCAGGAGATACGGATAGTGGAAGCCGAAGTCGTGACGGCTATTAAGTTAGAGGGAGACTCCAAATCTGTAGACACCTGCCCCCCACTGGAACCCGAGCTATCATCACCTCCAGAGCTGCCACTGCTCCCTCCACCGCCACACCCCCAAAGCAGCAGCACCGCAAAAACAGCCAGGATACGCGCATTTACAGACAACAATAATTTTAAATACTTATTAAAAAATAAATTCATCTTTAGTTTTATTTATTGGTTAAACAAACAAGCTCTAAATTACTCAACAATCAAGGAGCCTCTTGCGCGGGATTATCAATTCACAAAAAACAGAGTCAACAACAACATTAAACCTCCATAAAAGAATGAGAACCAATCGAGCATTATTTTTTAAAAAACCCAAAAAAAACAAAAAGAAGAAACACACTTCGAAAGTGACCAAAGTCAGACTCTCATCCACCAAACCCAAAATGTAAGCAACACAAGTAATCGCACCAAGAAAAATCAAGCACCATTAAGAGAACACTTACCACACAGGCAACACCTCCAGACTTCAAGTTATTTACTTTATATTTGGAAGATGGGATCATCTGCGTACCAACAAACGAGAAAAACAATGAAAATAACAGGCCTCACTGTCGCACTAATTGCTGTACTTCTCTCTGCCAAGCCAGCACATGCACAGGAGGATGCATCCTTTAAGAAATGTAAAAAGTGGCAACAAAAAATTGAGCACTTCCGCGAAGAGAGAAAAGATGGCGGATCAGGAGAGCAGATGGAAAAATGGAAAGACAAGATAAGAAAACTGAGAGAGAAATTTAAAGAATATAACTGTGATCAATATAAGCGTCACTTGTAATCAAGGATTGATAACTGCAGCACCCAAGAAAGGTTAAGCGTCTTCCCCTTAATATCAAATGTGCGTTAAATAAAAAAAGGGCGCCGAAGCGCCCTTTTTTGGCTGCATGACTGATTACCAGTGGAAATCAAACTTGTAGCCTACACCAATATTGAATGACCAGGGGTCAAAGAGGTAATCACCACCAAATCTGTGGCGATAGAACTCATTGTCATCATCGGTATCGAACCAGAAGACGTCTGCCTCAATATCGGTATCTACATCATAGTAAATAGCGGCAAGGTTAATTAGCCAGCTACTATCATGACCGAAATTAAAGTCGACACCAATTTGCCAAGTGTAACCCCAGTTGTCACCCAGATTTACACGGCCATCCCAAGGCCGGAACACTTCAACATCATCATCGAAAACCCACCAGCCCCAATTCCTCAGGCGCTCATCGGTAAAGTCGGTATAGTTAATACCAACCCCCATATAAGGCTGAACCATGCAGCTGGGATCTAAGGGATAATAATTCAGATATGCAGCAGTGATCTGAGGCTTCCATCTGGCGAAATCGCGACGGCGATGGAACTCATCAAAGTCTGGGTTAAAACGACGTAGCCAGGGCCGGTTATCTCCTCCTGTGTGGCGGTCACCCTCAGTGTAACTCAGGGATACACTCATATGGTCGGTGGCCCGCCACTCTACATTGATAAACCAGCCCCACTCATCACTGGGATCAACGTTGGAGCGGAATGCACCCCAATCGTCAATAAAGTCATCTGGCCCCTCGAAGAACCTGTCAGCAAACGTGACATTATCCGAATTGGGCGAGATATAGGCCCCACCAATTCGAACCTTAAACTCCTGGGTCTTTGGTGGGGGGGGCATAGCCAGCCGGTCCTGCCGAAGCGACACTAGAGATTGCTAAGGCGAGGGGCGTCATAACGGGGATCAGAATACGCGTCATCTTCATTTGTGGTAACTCCATTGATATTCAGCAGATCAAACAGCAATCAGCCCAATCAATGGTCAGTCTAGTCGCACGAAGTAACAGGTGTAGAAAAAACAAACAAATGTTGGCGTGTAAAAAAGTATTTATTGTTTTCTGGCACTTAAACCGCTTTTTGGCATTTAATTTCCCCGAACAAAGTATGATTTTTAAAATGGATAGGCGCCTCTTGGAATTCTAGCGGCCACCAGAGCAAGAGAGATATGAAGAGATCTAAATTAATAAACAGAAAATAGACGCCATTTCACCACTGATTCTTACAACCAGCAAATGCTTATGAGGGCTTTCGTGACGCAAAAAGAAACTGAAATTTTTGAATGACTGTTTACATGAAAAACGCGACAGGCCCCAGAACTGGAACCTGTCTGAGTGGTTTTAAATAAAGCGCTGAATTACGACTTTTTTCCACCACCCTGGCATTCAGGACTCTGGGGGGCCTGTCCCTCCCACTCTTCCGGGCTGTAAGTGTGCAGAGCCAGAGCATGTATTGGGCCAGCCATTTCTTCAGACAAAGCCGCATAGACTTTTTGATGGCGCTGCACTTTCCTTGCTGAATTGAACGCCTCACTCACCAAAACGACCCGAAAGTGCATTTCAGAGCCAACAGGCACATTGTGCATATGACTTTCACATTGCACTTCAATATGCTGAGGGGAAAATTCCGCAGTCAGTTTATGTTTAATTGTCTCAGCAAGACTCATCTATCAACTCCTTTATTTGCGATACAGCAAGGCTACTTTCCAGAACCTAGCTGACAACCTTAGCCTGTTGCTTTCTCGCCTCAACAATCGCTTCATAGGCAACAGTAATACTTTTCATCTGATCATCCGCATGACGCATAAACTCTTCAGGCAACCCCTTGGAAGCAATTTTATCTGGATGATACTCTGCTGCTTTTCGGCGATAAGCTAATTTAAGCTCTTTATCGCTAGTCTCCGGGGTACAACCCAACACTGCGTAATGCTGCTCCAGATTTGCAGCCGTACTCCTACCCCCGTGCACAAACTCATTTTGCATTGCCGCAAATAAAGATTCATGCAACCCAAGATCAACAGTGATGCGTTTTAAAATTTCTTCTTCTGCGCTGTGTAATTTACCATCGGCATAAGCAACAGCAAATAATAGGCGATACACCATTTCCCGCATTGCTTGATCGCGAACCAGCTGGCGATACTGTTTTGCGTAATCGTAAATGCTGTACTTATCAGTCTTGGCATTTTCAAAAATACGGATTGCATGCTTGCGCTCCTCAGTGCCCAGACGGAGATTGTTTCTAATAAAACCCTCTATGAACTCCACTTCAGCTTTAGAAACCAGGCCATCTGCCTTAGCCATTTTTGCCAGCATCGAAAATAGAGTCACGATGAAGATTGTCTGGGCTCCATCCCTGCTCAGGGCCGAAGCAGCCTTCCCGAGGCGCTGCTGCAAACTGGAACCAAATGAACTGCCGATCCAGGCTCCCAATGCCGCACCAATTGGGCCGCCAAACATAAAACCAAAGCCTGCACCTAACCCCGCCCCTAACCAGGACATACGCTCTCCTAGACGCTAAAAATCGCGCCCGCTATATAAGAATCAAACAAGTAAAACGCGCCTATCATACCACGTACTACGGCGCCTTAATCCCAAAATATGAATTGCCGGTCACAACCCAATAAAACTAAACCCGCCAGGTCTATCTTTTGACGCGGCAATCAATCTCGAAACTATCACTAGTCCCCAGGCCCAATTATGTTTGAGAGTGAAAATCGAACTTAAAGGCAAGCCGAATGAAAATGCGGCCAGACACAACTCTCTTTCGCCCCCTATTGGCTTTCTGTGCCATAACACTCCTCACGTTAACCAGTTGCGATCAACATCGAGGTCCATCCCAGCAAGAGGAGACCAGCAGTACTCCAGGTCACCAGGACTGGGAAACTATCGTAGAGGTCCTTCTGCACCCCCGCTGCCTCAATTGCCACCAGCTGGAGATGCCACTTATAAATGAAGGGTCTCCCCATGTTCCCAGAGTGGAGCGCGGTCCAGATAATATGGGGGCAGGTACCATGCGTTGCAATAACTGCCATTCAAATAAAAACAACCCTGTTACCGGTGCGCCTGGAGCTCCAGGGTGGGTTATGGCACCCATTGAGTTGAACTGGTCACAAAAATCCTCGGCTCAAATCTGCAAGCTGCTAACCACTCCCCAGGACAACGGCGGGCGAGCACCAACCAGTCAATTGGAGTTTGTCAGTACCAGCCCACTGGTATTGTGGGGATGGCACCCCGGTGACAGCCGCCAACCGGTAAATATCCCCCACGATAAGTTCATTGAAGCAATGAAAGGTTGGATTGCAGCAGGGACACCCTGTCCACCGGAGAGGACATCAAACTAATTATGTATTTGCTAAATCTAAAATTATGCGGTTTACATTGAGATGAAAATTCTTGAAAAATATAATCTTAGTAATAAAAACATCGAAATAAATAACAGTCCGGTATCTAGGGAGCCTCTGAATAACTCCGTAATGCCTCTGCGGGTCTTGAAGGCTGCAGATGTTAGGCGCAGCTCGCCGCGAATGGCCGTAGCCCTTTGCAAGAGCTGCAACGCAGCAGCTGTGGCCTTCAAGGCCCGCCCTTCGGGGCTTGCAGAGCGATTCACACTCCGCGTTGCGACTTCTTGAAAGGTCTAGACATTCCTGCGAAGCCGCGCCTTGACTGTGAACCGCTCTGCATGCCAGAGGTATCACGGAGTTATTCAGAGGCTCCCTAGTTGAAGATATTCTCGGAACCCTTTTATGGCCCACGATTTAACGCTAGACCATCTAAGAAACACCTACTCCCAAGGTATTACAACACCGCGTGAACTCATTGCCAGTCTATTAAAGCAAGCACAGCAGCAAGCCAATTATAACGCCTGGATCACCTTATTAACGCGAGAAGAACTAGAGCCCTATCTAGAAGCATTGGGCCGAGTAAGGCCCAGCGATCTGCCCTTATACGGGGTGCCCTTTGCTATCAAGGATAATATTGATCTCGCTGGAGTACCTACAACAGCAGCCTGCCCAGACTTTAGCTATATCCCTCGCGAAAGCGCATTTGTTGTAAAGCTATTGATTGAAGCAGGAGCCGTGCCGCTCGGCAAAACCAATCTCGATCAATTCGCCACCGGTCTAGTCGGTGTTCGCTCCCCTTACGGAGAAGGTAAAAACTCTTTTAACCAGGAGTATATTTCTGGCGGGAGCAGTGCGGGATCAGCTATTGCCACAGCACTTGGGCAAGTCAGTTTTGCTTTGGGAACAGATACTGCTGGTTCTGGTCGGGTACCTGCGGCACTCAATAATTTAATAGGCCACAAGCCCACTCGGGGACTGCTGAGCACTACAGGGGTTGTCCCCGCCTGTAAAAGTCTCGACTGCGTGTCAATATTCGCCCTAAATTGTCAAGATGCCGCCAAGCTACTTGATATTACGGCGAAGTTTGATTCAGCCGACATCTATAGCCGTACCACCCCATCTTCAAATAGGCTGCGGTATTTCCAGAAAAGCTTCCCTAACAATAAGATCAGTTTTTCTTTTGGTATACCTGAGCAACTTGATTTTCAAGGGAACAAAGAAACCCTGGCACTCTTTAATCAATCTATCAAAAAATTAAAAGTGCTGGGCGGACGGGCTGTAACTGTAGACTTTAATCCTTTTATAGAAGCGGCAAAGCTACTATACGAAGGTCCTTGGGTAGCCGAGCGCTGGATTGCAACTCAAGGTGTAAAACCGAAATCCATGCTTGAGGTAATCCGGAAGGTTATTAACTCCGCGGAAACAAAAACTGCAGCTGATGCTTTCTTGGGACAATACCGCTTACAAGCACTAAAGAGAACCTGTGATAAAACACTGGAGAATGTCGATTTTATCATTATTCCCACTATACCGACTGCTTACACCCGTCAGCAAATATCCGAGCAACCCATTCAAAGAAATTCTATTCTCGGAACCTACACAAATTTTATGAATTTATTGGACTATTCTGCGACCGCAGTGCCCGTTGGCTTTCTTAGTTCCGGAATTAGCTGGGGAGTCACTTTGTTTAGCCAGAAACATTGCGATATGTCCCTGCTAAGTTTTTCTAATAGTTTACACCAGGCCTGTAATCTCCCATTGGCTGCTACAGGAGAACGCCCGGGAGAGACATCCAATCAAGACAGCGGCTCTCGCCATTAGCTACACCGGACAAGCTGGTAAAAATTGTAGTCTGTGGTGCACATCTCAAAAAGCAACCTCTCAACTGGCAACTCACTGAGCGGGGAGAACAGTTATATCAGAAAACAACAACCAGTCACCAATACCGACTCTATGTTCTCCCCGAGTAGGAGCGCCCCGCTCTGGTTCGAGATGAATCAGTGTATGGGCAGAACATCCAGGTGGAAATATGGCAGTTGCCAACCGAATATTTCGGCAGTTTAGTTGCTGCAATACCCTCTATGGAAGCTGGCTCAACTGGCTCCAATCCAAACACTAAGTCCACTCGGCAAATTTACTTAGCCAGGAGGCATTCGTTTTCCTTCCTACCACAAAGAGCTCTTCACTAGATTTTATATCGCCATCCTCCACCCTAACGATCACCCCACCCATTTCAGTTATCAGAGGCTCAGGCAGAAAAGCGAGCAGCCTATTATTTTTTACTAGCTGGCAAAGAACCCCATAATCATTTACAACGACCTGCACCTTGCGAGGATAATTAATTTCTGGCCAGCCATCGCTACCTATCCCCCGCTCTTCACCACAGAAGGGTGATATCCTCGGCGCGGCAAATGGACATTGCAAGATATCTGACAGTGAAGCCTTCACCTCAACCCCCTGCTCCACTATCAAAGAGTGATCAGGCCCTGCAGCAATACACATTGATACTGAGCCAAGTGGCCGAGCATCCATTGTGGATGACAACTGCCCCAAAACCGCTCCGGTTATCAGGGCCAGGTCTACCTCCCCTCTGGATAACATCTTCAATGCCAAGGCTTCATAGGCCGATGTGAATGACAACCGCCTCCCTGCTTCCTCAGTAATAAATTTGCGGTGGATAAATGTACCCCAGGCTAGTTGCAGCATGGTCGGAGCAGCAATTCGGCATTCCTGATTTACATTTAGTTCGCCAACTTCAGAGCGAATTCTTCTGGCAATCGCCACCATCTCAACCGCCCGACTTTGCAGTCTGCGGCCTGCGTCATTGATTTTCAGTTGCTTGCCAACTCGATCAAACAGGCGAGTACCCAGCTCTCCTTCCAGCCGCTTTAGGGTTTTACTCAATCCGCCTGGGCTCGTATCCAGCCGGTCTGCGGAGCGCTGCAGGTTCTCTGTCGCAGCAATCACTAGAAACCTTTCAAGTGCTTCTATTTCCATAGTGGAATCAAATGTCTCTATTTTTGAATCGATTATTCACTAGAGTACTCTTAGAATCCCCTGCATCCAAGGTCATAGCTACACAAAACCGATGAAAAATATTTTTCTCTTTTTGGCGCTAACAATCAGCTCAAGCGTATGCTTCACACAATCTTCATTAGCACAAAGTGACAATTCGGTCGGAATTCATGGCATGGCCCTGTTTACCGTCGGCGGGCAAATTATTGCCACACACATGCCACTACATGGCGGAAAACACAGTCATCAAGTTATTTTGGAATTGGAGACTGATGACCAGGAGGAGGTGCAAAACCTCCTCAAGCGAAACGAGTTAGTCACATTGCTTCCAGAGGAATTTCCTTTAAGCAAACTACGCGAGGGAAAACTCAATGCCTTTAACGCCCAATTGTTTACAGGGCATTTTGAACGAGGAGGAAAACTTGCGCTGCAAGCTGTTACTTTCCGGGTAACCTCTCGACTAATGGACAGACCCCTTACCCGAACAGAAAATGGGCACTACCAATTAATACTTCTTGAAAATTCCACTTTGCTTGTGCATGAAATTGCATCCACCCCCAGCTTCGACCAAATACTGCTGGTCAGCACCGACCACAATTTTTCCAGCGACATTCATAGCAGTAGTTTAAAACCGCTTTCGAAAGATAGCTGGCCAAAAAGCCTAACTAAAGCCGGCATCCACTATAAGGAAGAACTGTATTTTGAAAATCAGGATTTCCAGTAAATGACCAAACCAATACTGATTATCCAACATGAGGAAACTGAGGGCCCGGGGTATATTTATGACTGGGCTACAGAGAAGCAAATGCCGCTTTCTGTCATTAACCCTCAGAAATCACCATTTCCTCAAAGCGGCTTTAGCGGAGTTATTATCCTTGGTGGGATGATGAACGTTTGCGAGCGCGAAAGGCTCCCCTGGCTTGCCAATGAGATTGCATGGGTGAAAAACTGCATTGAACTCCCGATCCCAATACTGGGCATCTGCCTTGGGGCACAGATCCTTGCATATGCATTGGAAGCAGAGGTCCGCCAACTTCCTCAAGAGGAAATGGGCTGGCTACCTATAAGGTCTACAACAGCACTGAATTTTAATTTAGAGAGTGTATTCCAGGCGCATAGTTATTTCTTTGAAATTCCGGAGGGGGCAATTTGCTTGGCAGAATCTGACTTGTGCCCTCATCAGGCCTTTTTATTCAGCGAAAGAATAATGGGTTTGCAGTTTCACCTAGAGTGGTCCAGTGAAGATATTGCCCAACTATTTCCTGAATACTTTAAAACCTACGGTTCCTCAGAGAAACTCCATCAGCAAGGGCGTGACTTTTTATATAAGATCCTAGACACTCACTTCTATAAACTAGACAACCTTAGATAAGAAGCTTAAGTATGAACAAGTGGTGCAAAGCTGTACTCTCACCTAATAGTTATCGTCCTTACTTTTTAAGGGGTAGCCAGGGGCGCAAACTCATCCAAGAGTAGCCGCCCCATATTAAACTGGCTATTAGTTACTACTCATCGGAGCATTCAATTCCACTCTCAAAGCAAAGGCCACCACGTTGGGAGCAAATTTCAAGTAATCTCCCCTTCGCTTCAATACGACTAAAGCCCTTAGAGTGAATACCCCCAGCTTTTACATCTGACATATAGCAGGCCCACTTAGGGCGTTCCTCCACCGGAACTGGATGTGCCAATTCAGACTGAGCTTCAATACTCGCCTGCAACTCCAAAATCAGGTCCTGAAGCCGACGGACATTTTTTCGCAACTTAACCACTTCTTTTTCTAAGTCACGAACATTTTCAGCTCCAGCACCCTGTTTGTGATCAGAGTGTACTTCTTTACGGAGCTTAACCACCTCTTTCTTTAACTGGCGGACTTCTTCCGCAGTTTGATGATTATCATGTGCAAATGCACTAGTGGAGAAAAGAGCAAAGGCAATTAAGAATGGCAAACTACGCATTGGGGTTACTTCCTAATGAATTTTTATTCCAGTAAAAATTTTGGGGGGAATATAGCGCAACTAACCTTAACTCAAAATGAATTCTATCGATGGAGATGCTCTATTAAGCGGATTAACATACCTACACCAGCTATGACTACCTCTTCACATTATTTAAGTCAGAAGGATCTTTTTTAACCAGCAAAAGCGGACAAAATGCATTTGTTTTAGGTCAACAAAAAAGGGCGAACACTGTTCGCCCTCTCTTCCAAACCAATGGATTTTGGTTACCCGCCAGTAAGGCTCCGCACCATACTGATCATCACACCCGCAGCCACCGCAGAACCGATAACACCGGCTACGTTGGGGCCCATTGCGTGCATCAACAGGAAGTTGTGAGGATTGGATTCGAGTCCTACTTTGTTGGACACCCGCGCGGCCATAGGTACGGCAGAAACACCGGCAGAACCAATCAATGGGTTAATCTTGTGCTTGCTGAATACATTGATCAACTTAGCCATCAACACGCCAGCCGCAGTGCCGATCGCAAAAGCCACAATACCCAAAGCCAAAATACCCAGGGTTTTAGGATCGAGGAATTTGTCTGCCGCCAATTTCGAACCAACGGAAAGTCCCAGGAAAATAGTGGTGATATTGATCAGCGCGTTCTGAGCAGTGTCCGACAATCGGGAAACGACTCCGCACTCACGCATCAAGTTACCAAAGCAGAACATACCCAACAGCGGTGCAGCAGCTGGCAGGAACAGGGCCACCAAAATCAGCAGCAACATCGGGAAGGCAATTTTTTCCCGCTTGCTCACATGGCGCAATTGCACCATTTCAATTTTGCGTTCCTGCTCAGTAGTCAGGGCTCGCATAATCGGCGGCTGAATCATAGGCACTAGCGCCATATACGAATAAGCCGCTACAGCTATAGCCCCCAACAGGTCCGGGGCCAATAGGCTGGAAACATAGATAGCTGTGGGGCCATCTGCTCCACCGATAATACCGATCGCAGCGGCATCGGCGATTGAGAAGTCCATGATTCCCGCTACCGAGAGACCCACAGCACCGAGCACCGTGGCAAAGATCCCAAACTGGGCCGCTGCACCGAGGAACAAGGTGCGCGGATTGGCTAGTAGCGGACCAAAGTCGGTCATAGCCCCTACGCCCATAAAAATTACCAACGGCGCAATGCCGGAAGCAATAGCTACGGAATAGAAGTTATACAGCATACCGTTATTGAAACCGGCATCCCGGGCAAACTCAGCTGCTTGTACCTGCACGGCTGCCGGCGCACTGGCCAGAGCTTCCTTAAGCGCGGGTAAAGCTGAAGTACTATCGAGGCCCAGGATCTGGGCCATTTGCGCCAAAACAGCCCCATCTCCCTGGGTAAGGGCTGTCTCTGCGGCTGAGAGTGCCAAATCAGCACCGGGAATATTGGCCAGGATCCCGCCGAAACCGATAGGCACCAAAAGCAGGGGCTCGAAGTTTTTGCGAATGGCCAAAAACAGCAGGCCCAGGCCCACCAAAATCATAATGAACTGGCCCGATGCCATCTGCGCGACACCGGAGGAATGCCAAAGAGTAATCAGATTATCCACGTGTGACTCCTACCTTTGGCTATGCAATAGACAGCAGGGCATCACCTACCGCCACTGAATCGCCTTCTTTTACTGCCACACTGGCGACGTTACCGGCACGAGGGGCACTCACCACAGTTTCCATCTTCATCGCTTCCAGTACTAACACCGCCTGGCCTTCGCTCACCTGATCCCCAGGCTTCACCATTACTTTGAAGATATTTCCAGCGAGAGGCGCATTAACCGGCTCACCTCCGGTAGCAGGCACGGAAGGTGCACTAGCTGCAGATGCTGGAGCAGCACCGGACACTGGGGCAACATTGGTTAAGTCGCCACCATCGGCCACAGTGACGGTGTAGCTCTGCCCCTCCACAGTCACCGTATAAACTTCTTCACCTTTGTCGTTCTTGACTGCAGCACCTTCATTACCGGTAGGTACTGGCTCGAAAGCTTCTGGATTGCCACGGTTCTTCAGGAACTTCAGGCCAATCTGCGGGAAGAGTGCATAGGTAAGCACATCGTCGATCTCCCCCTCACCATCGGTCAGGGCCACATCTTGTTCACCCGCTTTCTCTTGAAGCTCCAGGGTTAACTTGTCCAACTCTGGTGCCAACAGGTCTGCCGGACGACAGGTAACCGGATTCGCCCCATCCAGTACCCGGACCTGCAGCTCCTGGTTAACTTCGGCAGGTGTCGCACCGTATTCGCCTTTCAAGACGGCGGCAGTCTCTTTAGAAATCGATTTGTAACGCTCTCCAGTCAGGACATTGAGTACCGCCTGGGTACCCACAATCTGGGACGTGGGAGTAACCAGCGGGATACAGCCCAGGTCTTCACGCACCCGGGGGATTTCCTCGAGTACATCATCCAGGCGATCCCCGGCACCCTGTTCGCGCAGCTGGTTTTCCATATTGGTGAGCATGCCACCGGGTACCTGGGCCACCAGGATGCGGGAATCCACGCCTTTCAAGGAACCCTCAAACTTCGCGTACTTCTTGCGGACGTTACGGAAGTAAGCCGCAATTTCTTCCAGCAGGTTAATATCCAGCCCGGTGTCCCGCTCAGAGCCTTCCAAAATGGCCACCAACGCTTCGGTTGGGCTGTGACCATAGGTCATGGACATAGAGCTGATCGCGGTGTCCACGTTGTCGATACCCGCCTCGATACACTTGAGAGCGGTAGCCGTAGATAAACCGGTAGTAGCGTGGCACTGCATATGGATGGGGATGTCCACGGCGGCCTTCAAACGTTTCACCAGCTCGTAGCCCTCATAGGGGCGCAGCAGACCGGCCATGTCCTTGATCGCGATGGAATCCGCTCCCATATCCTCGATCTGGCGCCCCAGATCCACCCATAAGTCCATGGTGTGTACTGGGCTCACGGTATAGGAGATGGTGCCCTGAGCGTGCTTCTCTTGTTTCTTCACCGCAGCCAGTGCTGTTTTCAGGTTGCGCATATCGTTCATCGCGTCGAACACGCGGAACACGTCTACCCCATTGACTGCAGCGCGCTCTACAAACTTCTCAACCACGTCATCCGCATAGTGGCGGTAGCCGAGAATATTCTGTCCCCTGAACAGCATCTGTTGAGGCGTATTCGGCATAGCTTTCTTCAATTCACGAATACGCTCCCAGGGATCTTCGCCGAGATAGCGAATGCAGGAGTCGAAAGTGGCACCCCCCAGGACTCCAGAGACCAGAAGCCAACTCTATCGAGCTTCTCAGCAATCGGCAGCATATCGTCCAGTCGCAGTCGGGTAGCGAACAGTGACTGGTGGGCATCGCGCAGGACTACATCGGTAATCCCCAATGGCTTTTTAACCTCAGTCATGGGTTATCTCTCTCGGCAGAAATTATTGGAAATTGTTTGAAAGCGATTGGTGGTTAGCGTCTTTTGCGATGCTGTTCGATCGCCGCTTTGATCACCGCATGTAAATGGACCTTATCATTCCCTGCGGTTGGGGAAGGCGTGTGGGATACGGGCTCCGCTTCGGGAAAATAGCGGGAGATGATTCTCGACATAATACCGGTACCGATCACCAGCAATAGCAGAAAAGTAAAAACAATTCCCATACCAAACAGGGTGATATCTAGCCCCTGTTGCAAAAGTGTTTCTTGCACTGTTTATTCCCCCTGGCACCAGGCAATAAAACCAGCCGTTCCGGACGGTTTCATCTGTCCCCGTAACACTATGAATTTACGTACCTATTTATTCAGGACAGCTGAAACACCCCAATTGATATTTTGTGCATATGTAAAATCTTCGCTCACAATTAAACAAATTTATGTCGTACAACCAATAAACTTGCCCGGGAAAATCTCACTTAGCCCAGCCGTCCCAAATTTCTGCACATCGGAATCTTATTCCCTAGACCGGTAATTTCAACCGCCGCTGCACCTGATCCTCCCCCAAAAAGAGCGGGCACACAGGAAAAAATTCATTAGTTCCAAAATGCTGATATTTTTCTATTATCAATACAAGTTGCTTTTAAAATCAAACACTTATTGGTTTCAGAGGCAACGGAGGGGTCTAAATTACCACGCCCAATTTTGGTGCAAAACATCAATAGGCTGAGTTTATTTCTCCTACTTTTATATACTGAAGAATGATCGATTTTGCGCCATTTCAATAACTTGCTGATAGAATATGCGCCTTTAGATTTATGATTTACCTCTCAACTGACTTATGACCGACAAGACACCTACCCCAGAACCCACGATTTACCAGGCACCAATGGAGGGGGTAATCGACCATCACGTGCGTGCCCTGCTCTCCGCCATTGGAGGAGTCGATATCTGTGTTACAGAGTTTGTTCGTGTCACTAATACTCGCTTGCCTCGCAGAGTATTCACCCGCTTGTGCCCAGAGGTCGACAAAGGTGCAAAGACCCCAAGCGGGATTCCAGTACGGTTACAGCTGTTAGGCGGCAACCCCAATGCAATGGCAATTAATGCAGTAAAAGCAGTTGAGTTCGGTGCTACAGCAATTGATCTCAATTTCGGCTGCCCTGCAAAATCAGTGAATAACAGCGACGGTGGCGCCTGCCTATTGCAAAGCCCTCACAGAGTGGAAGCTATTGTAGGAGCGGTTCGCCGCGCTGTCCCGGTAAACATCCCGGTCACCGCAAAAATCCGGCTGGGCTTTAATGATCGCTCTAGCTATATGGATAACGCCCAGGCCGCAGCAGCTGGCGGCGCAAATGAATTGGCAGTACACGCTCGCTCCAAAGTCGATGGCTATAAACCCCCAGCCTACTGGGAATACATCGGTGAAATTCGCCAAACACTGGAAATCCCAGTCATTGCCAACGGGGATATCTGGACACTTGAGGAATTTCAACGCTGCCGTGAAGTAACCGGATGCGAAGCATTTATGTTTGGTCGCAGCCTGCTAGCCAGGCCAGATTTGGGCAAGCAGATAAAAGCCTACTGCTCAGGTGAGAGCTATACAGCAATGGGCTGGCAAGAGATTATTGAAATTCTTTGGGGTTACTATCAAACCACCCGAGAAGTTTACCCTTCCAAGTATCTGGGCAATCGTATTAAGCAATGGCTCGCTTACTTGAAATTGGCTTTTCCTGAAGCCCAATTGTTCTTTGATAAAATAAAACGTCTCAGGGAGGCAGAAGAGCTTGATAGAGCTTTTTTCGAAGAGCGGAAAATTCAAATAGCATCAACTGAGGCAGCCTAATTTTCCGCACCTCTGCCAGTATCGGAATTGATACTGGCAGAGGAAGTTACCCGCTCAGATCCACTCTCACAGATCCATTTTTGACTGTCGACTCAAGTATGCCGGATTGAAGAATTTTTCCGCTAACTGATGCGCAGTGCTACTTTCGTAGTGAACTCTGGTTTCAGTGGTAGCCTTGATGCTATCAACTAAAACCATCTCCTCCACAAATAGCTCTTCATCCTTTATCCCCGATACAAAATGCGCAACCTTAGCCAACTTTCCAGATTGCAAGTAAAGCTCCGCTTGGATTGGGAAGAGACTCTCACTATCAAGCCACAATGTTATCTTTTGATAGCTGGCTCCTTTGGTTTTTGCCTCCAGCTGAAGTTTGTGGGTCAATTTACCCTTTAGAATTTCACTTGCCTCGAACTGCCCCCGATAGTCCTGGCTCCAAGTCAAAGTGGCGATATCACCAATTGAAGCCTCCCCCAGCAATCTTTGCATCGGTGTAATGCGGATAGGGCGGCGGCTGCGGGGCATCAATAGCCAGTAGTTATCCTGCAGCATCAGCATTTTTTGCCCTTCTTCACCAATACCTTTAAATACCACCAATGATTTTCTCTCAGGGCGAGTATAAACATGGTAGCGATCTTCGCTTTCTAACTCTCCCTGTTTAAAAACCTGGATGTTGGTGACAACTTTTGAAGATGACTCTCCAAGACGATAGGAATCGGCTTTGGCCAACATGCTTTCTACCTGTACAGCGGAAAAATGACTTTCCTTCTCCTCAGTCCCAGCTGAAACAAAGGGAGAGAACATCAGCAACAAACCAATCGCCAAGCTAACTCTGCCTAATCTTAATTTATACATGGACCAATGCCTCAGTAATCGGTTTATTGACACCTTTCCGCGCCGCAAGGAAGGATGAAAAAACACATATCGCAGCTATTGCAACCGAAATCATCCAAGCCAAGTTAATAGAGAAATAAACAGTCAAAGGATATCCCGTTGTTTTTCCCGGAGGTGGCGGCATAGTAATGTCAAACATCATCAATCCAGCGCTTATCAGACCAGCCAAAATAACACCTGCTAAAGACCCCACTACAGCAAGTACTAAAGCCTCCAATATAAACCCTGTTATCAATTCCACTTTGGATGCACCCAATGCGGACAAGGTACCTATTTCCCGTGTTCTCTCTGTTACCGACATTGCCAGCGTATTGAAAAGCGAGACAAAGATAACCAGTGCCATAATGATGCCCATCAACCCAAAAATTCGATCATAAAGACTCTTCACTCCCTGATAGAAAAAGGCACGATCCTCCCAAGTTGTAATTTCCAACTCTGGAACTAACTCACGCAGTCTTTCCTGCAAGCTCGATGTCTTATCAAGGCTATAGCCATAGATTGCCATGGTTGAGACCCTGTCACTATCTAAAAGGAACTGCGCAGCCTGAACAGAAATATATACTTGACGCTTATCCATATCTGGAACACCAGTCCCGAAAACTCCCCTAACCTTAAAATCCATTGCATTGAGAGCCCCGTGAACTGTAGAGGACATTAAAGTAATATAATCCCCAGGCCTTACATTAAGATTTCTTGCGAGATCTTTACCCAGCATAATCTCAGGATCACTGACATCTTCACGGTTTGATAAAATACTGCCCTCAGTGACATTTAGAAAAGGCCCCTTCACCCGAAATTCACTTGGCAATATCCCCTGACCTAAAAAAATAGAAGACTTATCACCATTGGAAATTAACCCTTGCAGATAAACTCTAGGCTGCACGGCCTTCACATTTTCCTCAACCAACAAGTCCCTACGTAATTTATTGGCATTATCTAAACCAAGCTGAAGAGGAAAGTCCTCATCAGAAGAGAAATATCCCGGCTGTGTTAGCACCAAATGCCCCTCACTGCGCGCCGCGCTCTCTTTAAGGGATTGATATGTAAATAGGCCAAAACCTCCGGAGGTCATCAAGGCCGTTACCACAATGGAGATAATGGCAACAGCAAGAAAGCTTCTGCGACGATTGCGCAATAAATTTAAAACCGCGACTTTTAAGCGACGCATAAAGCACTCTCCTGCAGAATTACACCATCTTTCAACTCAACAACTCTATCGCAATGACGAGTCATTCGATCATCATGACTGGCAACAATAAAAGCTGTTTTTTGCTCCACTCCCAAATTTTTCATTAACTCAATAATTTGTTGTGCGGTAACACTATCCAAGCTGGCCGTAGGTTCATCAGCAATTACCAGTTTGGGCTGATGCACCAGTGCTCGAGCGATTGCTACTCTCTGCTGTTGTCCACCTGAAAGTCGATCTGGCCTGTAGTTGGAAAACTGGGACAGCCCGACATGATCCAACATGCCCATTACACGCCGCCTTACTTCACCTTCTTTCATTCCATTCAAAAGAAGTGGAAAGGCTACATTCTCAAAGGCTGTCATTACCGGAACCAAATTAAACTTTTGGAATACAAAACCCAGCTGGGTACGACGGATCTTCATTGACTGCCGATGGCTTTTTCTCAGCACCTCGCCGGCAAAGCAGACTTCTCCGCTGTAATCATGATCCAGTAGCCCGCAAATATTTAACAAGGTACTTTTACCAGACCCCGATGGTCCGCACAGAGCTACCATAGTGCCTGCTCGAATATCCAGATTCACATCTTTTAGGGCCCTAAGTTGAACCTCACCGGAAGTGTAAGTCTTTTCAATATGAGTGAGCTGTAACATAGATTTACTACCTGTTCGCACTATTAGTCAGAGTTTTTAACATCACCACATGGATTTGATATGCCATGATTCTCAGCCTTTGCTCCCCATAAATTCACTAACGCCTTGTCACCCTCAAGCTCTGCAGCCTGCAATGCGCCACAGTAAATCCAGCGAGTAGCGTCTGGCGGCATATATCCTATGCGTGGATCGCCCATCAACTCATGATAAAGTTCAAACCCACGGTCAAAAGAATTAAATAGCTTTGGCACCTTAGTAAAAGTTGTTGCGGCAATTCCTTTAAGCAGTAAGTCTTGAGGCATCCCCTGAGAGGAACGGCCAGGGTTATCCATTTCTTCAATTATGGTGAGCGCCTTATCCATACGGGCAATTCCATTCTCTGCATAACTGACCTTTCTCCAGGGCAACCAGCTTTCTTTTGCCATTAGAGTCTCACTAGCCCCCAGGTAAAAAAGTACAATAGGATCAGAGGGGTTATCTTTCTGTAAAGTCTTAAAAGCCTCATAGGACTCTTCTATCGCCGCCCCACCCTGTGCTGCCGCTTTTTGGTACAAATCTTCCATTTTTGCGTCCTGGGCAGCAAGGGATGAAACGCTCACTCCAAGATTTAAAGCCATTATTACAAGTAACCTTTTCATTACACTTCTCCTTGCTTCTGAATTTTTAATAGATTACCTAGCATCCAAGTATCATTCAGGACAGTGCGATGAACTGTCTCTGGAGAGGATAAGAGGCAAAAACTTATGCTGAATGGCTCTAGGGGGCCTCTGAATAACTCCGCGATACCTCTGGCATGCAGAGCGGTTCACAGTCAAGGCGCGGCTTCGCAGGAATGTCTAGACCTTTCAAGAAGTCACAACGCGGAGTGTGAATCGCTCTGCACGCCCCGAAGGGCGGGCCTTGAAGGCCACAGCTACTGCGTTGCAGCTCTTGCAAAGGGCTGCGGCCATTCACGGCGAGCTGCGCCTAACATCTGCAGCCTTCAAGACCCGCAGAGGCATTACGGAGTTATTCAGAGGCTCCCTAGAGGGTGGATAGGTGGAAAATTACTGCACGCGAAGAGATGCTATCGTTAAAGCGTCTAAACTCAGGAGAGAGTACCAATTAGTAAAGACTGCATAATCGCCAAAATATTGAAGACTTGGTATCTAAATTGATACTAATAAGATTAGTGCGATGCACATGGAGTGGATACAGATCAAAAGAGCAGCTCCCCTGATCTGTACAAAATATCAAATGAAATTTACAAAGACTAATCCACCATTGCAATATGGTTGATCATTTCACCGACAGACTGCCCCAAATTATTTGTAGCTATAGTACGAACAATAAAAACATCGTTTTCAACATCTAAGAGTTCTACTTTTATATCTACATCTTGTCCTGCCAGCGCTAAGTTGTCCGCATACAAATCCGCAGAAGTAACTATAAAACGAGCACTATCTTCACCTGTCAACCGCCTCAAAAATATACAACATGACTTAATAAGGCTCTGCGAGGCAATTGCAACGGGCAACGCTTTCACCCTATCAAAATGCCCCATGCACATTTGTGGAGTAACTCTACCGATACTTGCCGTCAGAGACATTAGATCAATATTATGTACATTAATATCAATACTTTTGGAGTAAGGATTAATATCGCTAATAACAGGAGTGATATCATGGATACTATCACTATATATCTTATGGAAAGATCGCTCCCGTATCACATGATATTTCACGTTAAGTCGTGCCGCCACTTCACCGGCAGGGTCTAATAATTCAGCCTCAGCAACCAACTCTCTCTTATTGGTAAATACGGCTTTGGTTCGGGCCAGAAGGTGATCAGGGCGCATATCAGAAACAAAGCTATCATAAGTTTTCAAATCAGCTTTGCGTGCCAGGTAGTAATGCTTGGATCTCACTGGATTGGCCAAAGCGCCAAAACAAGAGCCCAAAATTGCCAAGTGTCGACCAATTTCCGCGACATCCATTAAACTATTTTCATATGTACTCTGACATTGCACAGGCACTTTAGCAACAAGCCAGCCGTCAGCGTCAAAATGTAAAGCCTCTAGTGCAAAGTAGGGAGATTTCACCTCAATTAGATCCTCAACTCCTTCTACAGAAGAAGAATCCAACTTAAAACTATCCAACATAATTATTCCATTAATTATCGGAGAAAATTCACACACAGGTACTCACAGCAGAATACCTGCCATTACAAGAGGAAAATAGATTACACACTTTCAGGAAGAAGGCAGCACATATACCTTCCCAGCCATTTAAGAAAATGTCCTAAAATAGAAAAACCATAAAGAAAAATCTTAGCCTATTTAACACGCCAAATGAGCAGAAAATAGACCTTCAGGCAGAATCTCAAGCACCAGGTACAAACAAACTCAAACCCACCAAAATAGTTAATCTACAATTAAAAAAACACTCCACCCCTCAAGTCGCGGGCAATTATGCCAATCAAACCCCTAAAGTAAATTACCGATAATTACAAAAACAACCCCCTCAGTTCGCACAAGATTACTAGTCAGATCATATAGCAATAGCATGTAAATATATAAACAAGCGTCCAAATTCAAACCCAAACAGCAACCACCCTAAAGTCTAAGCAATTAAAGTCCCATTAATTTTGAAGCACGGCTTTAATAGTAATTCAATAAAGCCAATATCATCTTTATCGCTATAGTCTCTAATCGCAACCCCATCGTATTACCCTTCTACAATTCAGCTTGCTCATCAACAATTTCAACTTAGGAAGCTAATACTACACACAAAGAGGTAAAGAGTGCTGCCAATATCAGCTTCCCTTTAATCAACGACAGTTGGAGCATTTAGATTAAAGATCTCTCGATACCAAACCAATCTGAATGTCCGGCCATCAGAAATAAGGGGCGGTAAAGTTACTAAATCTTAGGTAGCAGATATGAACCTCTGCCATAAATATCAATTTAATTGGAGGGAGTAATTTAATCTCCCCCTAAGTTAAAATAAATATCAATTGCTGATCACTACATTGTTTTAAACAACGAAGCAGCCCTGCGACTCACTGTATATTGACGCCCGTCAGCCATCACCACGGATACACCGCCAGTTATTCCACGGCATACTTTTTGAATGCGCTTCACACAGACAATTGTAGAACGGTGGATCTGCCAAAATAAATCTGGTTCCAACTGGGCTAACAGCTCCTTTAGTGGGGTTCTGATAATATGCTCACCCTGACTGGAGTAAACCGTCGTATATTTGTCCTCTGCCACAAATGCCGAAACCTCATCGCAGGCAATCAGATGAATATCTTCGCCCTTGCTTGCCTTAATCCAACGAAGGTATTCAGGTCTACTTAAGGAAAGCTGCCTCAGTAACGCCTCAATATCAGGTCCTGACTTTAGGTTACCCTCTTCCCGGTCTCTCAGGCGCTGCCGAATACGATCACAAGCTTTTTCCAATCGCTTGTCATCAATAGGTTTTAGCAGATAGTCGGCTGCCTCATGCTCAAAAGCACTTACAGCATACTCATCATAGGCCGTGATAAAAACAATAATAGGATTTGTTTGTAATTTGCCAAGAGCCTCAGCAACAGCCAAACCATCCATTCCAGGCATACGAATATCGAGAAAAACCACATCAGGCTCCTCTCGCTGGCACAGAGCTAACGCTTCGTTACCATCACAGGCTTTACCAATAACCTCAAGCTCAGGAAAAATATCGGCAAGCATTTGGTCGAGATGGTGACGCAATAAAGGCTCATCATCTGCAATTATGGCACGCATGGAAACTCCAAACGGGCAGTTACTCCGCCCTGATTATTACTTTGAATCAGTAGCTTACCACGCTCTTGGTAAAGGGTAGAAAGTCGCTCCCTAATATTGCTTAGCGCAATCCCATTGTGTTTGCTGGAGCTAAGTTTATTAGCTCCAGCAGTGAGTCCCACACCATTATCTTCCACCTCAATAACCCATTGGCCTTCCTTCTGTTTCACCCGCAACCGGACCAGTCCACCTTTGGCTGCAGGCTCAATGCCATGAAAAATTGCATTTTCCACTAAGGGTTGCACAAGTAACGGGGGAACAAATGTCTCTAAACTCACATCCCCTGATAAATCAACTTCATACTCTAACCTTTCCCCCAGGCGTATCTTTTGAATCTCTAAATAGCATTTCAAACTGCTAAGCTCAACCTTTAAAGATACCTGATCGGAACGGGATTTTTTCAAGCTAATTCGCAAGAGATCACTAAAGTTATCCAGTAGGTCTTCTGCCTTTTGAGGGTCGTGACGAATTAGCATTTTTAGATTGGCCAGAGTATTGAAAAGAAAATGAGGCTCTATCTGGCTTTGCAGCACTTTTAGCTGGCTTTGAGCAAGAGTCTTTTGTTGTTCAAGCTTTAACAATTCAGCTTCCTGACGTTCCCTCTCAAGCTGGTGAGATTGCTCCCGGTTAAGATGAACTTGATAGAGAAAAATGGAAAGAAGAATGGCAATAATTAAAAAATCAAGTGCCCGAAATTCCCCAAAACCCGATACCCACCACCAAGCATGTAGAGTTCCCAGTACAGTTGCCGCTAAACTCACTACCGCATACTTTACTTTTGAGGGCCAAGTGGGCTTGAAAAACTCGACTACCTGCCTCGTGGATGTCGCTATAAATCCGTACGCCAGAGAAATTACGCCGTGAACTGCATAGCTCCCCCCAGATAGCCTGAGTGATCACCGCCACCACCACACAAATTATCAATGTACGTAAGCACTCTCTTAACAGATTCACCCTTAACTCCACTCAAAAAACAATAGTCGTACTCAAGGTAAATACAGCCTGGTTTTGAAGCTGCGCAAAAGCAGACTCATCAGGACCAGCAAAATATCTTACGGATGTTCCAAGTACCCAATCGTCCGCCATCTCCCTCTCACCCCCGATAGTTAAAATAAGGCCACCATCTTCAGGCGTGTATATTAAATCTACTTTTGGATGGTACTCATTATTGGTAAGCGTCCAATGTAAAAGTAAATTATGCCTCAGGGTATTATCACTTAAAAAGGCCATTGCTGAGGATTGGCGAAGGCCATCCCACTGCACTCCCTGATTTTGGTACCATAGGCTGTTATCAAACACCTGCTCCCATTCGCTTTTCCCCCAGGCCCGACTATCAAACCAGTACTCTAAAATAACCGAATGCCCAATGCTGTTTGCCCAAGTCATTCCTATAAGAGCTTGCCAGCCATCATCCATCTGCTCCTGTTTTGGCATAGCCGTCAAAGCTGGGGCTCGCCAGCGCCAGTATTCTTGCTGGTAGCGCCATTCTGTATGGATCTCCCATTGCTCTCCATAAGTATTAACCCAGCTTCCCCCTAAGTTCATACCTCGCTGATCATCCATGTAACCCAGTAACTGCCACTCGGCACTAGCTCCAAGCTGATACCAGCGCATGGCAAATCCCTTCGGGTGGTCACCCCCAGAGGCCTGGCTGATACCGGCATCCACCAGCATTACACTTAGCTCTCCATTTTCAGTGAAACGACTGGCAGACACTACCCCAACTCCTTCGCTCACTTGAAGTGATACCGGATTCCGCTCAATGGGTAAAAACCAATCCAGGGGGCGATGTCCATAACCAACACCAAAGTCCAGGCGGCGCTTGCCCAGCAACCAATCCCAGTCCTGCCAGCTCCCCTGCCAGAAAAGCTCCTCAACTACCAACTCTAAGTCTTCACTGCCACCGCGCTCTGCCTGGTGGAATGCAGAGATCTGCCCTTCCCAAGCTTCATACTGTAGTGCCCCCTGCAGTAAAGCTTGCCGAGACACACTTGATTGCGCCTCAAAAATTGAGCTATCAGAAGCGCGATCATAAGCGGCTGTCATCGCCAGCTCCCACTGTGATTCAAGGGCATCCGCCTGGCTAGTAGCACTACCAATCAGTAGAGGTAGCGCCCAAAGAGAATATAGTTTCATAGTTGCCTCCATTCGTGGGAAGCACACTACCAACCTTCCAGGCCCATACCATCGGATAAGACCAACGGTACTGGAATCAGATAAATGGCTTTTGACCGAGATTAATGGAGGGGGTTATCCATTAAATAACCCTCTGAAAAGTTGATCACTCTTTGCGCAACCATCCGAGAATACGGTTATTCTCTACATACCATTGCCCTGGGGGCATGAAAATAAGTGGGTAACGCTCTCGGGAGGGAGAAAATGGACCCGCGTTCTGCTGAATAATCTCCAGGGTAGCATTCTCTATATCTACCATAGAAACGATAGCTACATGGCCATAAGGGTTAAAAAGGGAGGGGCTATAAACAACGATATCGCCAATATTCGGAGGGGTATTACCTTGGTTGTGAAACTGCAGTAATCCTCTTTTGGTATTCACACTCCCGTGCTGGACTGTCAGGTCAAAAAAATCTCTAGCATGTCCAAATGTATCCGGCATTCGATGCCCAAATCGCTCGTAATAATAGCGCTTAACAAACTCAACACACTGGTACCTTAGGCCAAGATTATAACCGTCTTCCGAGGTGTTGCGCTCTTCAACATTATTAACTCCTCCATTGTAATAAACTTCTACCCCATGAAGTGAGTCTATAATCTCTCCGACAGAATAAGCTGTATTAAGGTTTAGGCGAGTAGCCAGTTGATATATCACGGCGATCAAACGCCCTATACCGGCCACAACAACAATTAACCTACCCTTCCTTCCACCTTCTTTGATTGTTTCAACGAAAGACAACATCCATATTTCCCTCTAATCAACCCCAACTAAAAACACCCCAATTTCAGACTCCCACCTGTGCAAAAAAGCAAATGGGGTTAAGTGCACTCTACGTTCAAATATAGGTCTCATTCCTTTATCCTACTCATTACACCTAGTTAACTTTTTGAACCCTGTCATCAATTGCTCAAACGGGGTTCACACTACTTACAGGCGCTAATAGCAATTGATCCAACACCGTCACAACCTGCCAAAAAAGCGATAGCTATTTTGCCTTAGGTGACCCAGAATCCAAATATAGTTATTTAACTAATAATCAGCAGGAACCGGGCCACTGAGCAGCTGTCCATCAATTACAAATCGCCTTGCTCAATTAGATTAAGAAATACGTCGAGTTTGTCATGCCTGATACCCTAAAATTCCTTACAGCATTCAGCTTATCGGTTCTCCTTACAGCTTGTGGAGGAGGGTCCAGCAGTAGTAATTCCAACGATGAGACTACTGAAACCGAAACAAGTACCGACAGCGGAGACAACAGTGGTTCTGATGATTCCGATAACGGGGACGACGACAGTGATGAAGAAACGGGGGGCTACACTTTTAACCCCAGTAATCCCCTGGCATCACTTATCGTAGGGACACAAGAGTATGCCAGTGGCACTCTCACCCTTGAGGATACCGATAGCAATAGCCCCACCTTTCAAGCCAGTAGTGTGGCTGGAAGCTATGGAGATTTCACTCTCTATGAAAGTGGAAACTGGGAATATCAATTAAACACCAATTCCCAGAATCTGAATGATGGTGATTCCGTAGAGGACACAATCTCTTTTCAGCTCACCGATGGTAGTACCCTCTCTGTAGTGTTCTCTATTCAAACCATCGAAGCCACAGAAAGCAGCATTGTCTTTATCTTTATGAACTTCTCAGATGCCGCCGTAGAAGATGATCTAAGCATTACCCAAATTGCAAATATGGCTTTCAATGACACGGATTCTCTTGATAATGCCTACCATGAAAACTCCCTGGGACAACTAAAGTTCAGCCGCCATCTAAGCAATGACACCTCACTAGATCAATACTGCTACGGTGAAGACAATGATGAGAGCACTTCTATAGACTGCTTTACCTACAACATTGCCGACAGCCAGAATGGTGGTGTACTGAGCATCGAAGATGCGGAATCTCGCTCGGGAAGTGAATATAACGATAGCGGCTATACATGGAGAGATAGGGCAACCAGCTGGATCGAAAGCAATTACCTAGACTCCAACAACCAACCTGTAGAGCTCAACGATTGGCGTCATCGGGTCTACATTTTCCCGGAAGCAGCGGCCAGTGCAGGACTGGTTGGCACAGGAGTCGCCTCTGTCGGAGGCCGCTGGAGCATGATAATTGCAGATAGTGATCAACTGATTATGGGCCATGAAATTGGGCACAATATTGGCTTGAGCCACGCCGGCAATGACGATAATAATGATGGGGATACCAACGATAGCGGTGAGAGTGAATATGGTAGTGACGGCTCCCTAATGGGCAATGCTTGGCAATCACGACTCTTTGGAAGCGGTCATCGTGACTATATGGGCTGGTATGACTCATTCCCCGGATACACTGAAACTATTGAGGCAGTCGCAGGCAGCACCACTAATATTGAGTTTCAAGCCATAGAACTTACTGCTGGTGAGCTTAGTAGCGATCTACCTCAACTCTTAAAGGCCGAAAGTATTGGTAGCAGGAATGGAGAAAACTACTATTACATCGAATACCATGTCGAGCACGACACCCTCAACCCCCGTCCACACCACGAAAATGCGGTAACGGTTCACTATCTTAGCGGCACCAGTAATAACAATGTTACCGCCAACCAGGTAGCCACACTGTCAACTACCGGGGACAGCTTTACTGACTCATCTGCTGGAATCACTATTGAATTCCTATCCACTGAAAACAGCACCAACTCTGCAACTGTTTCTGTAACTTACGATGAATAATTTAGTGGGGAGTAAGACCGCAATGAAAAATCTACCCTTAGCCCTACTTCTCGCCCTTTCCTCTTCAGCGATTGCCGAAGAGACCGTAACTGGCGTGTTAGAGGAAGAGATCTCCGAGAACTTTCAAACAGGAGAAGTGGATCATCGCTTCTCCGTAAAAGATGAAACTAGCGGTGAGTACTACTTTATCGACGCCAAAGAGGCAAAGCAGAAAGGTATGCAATCTGGTGAGCGAGTACGTATTCATGGAGAGCGAGAAAACAAACGGCGTTTTCGTATACGTGAATCTCAACGTCTGGAGTTAAGACGAGAGGAGTAACGCCCTTTCTAACTATAATTTTAACTCCTACCACACAAATTCCGCATAGATCAATTCGGGTGTACAGAACATTATCAGTGCACCCGATTAACACAACACCAATTAGCCTAACACCTGGCCACCTCAGACCTAGATACATTTTACTGACCAAATTATTAAAGCTAATTATTTAAGTCTTATAATATCGGCACATCTTTACCATTTAAGTAAGTTGCAAACACACCTATTCAAACTACGCCGATAGAAAACCCGAGCAGGCAAGTCACTCTGAAATTCACAACGCCACTCCTGCCGTCATTTCCAGCTGAGCATATAAGCACTGCAATATATGCAGTAAAACCTAGTTATTGGCGCCAAAGACATCCATTGTGAAAGTTGACATTTTATAAAATTCTGAACGTGAACAACTCACCCCTTGTAGATTTCATCTTACCGCACCGAGATTGCAGCAAATAGCTCATCCAAATACCTTTTAGTCAAATATAATACTAAAGGCATTTCAGTCTCTTTAATTTTAAATACTAATTACCGCGCTTAAGCAATTAACTCAGAAATAAAACCGACCAGAGCCTCAGGATGAGAAACAGTAAAATTAAAAAGCTCTTTATGGGCAGCATCCCACCTATTCTGTTAATTATTGGCTCCAATAGCCTTGCCAACGATAGCCGCACAGTACTGGTAGAAGCAGCACAACCCTGGGAGCAAGCTATTAGAACAAAGTTATTTTGCTCTGTATCATCCCCTGCCTTACATCAAATATCTAGTCACTCAGATGCTGAACTTATAGAAATAAAGCCTGTTGGCTCCATTATCAAAGCTGGTGAGCTAGTAGCAGCCCAGGATGACTTTTATCTCTCCCAGCAAATGAAGATCATTCGCACCGATATTGAATTAACACAAAGCCAGCTTAACTATGCAGAAGAAGAACTAGGTAGACTGGAGAAACTTCGCTCAGCCGACATGGTTTCTCAGTCTCATTTAAATAACCTTAAGCTCAATGTGGACACCTATCAATTAACCAAGCAAAGACTCGAACAACAACTAAATACAGCTGAATATCGTTCTAAACGACTACTGCACTACGCAAAAACCGATAGTCAAGTTTTAAGCATAGAAGCTAATCCTGGAGAAAACCTCAATCCAGGACAAAGAATTATGCAGTTACTCCCACTAACTGAAAACCAAATTGAATGTAGTCTCCCTGAAGAACACATAAATAAAGAAAGCCTGCTAAGCAATAGCACCTTCAAAATTAAGGAGCAAGATATTGAACTCAGAAATATCAGCCATATAGTAAACCCAGAAACACAGAACTTTAATCTCTACTTTAAAGTAAACAGACAAAAATTCAAATCCTTACTGGTTGGGCAGCGATTTGAAATAACTATGTTTACCCCTTTCGCGGGTCATAGCGAGCAAGAATACATTACTAGAATTCCTAGTGACGCCGTAATTCTTGAGAATGGGCGACAATATAAGGTTTGGACTCTAGACAACGACCAAAGAGCAGTTAGTACCAGGGTGCAAATAATAGATACTCTCGATAATTACTTTGTTGTACGTTCAAGTATTGCTCCTGGCGATCTTTTGATTGTACTGGGTTACGAAGGATTACAGCTCAATGAAGCCGTTACTCCTACAAAGAGGGAAAACACATGAAGTCCCTGGAGAAATACAGCTCAATTATCATCTGTTGTACCTTTACCCTAATAATAGCCGGGGTTATAGCCGGGATAAATTTACCAAACGCCCTACTCCCATCCATTAATCGCCCACAAATTGCACTCGCAACCTCCTGGCCAGGAAAGACCGCAGAAGAAATAGAACAAATACTAATTGCTCCGCTAGAACAGGAACTCTCCAGCCTAAGCCACCTAAAAGAATTGCAAACCAATGTTAATAGTAGCTGGGCTTGGACCGTAATTGACTTCCATTCGGAGGCAAATATGGAGAAAATGTATATTGAGGTCCTCTCCAAAATCAACCAAGTACCCAATTGGCCAACACAAGTTCGCACACCGGATGTATTCAATTTTGCAAATGGTGCAGGGGCTACGCTTGGATCCTTTTTCCTATATTCTGAGAAGCCAGCTAGCGAACTTAAATTAATCGACGCGTTTATAAATCATGTAAAGCCAGCCTTTAGCAAAGTTCCTGGTGTACAGTCCATTGAAGAGGCCGGCACACCCACTGCCCAAAGGGTCGATATTGAGTTCGATCCAGAAAAGATGACTCGGTACTCTTTAACCATTAGTGAGATAACCGAAAATCTAAACAATTTAACGGATCGCTCGGGAGGAAATCTAAAAATTGGATCAAAAGATTATGCCCTTCATTTTAAGGGGCAGATCCCACTAGAGGAACTTTCAACGCTACCTATCGCAACACGAGAAAGCCAAATCATTCAACTCTCGGATATTGCTTCGGTAAAAGAGCGTGTAGCTTCAGATTGGTTATATTTTGCCCTTGAAGGCAATAGATCTCTATACTTCTACCTACGCCCTACCGAAAATGTCAATGTTCTAGAAACTATCGCCCAGCTCAAATCAACAATAGAAGAATTAAATGACGGAGAGTTAAATCGATTGGGGATGAAGCTCGCCATAAGCCGGGATGACTCCACGGGTATTCAGAATTCCCTCAGCCTGGTATACGGAAGCCTCTTGCTGGGATCACTACTCGCCTGCCTGGTCATTTATTGGTTTTTACGTAACCCCAGAACTCTAACCCTAATATTTCTAAGCATTCCCATTTGTATCTCTCTGGTGGTTCTGGGAATGTATCTTGGAAATAGAAGCATGAACGTTGTTTCACTTGCAGGGATTGCACTTTCTATCGGGTTAATGGTCGATGCAGCAATTATTGTCGTAGAAAACATTCAAAGACTGCGCAAGCAGGGTATAAATATTCAGGAAAGTATCACGCGGGGAACCAAAGAAGTTTCGGGCCCATTAGTTTCATCTACAATCTCCAGTGTTATCGTGTTCCTGCCCATTATTGCTATGCAGTCAGCAACAGGGCAGCTTTTTCAAGACCTGGCCTTCACAATTTCAAGCGCATTATTAGCATCACTATTGTTTGCTCTACTAATACTACCCTCATTGGCCAGACACTTACTTGGAAAAGCAGCAATTTCTGAGGAGGGATCCAGTAGTATTAAAATCAATAAGGTGCTTGAATGGTGGGTGAAGCTTTCTATCCGTTCTGCAAGCAATCCTAAGCTAGCCTCCACTGTGATTTTGTTAGGATTACCCGTCGCACTCATCGCTACCTTCTTTTCCAGCCCTGACATTGATGTCCTCCCAGACCCTAAACAAAATATGGTCTCTGTTTATATCAACTTTGAAAGTCCTTTATCTACAGAGACCATAAAAAATGAAATTGGGGAACGGGTCGTAAATAGAATCACAGCCAATAGAGAAGAAATAGAGAACCAAGTTTCAACCTATGGAATAATTTGCAACCCAAATAATTGCAATCTCTATCTATACACAAAAGGGGACTGGGATTTTGAAGAACTAAAGAGTTGGCTAAATGAAAAAGCTCTCTTTGGACTAATTGGGACTCGAATACATTTCAGGCAAGGTGGTTTATTAAGGTTTGCCCTACCCAACAACCGTATTAGCCAGTTAGATATCAAAGGGGCAGAGCTATCTCGACTACAGATGGCGGGAAGTGAGCTGATGAGTCATTTACGCTTAGAATTTCCAGAAGCGCAAATTCAAGAGGGAAGCGCACTTCAAAATAGAGCGGTTCGTATTGAATTCCAACCCAAGCTAGTACAATTAGCTCGTTTAGGTATTACAATATCGGAATTAAATCATCATCTGATGGCTTTAACCGATGGAATATATATTGGGTACTTCTATACGGGAACCAACACTCTTCCTTTTTACTTTAAAGCAAGAGAACCGCAAAATCTTGAGACGCTCCTAAATACAGAGATACTGATTAACAGTCACGGCTTTATTCCTCTACGTGAATTGACCGACGCCAAAATCACTCAAGCGCCAGCCAGTATACTTCGTGTCGGCCAGGAAGTGAGTGCATCAATAAACTTAACTCCTCCCGAAGGCGTTGCCATGAAGTCATTTGTCGAGGATGTTGATCAATCTGTGAAAGAGTTTCTATCAGAAAGTTCCTACAATGATCTTCATACACAGTTTAGAGGTAGCGCCAATGAACTCAACTTGTTCCTCAGTGAGTTCCTGAAAATTTTTGCAGCAGCTATCGCAGTATTGGCCTTATTAATGTATTTCGCCCAAAGGTCCGCAAAGTTAGCAGCAGCAGTACTCTGTGCTGTACCCTTATCATTTGCAGGCGGAATGATTAGCTTACAAATTTTAAATCTATTTACCCCCCAAAGCCTGGATGTAATAACCATGATCGGCTTTGTAATCTTAATGGGACTGGTAGTTAATAATGCGATATTACTCGTCAACCAATTTAATAAGTCATTGCAAAACGGAGCCAATCAATTGGAGGCGATATATATGGCTGCCAGCTTGCGTGTCCGCCCCATTATGCTTACAACAATTACCTGTATCTTTGGCAATATCCCTTTAGTGCTTAACCCCGGAAGTAGCGCAGCTATCTATCGCGGTCTAGCTGCGGTTATTACTGGCGGAATGGTGTTTAGCGCCTTATTTGTCTTGGCATTTATGTCTGCTTTGCTATCACAGAAACTGTTTAGTCCTAATACATCTCAAACTACTCATAAGGATGACCTGAAACTGCCAGAAGCCACTACTGCGTGATATCCCTCTTTTGACCTCGATTTATTCACGCCCAAACTGGAAGCCTTATTTTGGTGCCAGAATGGGCGTTAATACCCACTCCGAAAAGTACTTTGCGACGCAGTGCGCGACTTATTCAAGTGACTTTATTTGCTATAGTTTTATAGGATGTAGTTAACCAACATGGAGAGCAAAGGTTTAATTACCACTTATAAATTGGTAAGGAATCAAGGATGAAGTCTCTAATATATTTACTTTTGAGTATCCCATTTACACTGCCACTTATCAGCGATGCCGCTTGGACAGAGAAGGCGCAAATTTACTACTTAAAAGTACACTCGAATGGTGTAGATGTCAGACTTAGAGGATTTGTCAATCCAGAGACCGAGGTGAGCTGCGTGAGCAAAAACACCTTTTTTCTTATCAATGACGACTCTGCCATATACAACACCAAAGTATCTTTTCTGCTTTCCGCTTATATGTCCCAGAAAACTGTAAAGTTTAGTTATTACGGATGTGAAGATGACAGGATTCGCTTAGGCTCAATCCGGTTTCATGATGAGTAGCCAAATCTCATATGATTGACTGGCCCTTTATAATTTGGGCCAGTCAATTCTTATCAATATCAATCTAAAAAATATCCGGATCATCTATCAAACTTGCATTTTCCAACCCATAGTACTCGATCACCCAAGCATAACTCTGGTATATCTCATAACGAGTCGGATAGGCCCGCCCCACTTCATCCCAGCGTTTCCGCGCATTGGAATAGCTGGAACCTTTGATAACTCCTGACAACTCGAACTCATCACCATTATGGGGATTCATGACCGTTGTGGTATAGGGAACTTCAACCTCGCTATTTTCCACCATCATCCGCGCCATCATCAATCCATAGGCGGGTACATTAGATGGCATGGCATCTTTAACAGTTTCCTGGTTGCTTTTGGTCGATGTTTCCCCAACGGTCGTTGAAACACTAAAAGTCTCAGAAAAACTGAATGTAATGGAGCCACTATTTTCAACAGTGCCGGGAACACCGACTTTGTAACCCTCGGTCAAGCTAACTCCAGCAGTAACCGAAATACCCATAGTATTAGTCCAGGTATCTGTTTCACTCTTCCCGTCGGTATACCAGACTTCTGTACTGTCGTTTTGGGCAATACTGCCAGAGTTCTCAAGTAATCTCTCACCAAAGAATGTCCTGGTATTGTTGGGGGTTTCCACAATCTGATCCCAGTGAATCTCTACGCCAGATTCCACCAATTCCAAACGATCCGCAACGCAAGGGTAAATACTCCAAACTTTACTATCACTCGCAGTACCAGCAAATCCAACTACTGACCGGGTTCCAATACTTAGATGGTATTCCTCCCACTTATACCAGCCATTATTACCTCCAAAGGTAATATCACGGGTTGAGTTATCAGCCATGTCTTTCAAGTAGACTCGAATCCTGGAAATATTGCCATCGCGCTTTTTATAGAAGCGCCAACCCTGAATATATTCGGTAGCACCAAGCAACTTTCGATACCCGGAGATAGTGGTTTTACCAACCTCCTCATCTCCTGCATATAAGTATTCGAGTTTTAACCCTTTGATTCTCTCATCACCGCTAAAACTGGTTATAGCGGTGATCTTATCTCCAGGGATTCGGGTGGTAACATAGCTATCGCACATATCGAAATCGCTACCATTCCCACTCTTACCATACTGAAATATTGTATCGTACCTTAGGGTCCCACCATTATCTGATGTATTAAAGTACTGATCCAAAATATTTTCTGTTGCACTAATCTGCACAGAAGCCAATAAACCTAACATCGCTGTGACGAAATACTTCATAGTCAACACCTTCTTTATAAGATTATTCTTTTAAACGGATACAACTATCTGAGTACAACCTTTTGTCAACTTCGTCCGTGTCCAACCCTCCTGTATTGCCTTTATTGTTTAAGTTTTCCATCCTGTGGGGTGAAAAATAGAAGTAATCTGACTTCGCGCTACCAGAACGAACCCACCACCAACGCAGTAACCACAAGCAGTAGCACAGACTGAACTCGATAGTTTTTCCATAGTGGCTGCGCTTTCAGGGATACGGTCTCAGTGTCAAAATCACTTTTAGACCAAGTGAAAGATTTGGCTTCTTCGCTAATCTCAGTAGGATAAAGTAGGCTGGCAATCACCAATACCAGTGAACAGAAGACAAATAAAATTGGAGCAATATAGAGGAAATGTAAGTTTGTCCAGTCGAAGACTTCATTGACAAAAAAGAGGCCAACACCGCCCAAGGTGCCTAACAGCAAAGTAGCTATAGCTCCCTTGGAGTTAGCACCACGCCAAAAGAATCCGATCAGGAAAAGTGCCAGTACAGGGGGAACTGCATAGGAAAGTACCTTCTGCAGATACTGGAATAAGGAACCAAAACTCTCAATTTGTGGTGCCCAAAGTACGGCAAGTATCATAAAGATAAAGGTGACCAGCTGACCTACACGCATTAACTGGTGCTGGTTTAGGCCCGGAAAAAACTTCCGCACAAAGTCCATGGTCACCAGCGTGGAAGCTGAATTAAGCGTGGAATCAATTTGTGACATTAGTGCAGCAACAAAACCTGCCAACACTAGCCCCAGGATACCAACAGGCAACAGCTCAAATAACAGAGTGGGATAAACCATATCTGCGCGCTCTAGCTCGGGGAAAATAACAATCGCCATAGTGCCAGGCAGAACCATGATAAACAGCACGGGAAGTTTGAGCAGACCGGCAAATAAGGCTCCCCAGCGGCCGTGATTAACATCTTTTGCACTGAGTACCCTTTGCACCATAAATTGGTTAGTACACCAGAAATAAAAGCCCAGCAAAGTGACTCCCGTAATTAGCCCCAACCAGGGTACGCTCGAATCACCAATGGGCCGTATCAGACTCAATTGTTCCGCCGAGACCTGGGATACAACATTTTCCCAACCTCCTGCGCGATCCAGGGCAAAAATACTGATCAGGATTGAACCAAATATCAACAGCAGCGCCTGAATGGTGTCGGTATAAATAACCGCAGCCAAACCTCCACAGATGGTGTAGATACCCGCGATCACCGCCAAAATTGAAATCGTGGTCCAAATTGGTAATTCAGGAAATATCAATTTCATTACCAGGGCCCCTGCATAGAGGCTACCTGCAGTATCAACCACAATATTCAGGAAAATAGTCAATCCCGAAAAATAAGTGCGCGCGGTGCTGTTAAAGCGACGCTCAAGCATTTCCGGCATCGTGTAAATGCGCGAGCGAAGAATTGTGGGCAGATAGAAAACGGCAAAGAAAACCAGGATAACCGCCGCCATCCACTCATAGTTAAAGACCGCTATGCCAGTGCTGTAAGCATCTCCGGCTAAGCCGATCAAAGTGGTACTCGATATATTGGAAGCGAACAGGGATAAGCCAATCAAGGGCCATACCATTTTCCTCCCAGCGAGGAAGTAATCCTCTGCAGTATCGTGGCGGCGACTTAGGAAGAGCCCAAGGGCGATGGTGAAAACGAAATAGACGACCAGAATGGTCGCATCGACTGGGTGGAGACCAAAATCGACCGGCATAACTTCCTCGTTCACTGCTAGCAGCGTATTTTTAGAATGATTTGCTTGAACTTGGCCGAAAATTAAATCACAGTGATTTAATTAAGTAAAGCCAAGCTTCAACAAATAAAAAAAGTTATATTAATCAATAGGTTATATAAACTCTGATCTTAGTACCAACGAAGTCAATAGACTAAGCAAAGGCTTTAAAGTTACACTTTTAACAATAGAATCGGACAATCAGTGGCCGGATCAGATCACGTTTCATCTCAGGGGGCACGGATGGGTAAAGGTAGCAATTCCAGTGGTTTACGCCGTTATAACGAGCGAGTGGTGCTTACAACCCTGCGGAAGACTGGCGCAGCCTCCAAGTCCGACCTAGCGCGCCAAACTGACCTCACCGCTCAGGCGGTTACCCGGATTGTCGATGATTTGGAAAGCGCAGGGCTGGTAATGCGAGAGGGGCGCCGACTGGGCGGCAAAGGCCAACCCTCGATTATGTACGTTATTAACCCTACTGGTGCTTACTCTGTCGGCATCAAGGTGGGACGGCGCAATATCGAGCTGCTACTAATGGATTTTGGTGGCACAGTACTAAAGAAAATTTGCCACGAGTTTGAATTCCCGGAGCCCGAATTTTTATTGGCAAAAATTGAATCGGGCCTCCAGGCACTTACTGATACCCTACCCGCTAAAGACAGAGGGAAACTAGTGGGCGTGGGTATCGCTATGCCCTGGTTTATCGGCGCTTGGACCGAAGAGCTCAATATGAGCAAAGAGCTCGCGGCCCAGTGGAAAGAAATTAACTTTGCTGAAGAAGTTGCTCAGCGCACACACCTGCCGGTTTTCTTCGAGAACGACTGTTCCGCTGCTGCTGTTGCTGAATTGCAGTTTGGCAATGGCCAGGACATATCCAATTTTCTCTACGTTTATATCGGGACCTTTATCGGTGGAGGCCTGGTATTAAATGGCAGCCTGGAAACCGGCGTCCATGGCAATGCGGGCAACCTGGTTTCCCTGCCAGTGCCCCCCTCAAAACTTAGCAGCACCCCTGAAAATCAAGGGGCATTTGAGCTACTCCTCAATCGCGCTTCACTATTTGGGCTGCGCAGACATTTACGAGAGTGCGGCATCGAAATTACCAGCACTTCCGAACTTGAAACAGTGATGGACCAGGCCCGCCCTCAGATCCAAGAATGGCTGGACGACTGTGCAGATGCGCTGGTTTATGCATTTCTATCGGCAATCAGCGTGCTGGACCTGGAGGCTATTATTGTCGATGCGCATTTACCCCGCTTTTTATTAGACGAACTGGTCGAAATGATTTCTCGCAGAATAAAGCAGGTGGCGCCTTCAGGTGTATTTGCGCCCAAAATTGTCAGTGGAAAAATTGGAGTCGACGCTATCGCCACAGGCGGTGCGATTCTGCCTTTTTACTCAATTTTTGCACCGGATAAAACAGTTCTATTAAAGGGCGGAATACCAGGAAGAATATCTACCTGATTGCGCCTTAATTGGAACCCCAGAAAAGCATAAAAATAACTCTGTGCTCCTTAAGAATAATCAAAGTAATAACTCACCGGCAAATTTCCAATCAGCACTAATGAGGTAAATATCATGGCATTTAATCTCGATAATAAATGGGTATGGGATTTTTGGTTCGCGCAGGACGGCGACCAGTACCATGTATTTTACCTTCAAGCCGATAAATCACTGGGCGATCCTGAGCTGCGCCATTGGAATGTATCTGTCGGTCATGCCGTTTCTACGGACCTTATTCATTGGACAACGCTCCAGGATGCATTAAAACCCTCACCTCGAACTGCAACCGCCAGTGAGGAAGCTGCAGACTCTTACACTACCTGGACCGGCTGTGTACACAGAGAAGGCAATACCTGGTATATGTTTTATACCGGTACTAAATACTCGGAGAAAGGCCTGATTCAGCGGGTCTGCCTGGCAACTTCCAAGGACTTATTACACTGGGAAAAACACCCCAACAACCCCCTGGTGGAATTAGATCCCAATTTCTACGATGGCCTGAACCTTGAATATTGGCACGATGCATCCTGGCGTGACCCATGGATCGTTAAAGACCCCACGCAGAATCTCTACCATATGTATCTCACTGCGCGCTGTAACCAGGGCAGCCCTGATGGGCGTGGCGCAGTTGGCTATGCCAGTTCAACGGACTTAATTCACTGGAAAGTGGGGCAACCGGTACTGGCTCCCGGCTGGTATGGCGAAATGGAAGTACCGCAAATTGAATACATCCATGGCCGCTACTACTTATTCTGCTCAGTATCGACAAAGTTCCACAGCGCTGCCCATCGACAATCCATGCAGGGTACACCACTGACTGGCACAAAATATTTTATCGCCGATGATCTGAATGGCCCATACGAAGTGGTTGGAGATGGCTTTATCGGCGCAGACCAGCAGGGATCACTCTATTCCGGCCGGGTTATCCAGGGGCCGGACCAACATTGGTATCTGCTGGCTTTTAATAGGGACGATGCCGAGGGCAACTTTATCGGCGGTATCTGCGACCCCAAACGCATCGAGTTTATGGACGATGGACAACTGGAATTGGCCAAAGACTAGCAGGCAGGAATCGCAACCAAATCCTTAGGTAGATGCTCACCAGAAGCATCTACTGCCCCTTATCCCCTTCTCCCGCAACCAGTGCTACTTAGAAAGACAAGCAGCGCTGTCACCAAAAGCAAAGATCGATACCGCGAAAATCACTACTTCCCCTTGGTTTACTTATCTATTTGCTGATTCCACTGCGTAAATTCTGCAAATTTTCGTATTGCCTTTATTAAACCACAGTGATTTAATAAATGTGTTCGCGGGGAGAGGTCCCACCCATGCGGTAACAGGAAGAGAGTCTCGAGCCCGCAGAGAACGGGCCGTGAAAAATCTAATAACCATAAGAGATGATTGAGGAGAGCGCCGTGATTGCAGAGGGCTTCCAAGCAGGTTCAGAGACACAGAAACACTTTAAACCACACTCCATAGCCCTGGCAGTTGCCATGGCCTCCAGCGTTGCGGTACCGGCAACAGCTGAGGAAATGCCGGAAATTGAAGAGGTGATGGTTACCGCAACCGCCCGACCGGTTACCAAGATGGAATCCAGCGTATCCGTTAGTGCACTGGACACTGAGGAAATGGCGAAGTACGCCCCGCGCTCTACCGCAGAGCTGTTCCGCAGCTTACCCGGTATTCGGGCGGAATCCTCCGGTGGCGGCGGCAATGCAAATATCACCGTTAGGGGTATTCCCCTGGCAACTGGCGGCTCCAAATATATGCAAATCCAAGAAGACGGATTGCCTGTATTAGAATACGGCGATATTAATTTCGGTAACACTGACAACTTTGTTCGCACCGACTCCTCTCTCGCACGTATAGAAAGCGTACGCGGCGGCTCTGCCTCCACCTTTGCCAGTAATTCCCCTGGCGGTGTGATCAATATGATCAGCAATACCGGCGAAGAAGAAGGTGGTAATGTAGGACTTTCGTTTGGTGCGGACTACGATGAATCCCGCCTGGACTTTGGCTATGGCCACCACTTGAATGATTCTTTGCGATTCTATGTCGGCGGATTTTTAAGAGAGGGGGAAGGCATCCGCGAGACCGGCTTTGATGGGGATTCCGGCGGCCAACTCAAGGCCAACCTCACCAAAGAGTTTGATAACGGTTATGTCCGCCTCTATTACAAACATCTCGATGACCGGGTAACAACTTATCTTCCTGGCCCTGTAACCTATAAAGGCGATGGTGAATTCGGCACGGTTGCCAACTTCGATGCCAGCAGCCAAACCCTGCATTCCGATAATTATCGATACATTTCCACTTTTGATGCCTACGGCAATCCGGTAACCCGCGACTTATCCGACGGTATCGAATCACTGGTGGAAGCCTATGGCTTTGAAACCAAATTCGAATTTAATGATGGCTGGACTGTTACCGACAAATTCAGAATTTCTGATGTTAGCGGCAGCTTTATTTCCCCCTTTACCGATACTTTCGGCGATTACGGACCACAATCCACACAGGATATGGCTGATACCATTTGTGCAAATGCCGTAGGCAGTAGCGGAGAGGCCATAGACTGTAGCGCCGGCACAACGGTGGCTTATGCCAATGGTGAAGAGGCCGAAGGCCTCGCCTATGTCGACCTGCTCTTTGATACAGAAATACACGATTTGGGTCTGATAGTTAACGACTTTAAAGTCGATAAATTAATTGGCGATAATATTGTTGTTTCCGGTGGGTTCTATTACTCCAACCAAAATATCAAAACCAGCTGGAATAGTTGGAATGCCCTAGTTCAAACTGTTGACGGCAGCAATTCTGAAAACCTCACCATAACTGCCAATGCCAACGGAGATGTACTGGTAGATGATGGGGTCTGGTCTGCAAGCTTTCTTTCCTGGGCCTGGGACCTGGAATATGAAACTTATGCACCCTATATGAATGTGGCGATCGACATCGGCGACTTTACCTTCGATGTCAGCGCCCGCCACGATATGGTCAACGCCAAAGGCTCCCTGGTTTCCAGCTGCTGCGGTGGTGATACAGACTACGATCTGAATGGCGATGGTATTATCAGCGATGTGGAAAGTGCTAGCGCTTCCGATGCTTTTGGATTCACCGGCGGCGTCATCACAATGGCCAATGGATCCACCCAGCTCGTTGACTACGATGCAGACAACACCTCTTTCTCTCTCGGTGGAAATTATATTCTCAACGACAGCATGGCTATTTTTGCCCGCTACAGCGAGGGTGGCCGAGCAATTGCCGATCGGCTTCTACAAATTAGCGGCGCCCTCAACAGTGACGGAAGCCTAACCGACACCACCGATGGCTTCGACTCTGTGGACCAGCTGGAAATTGGATACAAACTCTCAACCGGCGATCTGGATTTCTTTGCAACTTACTTCAATACGGTCACTGAAGAGACCAACGCAGAAATCACTAGCGGCTTAACGTTTGTACGCGAGTATGAAGCCCAAGGAATCGAGCTGGAAGCGGCCTACAGTTATGGAGACTTTTCCGTAAATGGAAACCTCACCTGGACCGACGCCGAAATTTCAAAAGATGCCAACGACAGTTCTGTCGTAGGTAATACGCCGCGCCGCCAAGCTGATTTCATTTACACGATTACACCGCAATATAACTTTGGCGATGACTTTACATTTGGTGCAAGCCTCCAAGGGTCTACAGAATATTTTGTTTCTGACTCCAACCAGTTGAAACAGGAAGGTTATGTCCTGGTCAATCTGTTTGGTTCTTATTACCTGACAGAAGACCTTACCGTTTCCTTTAATGTAAACAACCTTACCGATGAATTTGTTGTCACCGAAGTTGAAGAGTCTTACGCAGAAGTTGGAGACATAGTACGCGGACGGGCTATCAGTGGCCGCTCCACAAGTGTCAGTTTCAATTACGCTTTTTGATCGTTGTTCTTCCCTACTCTAGTAAGTGGTTTGCAGTTCTGCCCATAGCTTTGCAAACCCCGAGCGTCTGGCCCCCACCGGCGCTCGGTTTTTTTCTTTCAGAAACAATATAACCAGCTATAAACTATCAGTGGTGTAAGTTCAGCAACCATCAACTGATAATACGAATAACTTATGTAACCCGGGGAGCGGATTAGGATGGAAATGCAAGGCAATGCGGTAGATACCTTGCTCGGCGGAATTGAAGCCGGTGGTACCAAATTTAACTGTGTGGTAGCCGCTGGGATTAATGACATCCGTGAGCGAGCCAGCTTCCCAACCACCGACCCAGAACATACGCTATCCAAGGTCGCTCAGTTTTTTCACGAAAGCAGTCAGCGCCACGGCACTGTTTCTGCGCTGGGCATAGCCAGCTTTGGCCCGGTAAACCTGGACCCAGAATCCGCCTACTATGGCTATATCACCCAAACACCTAAAGCTGGCTGGTCCAATACCAATATGGCTGGCTACTTCAGCCAAGCCCTGTCGGTACCAGTTGCTTTCGATACAGATGTTAATGGCGCCGCCCTTGGAGAGCACCTCTGCGGCGCCGCTACAGATGTAAAGAACTTTGTCTACGTCACCATCGGTACCGGCATCGGCGCCGGCATTATGATCGACGGGCAGCTGATCAATGGATCTATGCACCCGGAAATTGGGCATATGTTGATGCCTAGAGACAGCCAAAAGGATTCTTTTAAAGGCAACTGCCCATTTCATAACAACTGCCTTGAAGGACTGGCCTCAGGTCCTGCGATAGAGGAACGTTGGGGACTGCGTGGCCAACACCTCGAACAACATCATCCGGCCTGGGACCTGGAGGCGGAGTATCTGGCCACTATGTGTGTCAACCTTACCAGCTGCTATTCACCACAGCGGATCATACTGGGGGGTGGAGTGATGATACAGGCGCACCTATTCAACCGTGTAAGACAAAAATTCCTAGCCTTAGCCGGTGGTTACTTTCCTCAAGTCTCAGAAAGTAATATTGAACGGTATATCGTTGCACCAAAACTAGTGGGAAGATCCGGTGAAGTCGGCTCCCTGCGGATGGCCCAGCACCTATACAACACTAAAAACGTCATTGCCTGAGCCAGGGAGGGGACATCCCCTTCCCGCCCATCCTCTTTCTAGTGGGCGTGGTTCCCAAGTGCAATATCCCTATTTCTGTGATTACCACCACTTCTTGAGCAAAAACTTGCGATGCAGAGTGATTCCTGCGGCAGTAACCCCCTCCCCAGCTAGCGATTCCCTTTACCTATCTGTTAGGCTTCCATATAGATACCTCTAGTAAGCAGGGCGATAACAGGTAAGTTTCAGCGCCCCTCAGGGATAGCAATGAAAATAATTAGATTATTAGTGATAGGTATTCTTAGTACCTGTTGCCAGCTGGCAGCAGCCGGCAGTGCCGAACCCACAACTTTCACCCGCCCGGGGATACTGTCCTACAACTTTTACTCTGATTTACTAGAGCGTGAGTACGTTATCGACATAATGCTGCCTCTCTCGTACACCCCGGAAAACACCGATCGCTATCCAGTCATTTATATGACCGATGGCTTTCTGCATTTCCCTATGACAGCCCCTAACCTTCTTCAGGAACAGGTTCCCGATGAGTTTGGCAATGTCAAAATGCCCCCTGTAATTCTGGTAGGTATCTCCCACGCTTTTGACAGCCCGAATTTCGCCCAGCGAGTAATGGATTTCACCCCCGTGCCTGGTGTAATCAAAGGTGCCGAACTAGGTGGAGGCGCCGATCACTTTCTTGAGTTTATCGAAGAGGAACTCAAACCCTTTATCAATAATAATTTTAAAGGTAATGAAGAAGACGAAACCCTAGTGGGCCATTCCCTGGGTGGGCTTCTGGCTCTCCATGCACTTTTTAACCACACCAATAGCTTTGACCGATATGTTATTGGAAGCCCCAGTATTTGGTGGGCCGATAAGCAAATTTTAGATAGTGAATTAGCCTATGCAGAACGCAATGCCGATTTGGGAAAAAGCGTGTATTTATTTATTGGAGGTGAGGAGACTTGCAGTGAAATCGACTCAGTTTGTGCAGTAAAAGACTTTTCTCAACTAGTAAAAAGACTGAAGTCCCGTAACTACAATAGCCTTACCCTAAGAAAACGTGTGTTTGATAACGAGAATCACGGTAGTGTTGTTAATCCAGGCTATGATCGAGGGATAGAAAAGGTCTTTAAGGCTAAGGCACTACCTAGAAAATATTCTTTCTAGTACAACTATCTTATTCTATTGTAATACAAGCTTAATTGAGAGCAAAAAAGATCCCCGAAAGGCTGCCTCACAAAACCCAAAACACTAAAGAGCAATCATCTCCAGCATCTATAAGGCCTAAAAATACCCCAAATGTAAAGTATACTTTCAAACTCAAGAAGGAATTTTAAAGTAAAAGAGCAATTATCACTCTTTTTGCTTTCTTATTACCAATACTTGCCCAAGCTGGCGTAAGATCTGAATCAGACAATAAACTCTACACTAATTAGATTGAAAGTGCGCAGGGTGAAAATGGTATCGCAATAAAGTTCGACAGAGAAACAATATACAATTTAACAGCACCAGGCTGTGAATGGTACTGGATCGTTTTTTAAGCTGAAATAACAATGTGGCGATGAAACATAAATTAGATATCGCACTGGCTGCATAAATAGCCTAAAAATCCGTTAAGATTTACATAGAAGATACTTGCAGATCCTTTCTTGCAGATCTAGCCGCCCCTTCAAGCCTGGAATTAGGAGTAACATATCCCCCAGCTCAGAAATGAAAGCTGGAATTCAAATAAATGAAGCTTTCAGAAAAGCCAAATATTGCAGGCTTAAGCCAGCAATTCAAAATCCCCCGTAAAATATCTATTAAAATAAAACAGAAAAATAAACTCAAGAAACACCACCATTAAAAGACAAAATTAATTAACCGCGAGCTAAACACTCATACTGACAACAAAAAATTCACAGGCAACCTTCTCAAATGAAATGATTAGACGTCAATTTCGCCCTATAGACTACACATCTTGTGTAGAAAAAACTTTATTTGGGCCCAAGCTGAACACCAACTAAGCCAAATAAATGATCACCCAAAGACTACACAAGCACAAAACAACAATTCAAAAAGCCAATATTCAACTCTGAAGTACATCAGTTACTCATCTGGAAAATAACAATTCTCTAAAGGTGACATCGGTCGCTTCTTCTCCGCCAAAAGATCAAGTAATGACAGAATGCTACCGACAGCCAACCGAAGAGCAACGATACCAGATCTGCGCTAAAGAAGAGTGATTGGAGCCCAGAAGAAAATCCCCAGAGAGGCTTGTTAAGCAGTTTACAATTAATACAAAGCTGGCACCACGGATGACTGAAGAGCGGTATAGCAGGCCAAAAGCCGAAAAAGATAGCACCGAAAATCATTGCACTGACAGAGGTCAAACTGAAGCTACAATGGAACCCAGGGTAAGTTTCGACTCGCTAGAATAGAAAGAAAGTCTATCAATTAGCAGTGAAACTATTTAGCCTAATAACTGGGAAAATAAGTAGCGTGGTGAGTCCCTAAGCGAGAACTTGCGGCGCCGGGATAGGCCGTACAACAAACGAGAAAAGGAAAGCTTCCTTGAGAATATATCAGAGGCGCCATCAATATTGAACAGCGTCCACAAGCTATTCGATGATAAATATCGCATCGGAAACTAGGAAATTGATATCTTTATAGGTAAACGAAGTAGCGGTGTACTGGTCACTATTGCAGGTCGTACGAACAAATTTACTCCCGCTCAGCAGGTTGAGCGCAAGACAGCAGATGCTGACGTCTTAGTTACGCAAGCCTATATTACATCGTAGCTCCCAGTTGATCGTCAAGGCATGTCTCTTTAACAATTTTACTATTGCTTTCTGAGCTGAGGGTATCCGGCTTTTCTTAAGCTATCAATCTACTATCGGTCTCATTCAGCTGGTAATAACTCATCAGCACCTTTCTCTTGGTCGGGGCAGCTGCAGATGCTAACAGCTGAGCTCTTCTTTACCAATTGCACCTATTATCCGAGACCCAGTTTGCTTTTTAAGGGAGCATATCAATTCTTTTATAAGTTAACACGACCTCAAAGTGAGTAAAAAAGCCTGGCAAAATGCCAGGCTATAAATTTTTAACAACTTCTACTGACGAATCCTTGAGGACTGATTAAGTCTTTCCGAATACTCACTAAAAGTCATTTTATTTTTTTCCAACGCCTCTGAGTAATCATATTCATATTCAAATTTCTTCAAGGTGGGAACAACAATAAAATGTACAACATTCCAACCCCTAGCTTTTGCTCTACACAATACTCTTTTAGTTCATTTACAAGATTAGTGATTCCTTGCGCAGCCTCCATCGACAAGGGAAACGCACCATCAACAGACCGCAACTCCCCAGTCCATACAGATATAAACGAGGTTTTTTCTACATATATAATTAGGGCATGAATTTCACTTAGCGTCTTTGGAGCCTCACCATAAAGCAATCTAGCTATTTCAGAATATATTTCTTTATCCTTCATTTTAACTAAACTCAATTTTCAAAAATTAAATGCTGCGTGGGCTGCCCTTCGATAGTATAGGTCACATAAATACTATCTGGATGCAAGGAGCTAGCCGTATAATTAAATCTCATATCAACAGATACCTGCAAGTTTTGTTGTTTCGCTGCAGCCCATTGTGTTTCCATGGCAAACCAAGCTCCACCGGATCGATTCTGATAGCGTAGCTGCGGAAACATATTGATGAGTGCCCCTGAGCCATTAAACTGGGCACCTATACCATGCCCCCCATCAACTTCTACCCCAGGATTTCCCCTTTCACGAGCAATATCTTGCTGATGTTGGCTTCGCTCAGCGAGAGTATAGTTCAAGTCTTCGGCAACAATCCTAAAAGTTCGTCCAAAGGCATCTGTCATGTAAATATATTGATTATCCACAAAGATAGTTTTATTTGGCGCAGGGACATTTAATGGGTTACGGCGTCCACCTTTTCCTCCGTTACTATCTAGCGCAATATCAAAAGGTATTGCGCCCGATTCTGGGAATGCAACTTTCTCAGGATCGGAAGTACTGTACATTACAGTATCTAACGGATTCTGATCAGGTATCAAGGTTTCTGTTTGAGTAGGCAGCACCCCGTCATAAGCAGGATTATCTAAAGTGCCATGAATACCTTCATCATCCAGAATTTCTCGAATGAGGGAGATTATCTGATCCATTTCCGGAACAGGGTGCGCTAATGTCGTCGGACCATTCTCTACGATGGGAATACCACCTGGAGTTAATTTTGTCTGCTCCTCAACAACCCTCATACTAGGATGGGCCATTACTCCATCTCGAATGACTTTAATATTTCTACCTATCAACTCCTCATAATACTGCACATGGCTCGGTCGGTTATCATTATTGATTTCCTGCTGTCTCAGCTCCTCATTTTCTAATAACTCACGAATACCATTTCTAATTTGGAGTTCTGCTGCATCTTCCAAATATATTTGATCAGCTTCCGGGAGTTCAGATAGCTGTAACTGCTCTGAATCCTGATCCCCTCCCAAAGTAAACGACGTATAAGAAACCGGTATTTCAATTAATAATACGGCCAGGTAAGCTTCAACATTAAACTCCGGATCCATTATTACCTGCTCAGATATAGCAGCCAAAGTATTGTATAAACCACCATACTTCGTTGCCTCATCTCGCCAAAACGTATCACTAAATAGGTCTAAAGTTTCCCCATTGCCAATCCTAAGAATCTTATTCATTGCGGAGCTATAGATTTCATCAGCCAGCAATAAACTAGGGCTTACTGCCATTTGATTAGTTCTATGCACCGTATTAAAAGAGCCATAAGGATTGACTCCAAATGTTGCATTATATTTTGCCGCTGTTTCTGCACTTCTTGCAGCAATATCTACATCAGCATTTACAGCAAATGCAGTGAATGCGGCAGCGAGCCGCCCCATGTCAACGCCACGCTGTAGAAAATCTTTAATGGCTGCATCAAACTCCTGGAAGGTGTAGCTATCATATGAACCTAGAGTTTTTTCTGCCCAAGCAGCAATATCATTTTCTAATTCTTCTCTATATGCCTGACCTATTAGCTCACCTATTACTGCACCCCCTGCCCCAGATACACAAGCATTACCATCATCAACTTCTGTCAGAGACGCCGTTAATTCTCCAGTAAAACAGCCAACTGCCGCATGAGCAATATATTGCCCTGCTGTAGTTATTTCTGCAGGTTCAGCCTTGGCAGCTTCTCCTATTTTCGTAGATAGATTTCTACCTATAGTATTAATAGTATTTTGGGCCAAGGCTGCCATAAAGAGATCTGTGAGCTCATCACTATCATAGCCATAAGCCAAACCCTGAATACCTGTGCTTACTGTCGCATGGGTCACCGCTTGAAAAGCTTGCGCAGTATAAGACATCTTTGAAGCTTCTTGCGCAAGATCAAATGCATTAGCAGCCAGATCATTAGCTACAGCTTCAGATAACCCTTCTGATAGGGCCGCAGACTTAACTGCTTCAGCTTCCATATATGCATTAGTATCTCCCCCAAAAAGTGCGGCATCAACTTTATTAAGGGCACCAGCTGTAGCAGCTGCTACAGCGATTGATTTAATACCGTCTTTACTAAGTACTGCCTCAAAACCAGCTTTGTAGACCTCCTCAAAACTACCTCCATTAACAGTGGCATTTGCTGAAGCAATTGTTGCTGTGTTTATCATTGTGGTGAAGGCTGCATTCATAGCCGCACCTGATGCAGTTGCACCTGTAGTACCAATTATTGCTGCACCAGCGCCAGAAGTAACAACTGCAACAACAATAGTAATAATTGCCATGGCTGCAGCATTCAGCGAAGTGTTCGACTCATCCCATTGCTCATATGCCAAGTCAATAGCTTGCCAATCAGCATCAGGGAAGTTTTGACGCACATCCGCCATCCACTCCATGCCTTCAAAGTTGGATAGCTCTGCAATCTGCTCATCAAGGGAAAGGTCAGGATTGCCTTCATACTCGATTGTAAGACCCTGCAAAGCCTGAACAGCAAATCCACCCACGATTGTGTTTTGCACACTTTCTTCAATTACGTGGCCTTTATTTTTCGTGGTTACTGTAAACAAGCCTTTCTTAACCGAGCTATAGGTATAGTGATCCGTTTCAGTAGTCGTCAATAAATTAACTTTACCATTCGAAGCATTTACCGTGGTCCCCGCAATGCTTGTAATATCCACAGCTTTGAGCGTTATATCACCAAACTCAGTATGGAGCCGGATATTTTTACCAGCATCAAGAAGAGATCGGATCGCTACAGTTTGATAAACAGACTCCTCGATCTTTGTCTTACCAAACTTACCCTTTTTGTAAGATTGGGTTGATTCAAGTTCATCTTCGATCGTAATACCAAGTGCAGCGAGCAGCTCAATATGTCCTCGATCGCTCACAATCTCTGCAGCATCCAGATAAATCTGACCTCCAGCGATTAACCGAATAGTCTCGCCGGCAGTAAGCTTGGACTGTAAATAGCTTACACCTGATCTTTGTACATACCAGCCACCTTGCTTACCCTCAAAGCTAGAGGTAATGTTCTCCGTACCTATATAGATATTGCCATTTGCAGCAAATGTCAGTTCGTCACCCGCTGATACAGTGACTCCCTGCAGAACGATGTCACTGCCACTACGCACCACTAAATGACCATCAGCTGAAATAGTGGTTACTTCTCCAAAGAAGCCACCCGTTTCATTACCAAAATCATAGCGATGTACTAACGTCCTAGCCTCAAGACTCCCTGCATCGATTGTTAAATTGCCACATGCATCAACTTGACTTGATAGTAAACGAAGTGATCCACCTACTACTATATTCAGCTCGCAGCCACTAACACTGCTATTTTGGGCGACAAAATCACCAGCTACATTTAGGAATGCTTCACGGCCAAGCTTGATATCAACATCCTGAATATTGATACGACTAAAACTAACATTACTATTAAAGCCGACGCTATGATCAGTCACTCGTCGTTCAGCAATTGTTTGCTCCGTCAAATAAACAACAGGGACAATTACTGTTTCTCCGTGGATAACCCGGCGCTCAGGCCAAACCATATCGTAAGGGCTATTTTCGCGATCAAATTTACTTTCCGAAATTGGATCACCGTAAATCTCTGTCGTGCTCGCTAACTTCGCGTAGAGAAACGCATTGTCATACAATGTCTTTAACTGGCTGGTTTCATCCTTGAAGTAGGCGCTATCAGAGTCAATTAAATGCCTACCCAGAAGCTCTTGTATTTGATCTCTAACATATCGTGACTGTACAAAGCTGTCCCCTACCAACTTTGGGTTATCATAAATTGGGAGGATCGTAGTGATATCTCCCACCCCAATAGGTACATAGGTAGGCGACCCTAAGGATTCAATATGTTCATCCCGTAATCTTTTATAAATGTCCTGGATGTTGGAATATCCATCTTGAACGGATGTATCAATATAAGGCGCCGCCGTATATTGATAGCTTCCACTAGTAGTAGAAAACTCAATTTCCGCAATGGAATCCAGAACTTGCTGAATTTGCCCTGATGACAACGCTGCCGCATAAGCCGGTAGCATTGTCTGAAACAGGAAACAGAAAGCGACCAAGTGGGTAAAGAAGCGCATCCCTATTCTCTTTTTACAACTGGTGACAGTGGAATTATCTTGACTCATTATCTTCACCTACTTCTTAACTCCACCAATCAAATTCAGAAACAAATTCAGAAATAGTACTCTTAATTGAGTTGTACATATCTTTCATTATTTCAAACAAAGAGAAGGTTTCACTTTCAGTATTATTTCTTTCACCACTCGGGATAGTAATTGGTATACAACTACTGGTGCTGCAACTTGATTCCGTTGATTCGTAATACCAATCATGTATCCAGAATAGTTCAAGTGTATCTTCAAACATCTGTATATCAGTTGTAAATGATTGATCAGTTATGTAGCCACCACCAATAACTGGAACTCTTCCATCAACAACAGGCCCCCAAGCCAGTGGTGACTTATAGTAATATTCATCCTCCCACCATTCAGGCGCATGACTTTCAAATAAATCGGCGATTGCCACCTCTTGAAACCCATCAAAAGTATTGTGAGTTATACTTTCAAACTCGCCACTACCTTTAACATTCCCATGCACAAAAAATAGTGAGTCAGCATCTTTAGGTTCAGCAACAACAATTTCATTGCCAGACATTACCGGTACATAATCATCACTACCGAAGCACGGAACAAAGACTGTTCCCGGACCTCTTGAATCTTCGCACAAATAAACCTTTGTCGTGGCAGTCTCTTTGCTAATTGCTTTATGCGAGATACCATAATCATGAACGACAGGTGTATCAAATAGTGCTTGCCCATAAACCTCTAAATAAGCAGCGTTATTCACCAACCCTGCTGTAGCATAGGTTTCTAAATCACCAAGTGATACTATGATCCCTGGTGGGGAATATGTATACGCCCTGGTTTCATAGGTTTCAATATTTTCTGTAGTATTACCATCCAAGATAGTGTAATAAGTCTGATCTAAAAGGGTTAAGTTTCTATATCGCTCATTAACAATATATTTACCTTCTAATTTAAGAGTTCCACTACCCTTATTTAGTCGCAATACCGCTGATGAGTTTAACAGGTAATTCTGGGCTTGAATTTCTATACCATTTTCACCTGAAATAGTGGTCTGATTTACCAGGTTTCTCAGGAGAACAGTGGTCTTATCGTCAGAAACTTTCTCCCAGTAGGGATTAATATTTTCGACCCCCTTCGCTTTAATCCGAACATATTCACCAATAATATGAGCGGATGTATCTGAAGGCTGTGAAAAATTACTCGTCGTGCTTACATTTATCCCAGATCGATAATAGGTGCCAAATTCAGAGGTTTCCGGCTTCTCTAAAGTTAAATCGCCAGCATAAAATGTTAGCAAGTCATCTACGGAAGATTCATTTGGCAGATAAGGAGTGCGAGAGCCATTTCTTACAAAACCGTTTTGAGATTGTACGTCTACAACTCCTCCGGTAATTTTACCTCCAAACTGATTGTAGACATTATTGTCTGCCCACGCCGATAAAGTACTTCCCCCTTCCAGCAGGCCGAAATTCACAATTTCATCGGAGGCAACCTTAAGCGTATGTGCAAAAATTTCAGATTTGTTTTCAAGTCGTCCATTTGCAATTGCCGTTACGCCCTTACCCTCAATATTCACATTTGAGGAAGGAAACAATAGGGAACCATTGGACTTGATAGTAATATCACCATTACTGGTCATATCTTCCGTAACAGTCGTGTCACATACCCCAAAAGTTTGTACCTCTACAGACTCTCCAGAGAGCACAACCTGATTCTGGTAACGTACTGATGATAAGAAATCAGAGGTGGTATCAATCTCAGTATCAAGTGTTAAACAATTTGCGGTAGTGAGCTTGACAGCCGCAGCCCTAATTGATCCTTCCAGCGTCTGGGATACCGCCCCAGATTTCGGAATAATATTTTCTATCTTTTGTAAATCATAATTCCAGCTTATGTCGCCAGCCATGGCATTTACCAGACCTGTTCCCAGTAGGTAGTTGCCATTTTCATCAGGAACGAGGCCGTTACTATCTTTACTGGCCGGCTGGTGAATATCTAGGGCTCCACTAATGAATAGCTCATCGGATAGGGTTTCTACCAACAATGCTCCGGGAGCGCTCATCCCTGAAAGACTGATGGAACCACTGGTGGCTGTTAGCTCGCCAATATCTGCAACATTATCACTAATTGTCTTTGACGGCTGAGCAGCAGCCATTGTGATTCGTGGGATATTACTAAAACTACAGTTTAGACAGTTAATACTACCGTTTTCATCCTTGGATAAAAACAACACATCTGCTGGTGCCCCCATTACTTCTACGAGGCCGCTTAGGCTTATACGATCAGCGATAATTACAATTAAGGAAGCCGCCTCAACAGGCGTAGAATCCTCTAGCAACCCGGGAATGTTTAATAATTGCAGTGGCTGACCGGATACAGAGAAGGTGTTAAATTGATTCCAAGAAATTCCATTAGAATTAGCAGGCCTGACACGTAGTGTATCAACACTCTCATTATCAACTAATGAAATTTCACTAGAGTGAATACTGCTAGGTGTAATAGTGGACGCACTTGAATATGCACCACCACCAAATAGGGCGAGCCCCATTAGCATAGTTTGAACTAAATAGTTTGAATTGAGCTTCATGTAATCCCCAATAATGAATGCTAAATCTTTCTTTAGTAGCTGCTACTTTTCAGCCCCAAATAACCTTTGATACCGTACGGTTTAACTCTCTATATCGTTTAGCTTCTAACAAACAAAATTTTTCAGCCGCCCCGACAGTATTGGACAATTACTTAGCACTTATTAAGCCCAGTATAATAATTAACCAGCAACTTAAAAATTGACGCGGCATCCTAACAAAAATTAACCTTTAAAACCACAGGAAACGAAAAAAATATAGTAGCGGAAACAGCACATATTCATTATGGTGTTACTATCTGGCTACACCGCAGAAGTTGCTATTCAGCAGCCACCACAATCCCCTGAAGAGCTCTTTTTAGGTGGAAAAGTAGACTACCACCTCGAAAAACACAAAAAGTACTCTTAGTGCCTACCGCAAATTAACAATGATGAAACTGCTGAGCCTACAACCTCCATTCCGACTAACAACAGTGCAATGATGGAATAACGTAGCACTCACTCTCTCATACCCCAGAAAATACTGAGTGAATTAGTCTATGAAGTGCGCAATGCCGATTCGGGAAAAAGCGTGTATTTATTGGTGGCGAGGAGACTTGCAGTGAAGTTGTTTCAACTTGTGCAGTAAAAGTCTTTTATCAACTAGTAAAAAGACCGAAGTCTCGTAACCACAACAGCCTAACCTTAAGAAAGCGTATATTTGAGAATGAAAATCATGGCAGTGTTATAAACCCAGAGCACAACAAAGAAATAGAAAGATTATTTAGGCCCAAAGTATCGCCTAGAAAATATTCTTTCCTGCAAACTTATCTTACCCTCTAGTAATACACGAACTAAATAAGCAATCCAAAAGGCTACCTTACAGGATTACAAACACAAGTATACAACCCTCTCCAGAATTTATAAGACCTTGAAATAACTATAAAACAGAGTATATTTCGCAGACTTTCAAATTCAAGCAAGGACTTCAAAGCATGAGAGTAATAATAACCCTTTTTATTTGCTTACTACCGATGTTTACCCAGGCCGGCGTGCAATCTGAATCAGATAATAAACTCTACATTAAAATGATTGAAAGTGCATGGGGTAAAAATGGCATCGTGATAAAGTTCGACAGAGAAATAACTTACGATGGAACAAATCCAGGCTGCGAATGGGGCTGGAGTGTTTTTGTTAGCAAAGATAACAATGCGATGATGGACCATATATTATCTATCGCACTAGCTGCACAAATGGCCCAAAAGCCCGTCAAGGTTTACGTAGAAGATACTTGTAGCACCTCTCGTGCGGAGCTAATCTCCCTTCAAATCTGGAATGAAGAGTAATATGTTCCCCAGCCTCCGAAATGGAGGCTGGAATTAAAATAAATGACGCTTTTAGAAAAGCTAAATGGCGGCAGGCCTCTCCTACCAACTCAAAACTTCCCAAAAAATATTTACCAACGCCAAATCGAAAATATCATAAAAATCACTGGCATCTAAAAGGCACTAAAGGCCCTTCAAAAATTGACGTAACGATAAATATCACCACCACTAAGCCCACCCCTAAAATAGAAAATTTATCAGCCTTAAAAATACAAACACATACACCATCAAGCCAGAAAAATTAACTTGACAACCCATACCTAACAAATAATATAGACATCAATTTGTAAGGATCTTAAAATTGTGAAGGCAAAAACATGAAAATTATACTCTATGCAACACTTAAAACAACAAAGCCTGCATAGAGTATCAATTAATCTCGAAATAATTTAACCGCTTTACCAATTTTTCGGTACTGCTCTTCTACTTCTGGTACATAACGCGGCCCATAAAGAGTCCCTTTACTTGCATACACTTCAGGCCAAGCAAATGGATAAATGGCGATCACATCTTCATTCCTTACAGCATGATCATAAGCTTGCTGAGCTCTTGTTATCAATTGCTCTTCCGTAAGATAGCCATAAGTTGTGTTGTCAGTCATAAATGCACGAGGGATTATGTAAAATTTAGCATCTTGCAAAGCGCCCGTATGTTCCCTTACTTTCTCTACATTTTCTCTCAAAAGGTCAGTCATTCCGCCCTGAAAGTTGACGCCTTTATACTTATCCACCCCAAACAAATTGTAATTAATAGGCATATATTCACTATACTCACTAAACTCCCAAACCTGATTGATAGGATCCCAACCTACAATACGCTGCCAAAACAATATCTCTTCAACACTTTTCTCTGTAAAAGTTAAAGCTCTATATGCATCGGGAAAGTCCCGCATCAAAATAAGACCAATTTCATCCAAATATTCTTTAACCTCTCCATAGCTCATACTTGACCGATTGAAGGGTTCATCCAGAGGATCTAATGCATAGATAATATCTTCGTATGGCTTTAATTTTTCTTTGGCACTCTCCCACAGCTCAAGGTAATCTTCCTGCCTAGTATGACCTGAACTCGTATTAAAAAAGATAGGCCCTAACTCCACCCACACTTTAACCCCATGTCTTTTGGCCTCGGCTAACTTCTCATCCACATTACTCCAATGGAGGTTAATGAACGTAGAAAAAGGAGCAACCTCAGAAATATAATCGACGTACTTACCTGAGTGATAAAAACCAAATGCCTCTATATGATCAGGCACAACATTTCCGGGCGGAATAATTATTGGAGTAGCAATTTCTCCATGCAATATAAGCAATTCAGGCTCTTTCAAGTCAGCCGCGGCCGTCATCTCTTCTTGAGCCGACACAGCACCACCTATCAAAGCAAGCAACAGGCTCCCAACAAAAGGTAGTTTCTTAATACTCTTCAACATAAACTTCCCAATCCCAAACCGTACAAATTTTATTCTCACATCGACAAAGTGACGCTCACCAAGGAGAAAGTTACTAATATTTCGTTAACTCTATTAGGCCAACACCGCTCTAAAAGAGGTCACCCCAAAATAGTACGACAAAACAAAAAGCTACCGCAAATCATTTTAAAATAAATCTTTCGACACACGTTCAACAGCCCCACCTACACCTCTATTTGGTAGAGATTAAAAGCTGTATTTACTTAGAAGTTTGCAGTCATACTTTTTTAGCAGGTAAAACATAAAACAAACGTTCCATCTATAAATTACAAAGAGCCCAAACGAAAACATCTCACACAACATAAAACTTTAACTTTAGCCTCAGGAATTTTTAAAAATAAACCTGCTAAAAATTTACTCAGGATTAGCACACCCTTACTCAAGCATTCCTCAGATATTAAAATGTATCTCATTTATATTAGCCGTATATATTTATTCTCTAGATCTAGAATCAAACACCTACCCAAGACCGCCTTTACTTCAGCGCCTTACTGAGATATACATCTCACAACACCCACAACCTGGCACCTGCATACCAAGTATGACCTAATGCTCCGGTTAAAAGCATATGACTCAAATCGCAACTTCGCATAATACAAAAATATACAGATTTAAAATTTGCTATTTATAGAACTTTCTATATCCTTCAGAAGCTATGATAACAACACTTCAAATTGGAGGCTTCCATGAAACTCAAATTTCTGATTGCATTAATTGTGATGACCTTATCAAAAGGCGCCTTCGCTGCGGGCATGTCTGACGATGCCACTATTAACAAGGTAGGCTGCCACATGAATAACGCTACCTGCTATGTCTACCTGGATCAAAAAGTTGGCCCAGATAGCTGCAGCAGCAATTCGATACGCTGGAGTAAAGATGCCAAAAATGGCCAAGAAACTTTAAGCTTATTAACCGCGGCATTTTTTGCCGGAAAAAAAGCTAGTTTTTATGTTTTAGATACATGTTATGAAGATGGCATTTACCCGACCTTTGGGTATTTCAACGTAAACAATAATTAAACACCCCCAAAATTCCTCAGGTTCCAACTCATCTTGGCTAGCCAGTTATTCGATGTTTTTTAGTTAGATGGCTAGTCAAAACCTCCATAGTACCACCATAAATATTTAAGAAAATTTTACAGCTTTTACCCACCGCAATACTATTAGAAGAGAAGAGGCAACAAATACGCCCAAATTGACGATTGACCACACTTTAGCCCATCAAGCATTTTTCCCGGAGTAGCCAGAAATCGGGAGCCGCCCAACATCCAGACAAAGAATAAATATTCCAAAACGCAAATTCCAGCAGCCTCCAAAGTTGCAATACTCTCTAGTTTCTCAGAGGCCTTCATTAGAACAGTCGATGTCGGAAAACCAACAACCACATTAGGTAGAAACAAACCCAGTAAAACTGGCCATCCTATAACCAACCACCGGTCAAAATAGCACTGTTCGTAGCTATCATTTACATCTTCGTTATTAATCTTTACTACTTCACTCCCACCACGAAGCCCCAGCAAAGGGTCTACTTCAACCTATTGTTTTATCTGTATGACTAATTAATAAATATAATAAGGGAAGAGCGGGAACCAATTCCCGCTCTAAAGCTAAGCTTTTCTCAAACGGCGTAAATGCTCTTCATGAGTCTTACGCATATTAATAACATAAGTGCGACTTAACCGATCATGCAATAATTTATTAACCAGGAAGAAGTTGATAATCCATGCAAAAAGCCCAAATGCACTAGTGAAAGCAAAGCTCACAGTTCTCCAAAGCCCTCGCAAGTATCCAATCCGCCCAAATTTTTGACTGGTTACTCGATAGCCCATTATATACTTGCCAGGTGTTGCCTGAAGTTTGGAACACTCGAACAACCAAGCAAATAACAGGTAGGCTCCAAAACAAAAAGGTATGACTTTTGCGGCTGCTACAGCTTCCGGCAATCCAAAGATTTTCATCATCGCCGCAGTTGCAAGAGAGCCTACGGCCATATAAGTCATAACCAAGTCTAAAAAGAATGCAACGCCTCTAGGTACAACATCACCAAAAAAGTACTTTTCATAGCGCTCTTCAAATTCAGCCTCACTTTGTGCCTCTACCTTGCCCCCGCCACGAAGCCCTTGCAAAGGATCAATACGGGACTCATGAACTTCCAAGCTATTAAATATGCTATTGCACAACTTTTCGTCAAGCGCTTGGTAGAGGTAAGACGCATTCCCTCGCCAATCGAACAATTGATCACAGTATTGCAGGATGTTCGGCGTTACTTGTCGGCGAAACCTTGCGGATTTCCCCCTCTACAGCATTTTGATTAAATTGGGCAAAGCGTTCAAATACAGAAAGGCCTAAGTTCCAATTATACTCCTCATCCAGCATATAGGGACTCTTGGTGAGAAAGCCCCAACTTTTCTCCAAGCTCATTTCCAAGTGATTATTGAGCATCTCATCAACTTGCTTAAGCACCCGCCGAAATTCTTCAATACGCAAATCTCTAGCTGGGTCTTGCGCTTCCCGAGATTCACTTGTCTGCGTATCAGGGGATACACCTTCGCTCTGTTCCAAGGGGTCAGAAACGCCCTCTTGCTTCGCTGGGTGTTCTTCAGCTGCGAGCGGAGTTAACACTTCATCAGTGGAAGGCCGCACTTCTGTTTCCTGCGCCCCTTCTAATACAGCTACCCTTTCACTGTTAACCTTCTCATGGCTTGTGCTTCCTGCCTGCCCTAGTGAAGGAGTTTCCAAGGAGGCTTCCGCATGCCCGGCAGTCTCCTCTTGCAATTGCTCAGCCAGTTTCAATGCTTGCTTATAAGCTGTATGAAGTGCCTGGAATTCTTCCGGCTTTTCATCAGGGCGGGTTTGCTTTAGTTTTTTTGCATAAGCGCGCTTAATCGCCCGAGCATCAGTGATGGGGTTAATTTCAAGAATGGCCCAGGGATTCATCAAATCCAATCCTCGCCATCCAACCGATCCAGAATTTCACTAACCTCAGTTCGAGCCTTAATAATTTCTGTAGGGTTTTGCCTTTCTAGGACGCTATCAAAGGATGACAGTAATTTGGCAATATACTCACGCTGCTCGCCCAGACTGGATTCATACAAGCGCTCACCACGAGCAATGATTGCCTGGTTTTTTTCATCTTCACGGGGGTGGAATTTCAGTTTTGCCAGCTTTTGCAGGGCTTCAGCCTTTTGTACATCGGAGAGAGCTCCCGGCGTAAACTCAATTAACTTGTTGAAGGTTTTACCCGTGGAGACCACAGTCACATCCACTTCTAAAAGTCCATTCATATCGTAGGTGTAGCGAATATCTGCCGCCTCTTCCCCTTTAGGCTTTTTCGGCACAGGAACCGTCATCTCACCCAGGTACACATTTTTAGATACCAGACGATTCTCTCCTTGGTATACGTCTACACAAAGTTGGGTTTGATCATCCCGAGCAGTCCACACTCTCCTTACAACACTGACTGGTACAACCGTGTTGCGCTCGATAATAGGCATGAAGTAGGCACCGAGCTGCGGATTATCTTCATTGATAACCCCAGTTCCCAAGGTGTAAGGGCATACATCAGTCAGGACAATATCATCCAGTGCTGAGTTCTTTTCTTTTAAGCCAGCCTGAATAGCTGCTCCCATCGCAACGACAGTGTCCGGGTCCAAATGGCAGGCTGGCAGACGGCCAAACATTCGACCAACCATAGAACGAAACTGGGCCATGCGCGTCGAACCGCCAACCAATACCACTTCATCAATTTTCTGTGGGGGCAAATCAGCATCGCGCATTGCCCGCTCAATTGGCCGCTTCGCTCTTAACAACAGAGGTGTGCTGAGTTTCTCAAACCACTCTGGAGTCACCTGGAATTGCAGGGAGCGCCCATCAAGTTGTAATTCAAGTTTTTGCTCAGGTTGCTGGCTAACTCGACGTTTGGCGCTTTCCATTTGCATATATAAGTTTTGCAAATCGCGAGGGCTTAAGGCTTCTTTCTTAATATCAAACTCAGCCAGGACATCATCGATCATTGCCTCAACGAAATCTTCTCCACCGAGGAAGTTATCTCCGGCACTGGCATGAACTTCCATAATGCCATCGAAAAATTCCAGAATGGAAACATCGAAGGTGCCACCCCCAAGATCTAAAATAAGGAAGTTTCCTTCGCGCTTATCGTGTAAACCATAAGCAATGGCAGCCGAAGTTGGCTCGTTAATAAGGCGCTCTACTTTTAATCCCGCAAGTTCTCCTGCCAACTTGGTGGCATGGCGCTGATTATCATTAAAATAAGCTGGGACACTGATTACCGCCTCGGTTACCTCTTCACCAAGAAAAGTTTCAGCATCTTCTTTGAGCGCACGTAAAATTAACGAGGAGAGTTCTGTTGCACTAAATTTCTGTTTCCCCAGGGAAACTTTGTGGTCAGTGCCCATCAAGCGCTTAAACGCAGCCACAGTGGTACTACTGTGGTTAATAAGACGTTCTTTAGCCGTTTTGCCGACTAGCAGTGTGCCAGAATCATCAAGCCCCACAACTGACGGGGTCAAAATTTCACCCAAACGATTGGGAATTAGTTTTACCCCGTCATCAGTCAGTACCCCGCAAGCACTATTAGTGGTTCCCAAGTCGATACCAATAATGGCCATATTTCCCCTACCTACCCTTGGATTCGAATTGCAAAAACGATCGAATCTATAAAATTTTTAAGACAATATTTTTAGCTATATTTATGGCGCAATATTCTAAGCGGCCTTGACCACAAATTGCCAGATAAGACACCGCTATAAAACAATATCAGGGGACAGGTACTCACAAAGTGAGGCGTGATTAAGCGGTTAGCTGTGGCCCAAAGGGCTGGGCCACGAAAAGATAAATATAATAATTAGGGGGCGCGACGTTCTATATTCCAGTTTTCATTTTCTTCACGGCGATAAATAAAACGATCGTGCAATCTATTTTCACCCCCTGCCAAAACTCAACAGCATTGGGCACCACACAGTAACCGCCCCAAAATTCTGGCAACGGAATTGTTTTACCGGCAAAGCGAGCCTTCTCTTTATCAAACTGCTGCTCCAGTTCCTCCCTGGACGAAAGCGGCCGGCTCTGGTGCGAAGCCCACGCGGCCAACTGGCTATCCAGGGGGCGCGACTGGAAATAGGTCTCTGCCTGCTCGCGGGAAACAGGTTCCACCTTCCCATAAACAATCACCTGCCGCTCGAGACGGCACCAGGGAAACAACAGCGACACCTGAGGGTTAACGGCCATATCTCGGGCCTTGTCACTCTGTAAATTGGTATAGAAAACGAAACCCTTCTCATCGAAGCCTTTCAGCAAAACAATCCGCTGCGAGGGGTGCCCGTCCGCGTTAGTGGTGGCAAGACACATGGCGCTGGCATCAACTAATTCTGCTTCAACAGCTTCTGCAAGCCACTTGCGAAACTGCTCCACGGGGGTCGGCTTCAATTCAGAGCGCCTTAAACCACCCATTTGGTATTCCCGACGCCATTGATCGATTTCCATGGTGATACTTCCTCGGTTGTTCTAGCTCAAAGTTTATTCAGCGAAGTGCCGGAAGGCTATTGTGCGGCAGCCACCTCGTCAAATTCCGCAAAATCTACTGACAGGTAAAGTAACCCAAGCGTACAAAGTTTCCTGCCGCAGTGCTGGGTGAATCTCAATTTTCCTGCGATATTGCCTGTGAAGGTGCAGACTCTGCGGGTGCTTGCACGGCTTTTGGTGGGCCGCTAGGCTCACTGCATTTTTACACGAATAAGGAAAATGGTGCTTATGTCCTCTGCGCCCACATGCGCCCAGGTGCTAATGCGCCTGCTGCGCGAATACCAGGTAGAAAAAGTTTTCGGGATTCCCGGCGTACATACCATTGAACTGTATCGCGGCCTCCCCGGTAGCGACTTGATGCATATCACGCCAAGGCATGAGCAGGGCGCCGCCTTTATGGCAGACGGTTATGCCCGCGCCAGCGGCAAGCCCGGTGTCTGTTTCCTGATCACTGGGCCGGGGCTGACCAACGCAGCCACTGCGATGGCGCAAGCTTACTCAGACTCAATTCCTATGCTGGTTATTTCCGCCGTCAATCGCCGAGAAGACCTTGGCATGGGCCGTGGGCGCCTGCATGAGCTACCCCGCCAAAGCGATGCCAGTCGAGGCTTCTGTATCTGGCAGCACACCCTGACTCAGGCAGAACAATTACCGGAAGTGATGGCACGGGCATTCCAGCTATTGCTGTCCAGCCGCCCCGGCCCTGTCCATATCGAAATCCCTATCGATTTATTCCCGGCGCCTATGTCCGGCAATCTGGACGACTATCGCGCGGCTCCCAGTGCCATGGTACCGGCAGCCAACGCGACAGCTATCGCGACCGCAACCCAGTGGCTGCAAGCTGCCGAACGCCCGGTGATTCTGCTGGGCGGTGGCGCGCAATCTGCTGGAGAGGCGGCAACACAGGTATCAGAAAAAATTGCAGCTCCAGTCTTCCTGTCTCTGGCCGCCAAAGGCGTTGTCGATGAAAGACACCCTCTGTGTGGCGGAGCCAATCTCAGTTTCGACTGCGTGCGTGAGCGAGTAGAAGCTGCCGATGTGGTCTTGGCCGTTGGCACAGAGCTTTCGGAAACCGATCGCAATCTAGTAAGAGAGGATTACGCTTTCTCCGGCAAACTAATTCGTATCGACATTGATCCGGCTCAACTGGTATGCAATGCCCAGCCGGACCTGGCCATTTGCGCGGATGCAGCAGAAAGCCTTCAGCAATTAAGTGAAGCCCTGGTTCAGTGCGAGGAGAGCTCAAAACTGCGCGCAGAAAAGGAAGTTTCACAATTAATCAGTAACTGCCGCAAAGAGTGGTGGGAAGGTTCTGAGGAGCGTTTCCCTTGGGTTGAAGCTCTGCGCGAAGCCCTGCCCAATGAGGGAATTCTGGTTACCGACTCCACACAACTGGCCTATAACACTAACCACGCCTTGCCGCTGTACCACCCTCGCAGCCATATTACCTGTACCACCGGTTACGGCACGCTGGGCTTTGCCCTGCCCGCCTCGATCGGAGCCAAGTTATCCAGCGAGCGGGATGTAGTTGCCTTGATCGGCGATGGCGGCCTGATGTTTACTCTCGGTGAGCTGGCCGTTGCAGTAGAACAGCAACTGCCCCTGCCAATACTGGTTTGGAATAACAGCGGGTATGGAGAGATTCGCGACTTTATGGATGCTGCAGAAGTACCTCAAGAAGGTGTTAATCTTCGCACTCCAGATTTTGTCGCACTGGCAAAATCTTTTGGCGCTGAAGGTTGTCGCATCGACAAACCACAGCAATTAGCTATGGCAGTCGCAGAAGCCCTGCAACGCAAAACACCAACAATTATCGAAATCACCGCCCCTTGAACTGGCGCGAAGCAAACGGAAGCGTGACATGACAGATTTCAGCAAGCTGCATACCGACAAACTGTTTATCAATGGTGAGTGGCGCGAGCCCCTCGGCACCAGTTCCCATCCTGTGATCAACCCCGCCACTGAAGAAATGATTTGCCAGGTGGTGGAAGGCTCTGCTGAGGATGTGGATATTGCCGTTGCCGCTGCCCGCAGCGCCTTTCGCAAGTGGCGCCATACCAGCGCAGATCAGCGCTCAGCCCTGCTAAATGCCATTGCTGACGGTATGGAAGAGCGCAAGGAAGACTTGATCCAGGCGATCTCACAAACCCTGGGTTGCCCCGCCCATATCACCCGTTGGTTGCATGTGGATGGCCCTATCTACGCCATGCGTTACTACGCCGGTCGCACCTCCATAATGGAAGAGACCGAAAAGGCGGCCCACTCGGTATTAATCCGGGAGCCGATTGGCGTGTGTGGCTTTATTACCCCCTGGAATTACCCTCTGCACCAATTTGTCGGCAAAGTAGCGCCAGCCCTCGCAGCGGGCTGCACCATGATTACCAAGCCTTCGGAAACCACTCCGCTGCAGGATTTCGTCATGGCGGAGATTATCCAAGCAGCCGGTGTGCCTGCGGGCGTATTTAACCTGATCCCCGGTGCTGGCTCGGTCGTCGGCGCAGAGCTGTCATCCCACCCGGGAATCGATATGGTGTCCTTTACCGGCTCCACCCGTGCAGGCGTTGAAGTTGCCAAGGCTGCAGCGCCCACAGTTAAAAGGGTAACCCAGGAGCTGGGTGGCAAATCGCCTCTGATTATCACCCCGGACGCGGATCTCAAAGCAGCGGTTCGCTGGGGCTGCGAAGATGTATTTATTAACAGCGGCCAAACCTGTACCGCACTCACCCGTATGCTGGTTCCCGCTGAGCACTATGAAGAGGCGGTGGAAGTTGCCAAGCAGGTGGCTGAAGAAGTAGCCATGGGCACCGATGCCAATGCCTTTATGGGCCCCCTATCTTCCGCTCGCCAACTGGAAATCGTGCGCGGTTACATCAAGAAAGGTATCGAGGAAGGTGCCCGCCTTGTGACTGGCGGCCTCGATTTACCCACCGAGCTGGATAAAGGCTTCTATGTGAAACCCACGGTATTTGCCGACGTTCACAACGATATGGCCATAGCCCGGGAAGAAATCTTTGGCCCGGTGACCTGCCTGATTCCCTACAAAGATATGGATGAAGCCGTCGCCATTGCCAATGACACCGAATACGGTCTGTCCAGTGGCGTATGGGCTAAAGACGCCGAAAGCGCCATGCCTATCGTTCGTCGCATTGAAGCGGGCCTTTGCTTTGTCAACGGCGGTGAGTTTAACTACGACGCCCCCTTCGGCGGCTACAAGCGCTCCGGCAACGGACGCGAGTTTGGTGAGGCCGGTCTCGGTGAGTTTATCGAACTGAAATCCGTGCAGCTTCCCGCATAAACTTCTGCACCGCCCTCTAATGGGGGCGGTACTGTTGACTGCTAATCCCCTCCCCGTTATCTTTGCTCGCACATCACGAGAGTGGCTGACGCCAACGCCAACCTGCCGACCGGGGCAAGGTGGTTCTCTCTCTGCGGCACACAAGGCCTGCGGGGAGGATGGGGCTCTACCAGAGCAAACCAACCGGATTAGCGAACATCACTTCGCCGCTTCCACGTCAGTCCTCCATAGTTTTACCATTGGAGGGACCATGTCCGAATCACCGTTTTCCAGTAAAGACATTATCGAAATTCAAATCGCCAGCCAAAGAAGCCACACGGCAGTACGCGCGGTGAGAAGAGGTGATCGTCAGTTGTTGTGGCAACTACTGTTCGACACTGCCGAAGAGGCATTAAAATTTGCCACCAGTTGCCGCGCCAGTGAGCACCCTATTTCGGCCCATGAGGCCTGCGAACTGGCGGGATAAAGTAGAACCAACAGGCGCCGCGAGCTCGCGCCCGTTACCCTGTGCCAAGAGCACCCGACAGGAGCTAAAAACAATACCATGTCAAAGCCAGAACAATTCTTTGAGCACCTGCGCAGCGAACTCAAACAGATCGATGCAGACGGCCTGTACAAACGCGAGCGGATTATTACCTCCCAGCAGGCCGCTGAGATCCAGGTGAACAACGACACCCAGGTACTGAATTTTTGTGCGAACAACTACCTGGGCCTGGCTAACCACCCGGACCTGATTGAAGCGGCCAAAGAGGGGCTCGAACAGTACGGCTTCGGCATGGCATCGGTGCGTTTTATCTGCGGCACCCAGGACATTCACAAAGCGCTGGAATCGCGCCTGTCTGAGTTCCTGCAAACCGAAGACACCATCCTTTATACCTCCTGCTTCGACGCCAATGGCGGCCTGTTTGAAACTCTGCTGGGCCCGGAAGATGCCATCATCTCCGATTCCCTCAACCACGCTTCTATCATCGACGGCGTGCGCCTGTGTAAAGCCAAACGCTACCGTTACGCCAACAACGATATGGCGGAACTGGAGAAGCAACTGCAGGCCGCAGACGCCGCTGGCGCCAAGACCAAGCTGATCGCCACCGACGGCGTTTTCTCTATGGACGGAGTTATCGCCAACCTCAAAGCCGTTTGCGATTTGGCCGACCAGTACAATGCCCTGGTAATGGTGGACGACTCCCACGCAGTGGGCTTCCTCGGAGACCACGGCCGTGGCACCCATGAATACTGCGATGTGATTGAGCGCGTCGATATTATTACCGGCACCCTGGGCAAGGCCTTGGGCGGCGCTTCCGGCGGCTTTACTTCCGGCCGCAAGGAAATTATCGATATGCTGCGCCAGCGTTCGCGCCCCTATCTGTTCTCCAACTCCGTGGCCCCGGCAATCGTCACCGCCTCCCTGAAAGTGTTGGATATGCTGACTGAAGGCGGCGAGCTGCGTGAACAACTACGTGACAACTCCGCTTACTTCCGCAAGCGTATGTCTGAAGCCGGCTTTACCCTGGCCGGAGCCGACCACCCGATCATCCCGGTGATGATCGGCGATGCTGCCCTGGCGCAGAAAATGGCTGACAAGATGCTGGAGCGCGGTATCTACGTAGTGGGCTTCTTCTATCCGGTAGTGCCCAAGGGTCAAGCCCGCATCCGCACCCAGATGTCCGCCGCCCACACCCGCGAGCAGCTCGACCAGTGTATCGATGCCTTCATTGAAGTTGGCCGTGAACTGAATATTATCTAAACCAAACAGCGGTGCTGATACGGTAATTCTCACAAGGAATTCACCGGAGCGGCGCCGCGCCCTGCCATTTGTAGTTTTAAAAACAATGAAAGCACTATCCAAGCTGAAATCTGAAGTGGGAATCTGGCTCACCGATGTGGAAACCCCCACACCGGGTCACAACGACCTGCTGATCAAGATTCACAAAACCGCGATTTGCGGTACCGACATGCATATCTACAACTGGGATGAATGGTCTCAAAAGACTATTCCTGTCCCTATGGTGGTAGGCCACGAATATGTGGGTGAAGTTGTCGGTATGGGGCAGGAAGTTGCAGGTTTCCAGGTGGGCGACCGTGTTTCCGGTGAAGGCCATATTACCTGCGGCCACTGCCGCAACTGTCGCGCCGGCCGCCGCCACTTGTGCCGCAACACTTACGGTGTCGGTGTAGACCGCCCCGGAGCTTTTGCCGAGTATCTGGTAATCCCCGCGCTCAATGCCTTCAAGATCCCGGATAACATTTCTGACGATCTCGCCTCTATTTTCGATCCCCTCGGTAATGCGGTACACACGGCCCTGTCTTTCGACCTGGTGGGCGAAGATGTACTGATTACCGGCGCCGGCCCTATCGGTATTATGGCCGCAGCAGTCGCCAAACATGTTGGCGCACGCCATGTAGTTATCACCGATATCAATGAATACCGCCTGGACCTGGCACGCAAGATGGGCGCCACCCGCGCCGTAAACGTTGCCAAGGAAAACCTCAGCGATGTGATGAACGAGCTGGGAATGAGCGAAGGCTTTGATGTTGGCCTGGAGATGTCCGGCGTACCCGTCGCCTTCCGCGATATGATCGCGGCGATGAACCACGGGGGCAAAATTGCCATGCTCGGTATCCCTGCAGGTGAAATGGCGATCGACTGGGGGCAGGTTATTTTTAAAGGCCTGATGATCAAAGGTATTTACGGCCGTGAGATGTTTGAGACCTGGTACAAAATGGCCAGCCTGATTCAATCCGGCCTGGATTTAACCCCAATTATTACTCACCAGTTTTCGATCGATGACTTCCAACAAGGCTTCGATACCATGGGATCTGGTGAATCCGGTAAGGTTATCCTGAACTGGAAATAAGTCCCAATGGCTGCGGGATTGCCCGCAGCCATTCTCCCTGCCCTCAATTTACCACTCCCCCTGCCCCCACATATCTTTGCGTTACCTGCCAGCTTCTACACATTTGCAGTTGCTACAGCTTAAACAGTTAGCGACTGAAATAGATCTTCTAAAACTTCGATTATTTTTTCAAAATCATGGATCATTAGGTTCCAGCCGACCTAACACACGATTCATTCAGCATCTCTGAAGCCTTTTTTACTGTACATCTTTATATTTATAGCGCCTGAACCTGGTACGATCGGACAGGATCGCTACCACATTCTACTCCTACATAGGTCTTCCGGTTTCAACTCCAATTGATTCCAAGATAACAATCGGGATAATAAAGATCAGATTTACTGCGGCACAAATGTTAAAAGTAAGAACATGAAACTATATTTAACTTTGGCATTACTTCTTTTTACACCATTTGTCACAGCAGATGAAAACCTCTTCTATGTGGGAACTTGGCAATCAAATGAAAAAAAGACTTTAGCCAGCATGAACAGCGTGGAGGACATACCCGAGAAAACCCAAATGCTCTTCCGCTCCAATTTCTTTGGGCGTCTCGTGAATGTAGTTCGAGTAGATTCGTTTGCAACTTACATCATAGGGGAAAAGCCGGAGGTATTGACATTTTCACCACATACGATCGAAGTCTTGAGTGCCGATACGATTCGTATCACATATTACGACGAACTCTCCACTTCTGATGAGACACGGATTTTAAAATACGAAAATAACTGCTACTCATTGCCAGTAACAAAATGGGAATTTAGAGAATATTTTTGTCGTGTTGAATAAGACTCACAACAAGTAGAGGTATACTCGCGTACTTCAAGTAATCGATCTCAGCTTCACTCCGCCCCATACTTTGGGAAGTTACACTTAGAGTGACTCTGAATAGCTCCATAATACCCCTGCGGATCTTGAAGGCTGCAGACGTTAGGCACAGCTCACCGAAAATGACCTGGTTGAAACGCAGCAGCTGTGGCATTCCCCCCTTTAGGGCCTGTAGGCTTGTTCAGAGGCTCCATAAGTAATCACCCAGTATGATCAAATACAGGAAGCTTCGAACGATGTTCCCATTTAAGAAATTCTGCTTATCGACTTATAGATTATTATTTGAGCAAATATGGTAAATTACTCCGCATCTAATTTTTTACAGATAGCCTTTATCACCCTATCGATTCTAGGTATTGCATTACTTTGGGCGCAAACCCGTTTTACAGCAATGCGATACTTGTTAGGCGCCACTGCATTATTGATGACATTTAATTTTATAGAAGAAACGAAAGTAGTTAATCTTGGTTATTTAATCACGCCTTCGTTCTCATTATTGATGGGCCCATTATTTTTTGCCGTAGTTGCACAATTAATATCCGCCAGTTATCAACAACAAAGTAAACACTGGGTACACTTAGTACCAGCAGCAATCAGTTTATTATTTAATCACTGGCCCCAGTGGGTTTTAGCAGCCGGTACTTTAAGTCAGATTGTTTATTTCTCATTAAGTATAAAAGCGCTTATTCGATATCAACATATCTTGCCCCAAAACCGCTCCGATGCTAACAAATTGAGAGCTGATTGGGTTAAGCGTATCCTATGGGTTCTGGTTGGCGTTGCACTGGTGGATGCAGTGCGGCATAACTTGCAACCTTACTTACCCACTACTCTTTTGCTCAGATGGTACCTTGTTATGCAGCTGAGCTATTTTTTGATTGTTGCTTTGCTTGTAATTCGCGCGGTTAGGGAACCGCAGCTATTTGCGGGTTTAACAGATGGTGAACAAGCGCTGGGCTTATCCGTAATAGAGGGTTGTGACAAGGGAAAGTGCAAAGCTGACGAAACGACTCAGGCGGATACGCTTTTCAAGGAGCTTAACAAACAGGTTCATAGTCAACAGCTCTATCGCCTACCAAGGCTATCCCTCCGGGACTTGGCACAACATACAGGGCTTGGAGAGAAAGATATTTCCTGGGCCATTAATCAGGGCTATGGCAGTAACTTTAATGACTATGTTAATGCCCAGCGTTTGGCAGATGTAGTTTCGCAACTTGATTCAGCAAAAGAGAGTGATTCGGACAAAAAAGTTCGTCTCCTCGATATTGCACTTGAAGCGGGCTTTAACTCTAAATCCAGCTTCAACAGCCTGTTTAAGCGCCACCTTGGGATGACTCCTAGTCAGTATTTAGCAGAAAAACCTCAATAATGGTTACTTTGGACGTGCAAAATCTGGATTTCGGACGCTAGAAGCTGATAATTTTGGCATTTTGGCCTCTTTGATTCAAAAGAGGTCATTATGAGGTTTTCTTCCTATTTTGCTCGTTCATGGAAAGCAGCGGTAGCTATTTTAGTGTTCATTAGCGTTGCTGCGCTCGGATCTTGGGGATGTGCATGGTACTTCCCTCCCTCTTCCTACGGGTTAGCTGAACAGAATGCTCGCATTGTAGTTACCGATATCACAGTCATCGACACCCAGCATAATACAGCCGCAAGTAACCAAAACCTCGTCATTCAAGATGGAAGAATTACCCAAATAACTAGCGATGTAATACTTGAGATTGAAGGCGAGCTGAGGATTAATGGCCTGGGTAAATATGTGATGCCAGGCTTAATCGATATGCACAGCCATGTATGGGGTCGGTCCGATCTACTAGCTATGCTTGCGCACGGCGTCACTCGCACAAGAGTTATGGCTGGCAATTCCCCTCAGCGTATTCTTAAAAAATGGGTCGATACTGGCGATATAGTCGGGCCTCATATGGTGTTATCCGGTGCACCTGTTAATCAACATTCCCACTATGCCAGTGGCCGACACCACAAGTTTATTGGTAGTAAAGAAGAGGCTCGCCAGCTGGTTCGCCAGCAATATCAACAGGGGTACCAGCAAGTTAAAGTTTATGACGGTTTATCCCGTGAGGTTTTCTTCGCTATAGCTGATGAGGCGCAAAAGCTCGGCATGCCTTTAGCTGGCCACCCGCCTTTTGGTATTACTCTCAATGAATACTTGTCGGCTAAACCGCAGTCATTAGAGCATGTGGAAATGATCTTTCAGGCACATTTGAACCATGATTATCAGCAGGAGAGATTCGATGAAATTGTGCAGCAACTACTAGATAGCAACGTACCAGTTAGCCCTACATTAATCGTATATGACAACGTAGCACAGATCGCTCAGCATGGGCCAGACTACTGGCACAGCATAGCTGATGATCTCGAGCTCAATCACCCCGCGATAAAAGCAATGGGTGAGCAGAAGGTTAATGGGATACATAGTGCTAAAGCGCAACAGGATTGGCAGGGTAAATCCAACATTTTCGGAGATATGGCCAAGCAGCTAAACCAAGCCGGTATTGAGATACTGATAGCGTCAGACGGAGGAACCTTCTATACGCCCAATGGCTTGGGCACTATTCAAGAAATGCAACGATTAGTGGAGGTGGGGATTCCTGTTAAAGATGTATTGCGAGCAGCAACCCACCATCCAGCAAAAGCACTGGGCATTAACGATAAGGTGGGCTCAGTTTCCACAGGCTTTAATGCCGAACTATTATTGCTCGAAGACGATCCACGAGAAAACTTGAACACCCTAACCAATCCCCTAGGGGTAATTTTGGATCAGAGCTACTTCGATAGACATAGCCTTAGTGAAATGAAAGGGCTAGCCAAAAGCACAGGATCGAAAAGTAAATTCTATTTTTGGTGGATTGTGGATAATTATATTTATTAGCGACCTTGCCAGTTCAATAAACTAAGAATGTATCCCACAAAAGAGAAAGCCCAGCCGAATTAGAAGGGAACTCCATATTAACAGGTAGAGTCACCCCACAAAGTGAAGGTGACCAAACCTACTAATATCCTCACTCAGAACCATCTAACTCGGCTAGCAAGCGATACAAACCTCGAACCTAAAGTTTAAAAGTAGATTTTTCAACCTGAGGTTCACTACCAGTGATTCAATGAGTTCGAAGTGCGAATTTACAAAATATAGGCACAAAAATGATCTTATTGAATTTTATTAAGTTTGTTTTAATATCAAAGCTACGTAAAATCGATGGATATGTATCGGCATATAAAGTTTACTTGAATGAGTCTCTATGAGGTCCAAATAAGCTACAAGAGAGACCTAAGAAGTCTGAAAAAGACTCATCTACTTAAAGGAGAACGCTAGAGCAATATAAGAATAAGTAAAAGGCGCTGACCCAAGGTGCTACCAACACCAGGGGCCAGCTAACCACATTGATACTCGAACTATCAAAAGTCGAGTAGACCAAAGGAACTTCCCCTTCGACCTCTCACAGAACCGTACGTGAACCTCTCAATTCATACGGCTCTTCGTATTCAGCACATTTGCAATCTTCCCATTCTCCAGTGTGCAAACAAGCCGCGCATTTGTTGACGAACCTTTCCAATAAAGACCCAGCTCTTGAAACAGCTTCGCTTTAGATGCTTAAACTTCTTCCTGGCCCAACGCATCAGCGTTTGGTCAAGATACTTCTGAAGTCGATAAACACCATATCTCCGCCCAAAGTGACCATAGTAGTTCAGCCAACCCTGTATTGCGGGATTAAGTACTTTTGCCATTTCAGATAGTGATCGATCCACCCAGTTTATTACTCGCCATTGCCTGACCTTATCCTTAATCCTCTTGAAGGCCTTAGGGCTCATTGAAGGACTAAATGCGGTGAAGATCTGCCCTTGGCGATTCCTTGCTTTTCTGGGACCAAATCGAAACCCCAGAAAGTCAAAGTGGGTCACTGGGTGGGAGTCTTTACGATTACTGTTCTTGCAGTAAACCTTGCGCGTTTTCTCTGGATGAGCCTCAAGCCCGCAGGTAGTCAGGCGTGCTTTTAGAGCCGCCAGTAAGCGATCCGCCTCTCGAGGATTACGACAATGGTAAACAGCATCATCCGCGTAACGCTCAAAAGGAATATCTCTGTGCGTTCTCACCATCCAGGCGTCCAGCGCGTAGTGCAAAAACAAGTTTGCTAGTAGCGGGCTAATTACGCCCCCTTGTGGAGTACCTTGTGTTCGCTCTTCAAGCTGTCCGTCCCGATGTTGTACTGGAGCCGTTAACCAGCGCTGTACATAGAGTCTGACCCACCGATGATTATTATGTTTATCTAATGCCTTCAGCAGGAGTTCGTGATTAATATTGTCAAAGAAACCTTTGATATCTAAATCAACTACCCAGATTCTATCCCAGCATCGTTGTCGAGCTCGACGCACTGCGTCTATAGCAGATTTGCCTGGCCGATAACCGTAGGAGTCAGGGTGAAATACCTTCTCCAATTCTGGCTCCAGCAGTTGCTTAGCCACCATTTGTGCAATGCGATCTTCGATTGTGGGGATACCCAGTGGTCGCAGGCTGCCATCGAGTTTCGGAATATCCACTCGTTTGACGGCTGATGGAAAATAGCTGCCAGATGACATCCGATTCCATAGCTTGTACAGGTTTTTGACAAGACTCGATTCGTATTGCTCTATCGTTATCTCATCAATCCCCGCTCCGCCGCCATTAGCCTTAATCTGCTTCCACGCTTCCCAAACCGCTCGCTTGGGAATATTGAATGGCTTTGCGCTAATCGTTAATTCCTCCCCATCTGGGTTGATTACACGGTTAGTCGCCGAATACGACAACCCCTTCGCTCCACGTCCATTACAGCCGCTTCTCCACTACTACGGGTTGTTCCGCCCCTGTGACCAGTCTTGGTACTCAACGTCTTGTAGGGCCTCTACTTGACGCTCTTCCTTAACACCTGGACGACAGGTTCTCCTGTTCCACCCAAAAGCCTGTTGTGTGTTCACGCCACCTCTATGCCGGATGCCACTCGGTCGGTAAACAGGTAACCTCCAAGCTTATCCCCGCACTTAGCCAGTGCACGGGTTTTGACATCATCTTGGTAATACGCTTTCGACACCTCATCAGTGGTTCATTTGCATTCGTCTCTACACAACATACCTGACGTATCTCTTACGCCTTTTCCTCAAGCGCTTCTAACCAAAGCTCTTTACTCCGATCACCTTGAGGCGGTTTGTTATCACTTCCTGCAAAGCGATAACGGAGGGCCGACCTCCATCTCCTGGATAGCACGTATTTATTTTTTATTTATAAAAAATAAAAAAAAAAATACTCAGGACGCACTGGCTATATGCATCATACGCTAGATACCCGCTCGTCTTCAATAAAGTGGAGTAGATTCAGCAGCTTGGAGAGTGTCCTCAAGCTCTGGGAGCGTTGCGCCCGCCTTTTCTTCTTCTATGCCTATCGTTCTCGCGCCCCACCGCTTTCAAACCCCACACATTACTTCTTGAGTCTTCCCACTGCGGAAGACCACCTTCAATTTTGCAATTCAGCAGGAACGGAATATGTTAATTTTAAACCGCCGAGTTGGTGAAAACCTCAGAATTGGGGCAAAGATCTCAATCACAGTATTGGAAGTTAAGGGAAACCAGATAAGCATCGGCATAGACGCCCCAAGGTCAATATCCGTGCACCGTGAGGAGGTCTATCTGCGTATTAAAAAGAACAAGCGGTAATAGATAAGAGCTACTGATCACAAGTTTGATTTTGTACTACTTTGTGAGTCTATAGCTCGTAAACCCTACAACGGGAAGAGCTGAAGCAGCTGATTTGTGTGAAGTATTTCAAATCCCATGCTTGATTGAACTAACAGGCTTTCGCAGCCAGGAAGATCTATCGATGTCTACATCGTGCGTACAGTAAACTCATTAACACTACAAAAATAGCCTTTGCCCAAGTTCAATAACGTACTCACATCGCCACTATAGAAGCTAGCCTCTAAACCAGTTCTCAATGACCAGTGTCAAGCAACAATACTGCACACAGCCCTGCCCTTTAGCTGCTTCACGCCCTTAACTCGGCTAAGGAGAACCAGAACCTCTCCTTAGCCGCCTAAATACTTTGATCTTTTAAGCAGATAACCCCCACCTAGATTACTACTTCAAACAAAAATTGAGCAGATTTTCCCCACGAGACTTCTACCACTCAATCGTCGGTTATTCAGAGCAACAGTTCCTAGAATTCCACTCTGTTTATAGCCCACTTTCTGTATGTTTTTGCCGTTTCAACCTATCTTACACGAGGTCCAAATAAAGTTAGCAAGCGCTAGCTCGTCAGATTTTCGATCATCATGACCGTTATTTTCTTACTAACGATAAATAACTCTGAAATAGTATATAATTCAACAAGTTAAGAGCTTTCTGATATTGCTTGATAGTAGTCATGATGATCGTTTTTCCATTTTGTACGATTAGCCCAAATTCGTATAACCTTCTGATTTAAAATGAAAATTTATCTCTCTCCAACTAGATTGATTCCGAGATAGTAATCAGGATAATAGTGATCAGAATGATTACTATATAAATGTTATGTGAGCAGGAAATAGAGCATATGGACATCGCGATACAAATGATTGATCAAGCTTGGCAATTACTTGTGCGTATTCCATTTTGGTTGTTGTTGTCCACACCATTGATAATCGTTCTCTACTTTTATGCAAAGAAAATCAGAAGCGTGCAGTGGAATATGGCAATAAAACTGTTGCTTTTTGTTCCACTTTCGGCCGTCTTACTTGCTCCAATGCCGGTTGGCATGTTCATAGCACTCGTGCCTAATGGTTTTTTGCTCTTTAGTGGCCTTGAGTACTACAGTAGGATTTTTGCCTGGTGTGTTTCATCCATACTCGTATCAATGATAGTTTGTTACTTCGTAGGCAAGAAATACCTGAGACCCACATAACAAGGTGCGGCAGCTGACTTCTTACTTTGTGCACTTTTTGCACGGTCGCTGCGCTCCCATTTTCGTGCAAAAAGCACACAAAGTAAGCCGCCGCTGCGCACGGCGTTATGGCGCTAGGCGCTTTACTATAGAACACGTTTTTGAAAGACATTGAGAGTATCCGAGAGTTAATAATCATGGAGGTGTTGTGAATAGTTTCCCTAAAGGGTCTGAGTGGCGAAAGTGGGATCTGCATGTTCATACTCCTGCATCAGTTCTTAAAAATGAATTTGGGAGTGATTGGGATACATATGTAGTAGAGCTTTTTAGGAGGGCAATCGAAAATGATATCAGTGCAATAGGCATTACCGATTACTATCTTCCTGAAGGCTACAAGATTCTCAAGAACGAGTACTTAGATAATCCAAATAAAATGAGTTCTCTTTTTAATGAAGAAGAGATTGAAAAAATTGGTTCAATAGCCGTATTTCCGAACATTGAATTCAGGCTAACGAAACTTGTTATAGGTAAGGAAAAAGACCTGTCCTGGAATAGGAAGGTGAACTACCACGTAATCCTATCTAACGATATTCCAATAGAGAAGATTGAGAGTGACTTCGTTTCTCAGATCCAAGTTTGTTTTGATGCATCCACCGGAGCTTCGACTGAAAAAAGACCGTTGACTCGACATAATCTAGAAGAGCTTGGTGCTAGGTTAATAGCAGAACACCCTAAATTTTCGAAGAGTGGAAACAACCTATTTGTCGGAATGCTCAACGCATCAGTAGATGAAGATGAATTGGTATCCATTCTCAACAGGAGTTCGGTTTTTAAGGATAAGTACATGCTCGGATTGCCTTGTGATGAAGATCTCAGTGATGTGAGTTGGAACTCTCAAGGGCATAACATTCGAAAGAACCTTATCAAACAAGCCCATTTTATATTTTCATCTAACACTAAAACCAAGAACTTCCTACTCGGAAGTGGTGACCGTGAAGAGTTTCAAAAAGAATTTGGATCTTTAAAGCCATGTCTTTGGGGATCAGATGCACATTGTAAAGATGAACTATTTAAACCCGCAAAAAATCGAAACACATGGATAAAATCCGACCCAACATTTGAAGGATTAAAGCAGGTAATCTACGATCCGAGGGCGAGAGTTGTAATACAGGAACTCAACCCTCAACAAAAGAGTAGTTACCAAACGATCAAAAGAGTCAGATTCATAGATAAGTCTTCCAAAGACTTGTTTAGCAATGATTGGCAATACCTAAATCCTGATCTCAATACAATCATTGGGGGTAAGTCTTCTGGTAAGTCGTTATTGCTTTACCATATCGCTAAATCAATTAATGCAGATGAAGTCGATCACAAAGTTCGTTTGTCAAAATCTTCATCATACAGCGACCTGGCGAACGTAGATTTTGAAGTTGAGTGGTCAAACGGTGAAGTTAGCTCTTTGTTTCAACGAGATGAATCTAAGCCAATTACATACATACCTCAGTTGTATATTAACCATCTTGCTGAGGAAGACGGAAAAAATCAGCTTAATACTCTGATTAAGGACATACTTGACCAAAATCAGGCTTTCAAAGAATTTTCTAGCAGCCAAGAGCGGCAAATAAGTACTTTTACGAAAGAGCTTAACTCTAAGATTGATAGCCTTTATGAACTCAGGAAAAGGTATCTACAACTCAAAAAGGATTCCGAGGCATACGGCACGAGACTGGCAGTATCTAGCGAAGTAGAAAAACTGAAGAGTTATATTGTGGATCTTCAGAAAAAGTCTGGCTTTAGCGAACATGAGGATCTGCTTTATAAGAAGCTAACCGCTAGAAAGTCTTCAGTAAAAAACAGACTTAGTGTATTTAGTAGGTTAAGAGAATGTGGAAACCAAGTTACGACATCGACTGCACTTCACAGCGACAGCCTTATCACTAACTTTAAAGAAGCTATTTCATGTGATGTTAATATGATTGATGAATCCTCATTTCTCAATTCTTTATTTGATATGCTCGACTTGGAGTTGCGAGCGGGCTTGGAGAAATTTCGCAATTCGGCGACTATGAGAGGAGAGAAAATCTCATATTGGGTCTCTAAGCTCGAAGGTGAGCTACATTCCATTGACGAAAATATCAAGCCACTTCTAAAAAAGGTTGCAGATAAAGAAGCACTGGACCTAGTGGTGAAGAAATTGTGCACCGAAGAGGAAAAGCTTAAAAAAATTGGAGAACTTGAAGAAAAAATAGAATCAGTCAAGAAACAAGACATTGAATGCAAGAATGAAGTGTCTGTGAAGTATTCTGCATTAATTGATGCATATAAAAACTACGTTAGCGAGATATCGAAGCCAGAATACCAGTTTGAGGATGATATTCGGATCAGTGCGGAGGTTGGGTTCTACGAAGGTAGATTCGATGAATTCGTGTCGTCTTTTGACAGGCGTGGCAATATGGCATCTTTACTTGGTTCTCTTGTAAATGACAACGGAGAGTATGAATTCGATGTCGAGTCACACACAGAAAGAGTAAGAGGCATACACGACAGACTATCGAAGAATTCTGATAATCCCTCGTTACGAAAAGGAATCTCTGAAAAAGATGTTACAAAGAGGCTTTATAGCGACTGCTTTTTCATCAACTTTGTTGTGCAGTATAGAAATGACGACATTGTACAAATGTCTCCCGGAAAGCGAGGGTTGGTCTTACTCAACTTGGTTTTACATTTGAGTAATTCATCCCATCCAATACTAATCGATCAGCCAGAAGACAACTTAGATAATAGAACAATTTACGACCAGCTAAATGAGTTTATCCGTTTGAGGAAGACCAAGCGGCAGATTGTCATGGTTACACATAACGCAAATCTGGTTGTTGCTGCAGATTCTGAATGTGTAATCGTGGCAAACCAGGCTGGACAGCAAGCCAATCTTGATAACAAGAAGTATAAGTTTGAGTATTATAGCGGTAGCTTAGAATGCTCATTTGAAGATAAAAAAAGCGTAGGCACCCTAGAAAGTAAAGGGATTAGACAGCATGTTTGCGAAATACTGGAAGGCGGTGTTTCAGCTTTCAAAGAGCGTGAAATGAAGTATGGACTTACGATATGAGAGCGCACCATAACAAGAAAATGCAGCGGACTTTATCGCTGGACCGCAATAGCATGGCTTCGACATATTGAGGCATTATGCGCATACGCACTATGAGAGATAAATTCGGTGGTACAACCCTGGCTATAGCAGGCTTCTTGCTATGCATTCTAACTGTCATAGATTCAATTGATGGTAGCTTTACTTATGTAAGTAAAATGATTGGTATCATCGAAATCACACTCACCCATGGTGCTCTAAATTTCTTTTTTAGTCTTTTTGTTCAGGTTTTCATTAGTTTGGCTGTGGCTGCACTCGGCTTAGGTATCTACTTTAAACCCAATTTTTAGCCTCATAATAAAGCCATTAACTACCGTTCGCATGTGAGCTGGACGGTCACTGCATTGCTTTAGCTGTGCTTTATCGTTACGCTAGCAGAACTAAACTAACTCCGTTCCCGACGGTTATAGGTGCTCATGAGGCTACTCATCATCTTATTACTATCCTTACCTGCAATATGTATCGCAGACACTAAGGTTAAGTTTTCTTGTGAGCCCATTGAGGGTGAGACGAGTTTCCGGGTAAAAGGTTACTTTATGAAACAGCCCAAGGCGACAATATCGGTATGGCTCATAGCTATACCATATTTGGAGAGTTCGAAGCTATAGAAGGTTGTCGCGCCCCTTGGTATGAGAAGTTCCCACTTAGTGGATCAACAAGTGTTAAATTCATGCTCCACTGGCGAGAATACATGCCACATTGCATGCAGAGATTCATGATCCCTCAGGTTTCCACTACCGGCCACATGTGGGTTTCTAGAAAAGGGGAGATGAATACAAAAAGCAGAACTATCCGGGCCAATTGTCATGTCAGTAAAATTACGGAGTAAGGATCTAAAAATTTACGGTCGATCAGGTACTGCTGTCGGAAGAATTAAAGGGGAAAAGGTGTTTGCCCCTGATGGACGTTATGTCGAAACTATTGTAAATGATCGCCTCATTTTTCGTTCGACTCATAGTGCATCTATATACACCCCTTTCGTATCAGTAAATCGTTCTGCCCCAACTGCTTGGGATGATGAGCCATGCCATACCAGATTAAACATTAATTTATAAGGCGAGTGCAACCACCTATTTCTTACTTGTTATTTTCATAGCTTTAGTTGCTTCAATTATCAAAGTCTGACAGAAAGGCTAAACATATAACAGGCAGCAACCGGAACAGAATAACCGTTCAAAAAACATACGGGCTAGACGAGCCATGCTTCACTTCGAGCTCTATTTTGTAGATCTTTAGGCGTAGATAGTTACGCTTATACCATTCACATATCCACTTAACAATATGATAATAAAATGAAGAAATTGCTCTTTTTTACAATCGCTTCTTTTTCACAACTATTTTGCTAAGCTATGATGCGACCTCAATCGCGAGGTCCGATCCTAAAAAAGTAGACTTTGACACATACAATCTAAAAATTTTCGTTGGGGACGCTTGCTTTCCTATAACCCGATATAAATATATAGTTAGGTTCGAGAAAGCCACATATCCCAATATTTCGATATAAAATAAATAAGGCCAACCCCTATCTTTAGAAGCAAGATCCATATATAGAAAATACAAGGCATCTAACTATGAAGTTCACCAATGCGCGAAATATCCAAATCATAGCTTTTCTGCTGTTGGCGCTAGTAGTTACACAGGCACTCTTTACCATGCTGTATGTTGCAGAGATTAACCCCTCACGGCAACTTTTCTGGGGGCTGGAGGGCTTGCTGTTTACCATTCTTTCAGCTTTTGCTGGAGCGGCCATGGTGCAGACTAAAAACCACCACGTAGGGTGGTCCGCTATTGCATTCAGCTCTGTATTCAATGTGGTGCAAGTTAGTATTGGCGCCACTATGTTTATGCCATTTCGGGAGGTCGCTAGCCAATTAGAGGCGCTTGGAGCTGCAGCGGGGGCCGTTGTGGCTTTTTCATTTATGATCTATTACGCGGCGAAATTTTTGCTGGGCTTTGCTGCTCTTATTTTTGGAGTTACCAAAATGAATGGGAGCTCCAAAGTGCTGGGAGGTTTGACTGCCTCAGTTGGCGTTATTGCAATGTTTGCTAATGCTATTTCGATTACATTTGGACGTGATTCTTATTTACCCTCATCCGTTGCTGGAGCATCAGGTGTTCTTGCAACCTTACTCTTGGCAATTTGTCTTTTGACTATTGCCCGAGAGGACTAATACACGAAATTCAATTTAACAATCAAGTCAAGCGTGACTTCACACCAGATTGCTCGGCCGCCCATTTAAGACTTATAGAAAGAGACCTTTATAGTGGATGAACTAATATATAGCAAAGAAGAGATCCTGTCGATTCTTAGAGATATCAATGAATTCGTGGTCTCACTGGATCAAATGAATAAAGTACACCACGAGTTTGGTGAAGAGGCGTGGAAGGATGAAATTATTGATTATTTTCAGAGTGCAAGGGTAAGTGATAGGCTAGCGCAAGTACGCTCGATGCTTTCAAAACCATTTCCGAGTGAGATTGGACCCGATGATATGGATGATCTGGAGAGAGAAATGCAGGGGGTACAGTATTGGACTTTTAAGGAGTACCTAGCAAAGAAAAATGGCAAGGGGTAGCGTAGGGCGTTTAGCAATACATTCGACTACGCTCCCCCGGTAAAGAACAACTCACCCTACTTTCCAGAAACCGCTTATCGAAAGTGTTAAATTTCGGTAAAGTGATCGGTTGTTAATAAATAAGAAAGTCGTTCCCAGCCCATCATAGGTTTTCTTAAGAGCCCATCTACAAAAAAGAGGGACATGCTACTAATGAAAATTCTTAAGTAGCATCGTTGCACTTTACAAGACTAGTCAACGCCACCTACTGTGAGGGTTGGATCTCCATTCTTGGGCTTCGAAGGCTTCAATTAAAGAACTCGCCTCCTCACGGGACCCAAAATCATGGCGTTAAGCAATATGAATAAAATTCGAAGAAAAATCCTAACCAAAATCACTTTAATTATTTTCCTAACAGGTATAGTTTTCTATATATCAATTGTATTCAGGTCAAATAAACCTATAGATTACGCAAGGAAAAATCAATTTAGAGTTGTTCCAATAGATAACTTATTGGTAGAAAAGCCAAAGTTATTTGGGCGAGATGAATTGCCAGTCTTTATTTATATTTCCTCCTCTGCAGGTGATCCTGTGGTACTGGAAGCTTCTGTTAAATATGATGACTCCGAGTACTATAGATTGATCAGATACAGATCAGGAGTTTATTCAAATGGGAAGAAATATGCCTTCGTTGAGGAGGGTAAAGGTGGTTGGTTTTCTTTGGACGCAACAATGGCTTCAAATCCTGGCTGGTACACGGGTAGGATAAAACCAGTGAGCTATGAAGTAAGAATGGGCAATTTATATTTCGTAAGGTAAATGCTTACCAAACAAAGGCACTCGACATCAAAAGTACCACTTCGAACCTCTCCACTATTCAATTGTTACACACCCATCTGTAACTTTGCCTTACCACCCTTTCTTTCTGTAAAGTAATGGTTATTTATCATACGAGGGTTATCAGTGCGAAAGGAATTCTCTAAGGCTTGGCGAAGTCCGAGTCATTGCGGCATAGAGCTTTTTCACGCCTACTTCCATAAGTTTTCCTTTGCCAAGCATTGGCATGATGAACTCGCTATTGGAATCTTCCTTTCTGGCGTAGAAAAGCTCGATTATCGCGGTGAAACAGTGACTCTTCCTCAGGGAACCCTTGCTGCGCTTAATCCAGGGGAGATTCATACCGGTTTTTCTGGAAGTGACTCCGGTTGGTACTACCGTATGTTTTACTTTGACACGGCGCTTATTGAGGAAACCCTCAGGGAACACATTCTGCTGAATCAAACACCCGTACCATTTTTGAAAGGGCCACTATTGGATGATCCTGAGCTTTTTCAGCTTCTCTACAAGCTACATAGCAGTCTTGAAATGAACGCTTTATCCCTTTCAACGGACTCTCTACTCACCCTGGCAATTAGCCAGCTCTTTGCCCGTCACGGCGACCAAAAGATCTACCCGAAGTCATCATCTAACAAACAGGGAGTCTTGAAGGCCCGTGCTTATTTACAGGAAAACTGGCAAAGAAATGTGACACTGGATGAATTGTGCCAATTAACTGGCATGAGTCGATATCAGCTAATTCGTAGTTTTAATGCGCAGTTTGGCGTTCCTCCACATCAATTCCTAATCCTCCTAAAAACCCAAAGGGCCCGAGCATTATTTCGTACCGGAGCCCAGGTGGCTGAGGTGGCTATCGACTGCGGTTTTTTTGATCAGAGCCATTTGAGTCGAAACTTCAAGCGTGCTTTCGGTATCACACCTGCTCGCTACTTAAAGTCTGCACAGCGCAATTTCGTACAAGAACCTTCCTTCTACTCCCTTTAAGCTCACCTATCTCTGGGAAAACAAAGCGCACCGTTAAACAGTGTGAGCTACTTCTCATAGCGATATCTCTTCTATGACATGAGTAATATATATGAGCTTAGAGTTTCTATTAGCCTGGTTGGCAGTAATGTTCCCACTAATTTTTAGCCCAGGACCTGCCAATATCACCTTTGCTGCAGCCGGAGCCAGCTTGGGTATTCGTCGTTCCTTACCTTTACTGGCGGGCATAGACATTGTATTTCTAATGAAGGCTTTATTAGTTGGCTTCGGATTTATGAGCTGGCTAATTCACTACCCTATGGTAATGACCATCTTACAGTGGACTGGTGCCATCTACTTAATTTACCTTGCTTACGTTTTTATAAAGCCTAATAAAGAGCCTGGAAAAACTGCCACCAAATCGGTAAGCATTTGGCAGGGAATGCTGCTTCAAAGTATGAATATTAAAGCTTGGATGATAGTAATTACTATGTTCTCTGTGTTCGCACCAAAGCAAGAGGAGAGCAATGAAAGCAGTGTTATCACCTTGATTATTATGATCACCATACTCAACTTTGTGACACATTTCTCATGGATCGCTTTTGGTCGGACCTTATCGAAAGCACTTATCAGCGATAAAAATAGAAATCTGCAAAACAAGCTTTTTGCACTCAGTCTGCTTCTTGTCGCTGTGTGGTTAATTGCTGATAACCCCACTGCTATTAGCCTAAATGCTGTATGACTTGGAACCTTAGTTCAAAGGTTTAATTTATGAATCAAGCGGCCACTGGTAGTCCCCTGCACCAACAAGGAGAAAAGGACCACGCCAAATACCATAGA